>JARGFR010000003.1 GCA_029210985.1 Spirochaetaceae bacterium | reverse complement strand
CGGGATTTGCGGCGGCATTACAATCCTTCTTCCGGAAAAATATTTGTGAGAATGCGACTGACCGTTCTTGCACCGTTCGAATTCAGATGTATGCCGTCGAAAGTCCAGGTGAGTCCCCGTCTGATGCTGGCTTCATCATAGTCGGCGGGCGCCAGGTTTTTCACGGATTCGGCAATCTTTGCCCACGGATTCACCGGGAGGAAGCGGGACTGTTTTGTGGGTGTCAGCGGCATCAACGGTCTGATATCCACGAAGCGGCAGTTTCCAAGACCTGAGATTTCCACGGATATTCTGTCTCCCCACTCACGAATTCGTTGATTCATTTCCGTCCTCGGATCTTCTCCCACAAAAAGGGGTGGTAGAACCAGTATCCGGTGGGCGTGGGTGGTGAGTCGTTCGAGGATAGATTTGAAAATGTCGATGAAGGCATCAATATCCCGGGAAGGCGGCTGTCCCCAGGCGGTCTTCCACAGGGCATATCCGGGTAGAACTTCAGCGAAAAGATCATTGACTCCGATCCACAGGACGGCAAGATCGGCTTTTTCATTCTCCGGAGGCGCCGGTACTTCCAATAATCTCGTTAACAGACTGGATACCGTATCACCACCTCGACCGTTGTTCTCAAAACGTACATGTGGGTTGGATTCAGCGAGGAAATCGGCGAACGCCACTCCCGGTCTTCCCTCAGTGAGACTATCGCCCCAGAGTAAAACTCGCGCTGTACGAACTGCTTCGGCGGGACTTGGGTTCATTACCAGAGCGGGGAGGGATATATACCTTGTTCAACCAGGGATTTCAATGTCGCTTTGACCGAAGGTTTATCCTCCGGATATGTGACACCGAACCAAGATGCCTCGGTTTTAAGTACTTTCACCGACATCTTTCCGGAACTGATTAACGCATCAACTTCAGAAGGGATGAGGTATTCGGTCTTCATTCCATGCCCGTTCTCTTTCAGGAATTCAATGAAACGTCGTTCGAGTTCGGGAAAAATCGCCGGGGAGAACCCCCAGAAATTCATAGACGCAAGTTCCTCGCCCGTCATGGGATGACTTCCGTCTTCTTCCTGGTATTCCACCACACCGTCTGCATTTCTGCCGATTTTGAACCGCTCAGTCACACATGAGAGCAATCCGTTTTGTTCTTCGCATACCCCTCGTGTGACATATCCGTGAGGGCTGAGTGTATTGGAGAGACGATAACTAACCAGAAAGCCGTCGAGCTTTGCCGGATCCACGGATTTGAGGCCTTTGGCTCCTTCAATGAAGGCTTCGGCCCCGTAAAAATCATCTGCGTTGATAACAATGAAGGATTCATCAATGATGTCCCGGCACGCCAGTATGGCTTGGCCGGTGCCCCATGGCTTTTCGCGTTGGGTAGGAACAGTGAATCCGGCCGGGAGATCGTCCAGTTCCTGAAAGGCGTATTCAACATCAACCTTACCCGTAAAACGATTGCCTACGGTTTCTCTAAAGGCTTTTTCTATGTCTTTACGGATGATGAAGACGACCCGATCAAAACCGGCTTTCACGGCATCTCTCACAGAATAATCCAGAATTATTTCACCGCTGGGACCCATGGGATCGATTTGCTTGATTCCACCATATCGGCTGCCCATACCGGCTGCCATAATCACCAAAGTCATGTATGTCTCTCCTGCACCGGTTTCCCGGTCATTTGATTTCAGATCCAGAATAGGACGGATGGACCGGCCTCGTAAAGGAGTGGTAACGTTTTCAGAAATCTAGTCCTTGAACATTGCGCTGATGGATTCACGACGGGAAATCCTTTGTATCGCCTCACCGAAGCACGCGGCAACAGGGACGATGCGGATGATGTCGGTTAAGGGCTCCGGCCTGTTTTCAACACTGTCGGTCACATAAAGCGCGTCAATGTCTGAACTCCCCAGCCGGGCCAGTGCTCCTTCGGAAAATACACCGTGAGTGACCGCCGCCATCACTTTCTTGGCGCCCTTTTTCATCAAATAGTGCGCATCTTCAATCAGTGTCCCGCCTGAGATAACGAAATCATCAACCAGAAGAGCAATTTTGCCGTCAACCTGGCCGATTATATCGATGACTTCCGCTCTTTCGTTGTGGTTCGGCCGCTGCTTTACGCTGATGGCCACCGGTGCGCCGAGGTATCGGGCGAACTTCCTGGCCTCTTCGGCGAAACCTGTATCAGCCGCCACGACAACAATATCGTCATAGCCGTCTTTCCTGATTTGATCGCCCAAGGCCCTAAGCCCCAGCAAGTTATCCACTGGTATGCGGAAGAAACCCTGAATCTGGGGCGAATGGAGATCCATCGTCACCACCCGGTCGCATCCGACGGCCTCCAAGGCATCCGCGCAGACCCGGGCGCGTATGGACACTCGAGGCTCATCCTTCTTGTCACCCTTGCCGTAACTGAAATACGGAATCACGGCGGTGACAGTGGCTGCGCTGGCCCGTTTGAAGGCATCAACCCAGAAGAGAAGTTCCATGAATTTATCGTTGGTTCGATGGATCGTCGACTGAATGATGAAAACATCATGTCCCCGAACGTTCTCGCCGACTTGGACAAAGGTGTTCCCGTCGGAGAACGTTCGACAATGGGCCTTCCGAACCGGAACCTCCAGCCATTCGCATATGGACTTTGTCAGTGCCATACTCGCCGTACCCGAGAATATCAGAATCTCTTCATCAGCCATAACTGTATTCTAACGGGATATCCGATTTGAGGGAAATATTCTTGGTGGGATTAAACCATCGCCAGTGTGGCAATTTCCCGGATTCTTAGGGGTGACAGTCCAGGATAAAGGATTGTCAGCTTGGATACCGCCCGACTGAACGCCGTATCCGGAGTCATCCCGGATTTGCGGTTTGTGGAATAGATTTCTCTGGCAACTCCGTAGGCTTGCTGCAATTCATTCATACTGTCTCACCTCCGTGATGTCGGTGAAGCGGAATTTAGTCATTCTTTTTGTTCAGTATGTGAACCGTTCCGGTTGATTTCATGAAGCGACCGTGTTTTCACTCCGGGAGTTCAGAACGATATGGTTTTTGGCGCCCTGGGGAAGGGAATGACGTCCCGGATATTCTGCATGCCGGTGACATATTGGACCATCCTTTCGAATCCCAACCCGAATCCGGAATGCGGCACACTGCCGTATTTTCTCAGATCGAGGTACCAGTCATATTCTTGCGGATCCATCCCCATCTGGGTGATACGGGAATGGAGTTTATCAAAATTGTCTTCCCGCTGACTGCCGCCGATGATTTCACCGAGCCTGGGAACCAGGACATCCATGGCCCGGACTGTTTTACCATCGTCGTTCTGCTTCATGTAGAATGCTTTGATATCCTTCGGGTAATCGGTCACGGTGAGGGGCCCGCCAACCACGGATTCGGTCAGAAATTTTTCGTGTTCGGCCTGGAGGTCAATACCCCAAGAAGGTTTGAACTCGAATGAGGATGAGGCCTTTTCCAATTCGGCGATGGCATCGGTATAGGTGAGGTGGGCAAAAGGCGTCTCCAGAACTTTTCTCAGGTTCTCCAGATTACCCTTTTCAATCCAGCGATTGAAAAAATCCATATCCTCCTCGCAATTCTCAAGAACCCGGGAAAGAAGATATTTGATGAAATCCTCGGCAAGGTGACGATTTCCATCCAGGTCGCAGAATGCCATTTCGGGTTCTATCATCCAAAATTCCGAGAGATGTCGGGATGTGTTGGAATTTTCGGCCCGGAATGTCGGACCGAATGTGTAAACATTGCTCATGGAACAGGCGAAATTCTCCACTTGCAGCTGCCCGCTGACGGTCAAGTGGGCCTTTTTGCCGAAAAAATCCTGGCTGTAATCCACCTCTCCTTCGGCATTCCTTGGGGGAGCTGATGGATCCAGGGTGGTGACCTGAAACATGTTCCCGGCCCCCTCCGCGTCACTGCCGGTGATGATGGGTGTGTGAATCCACAGGAAGCCGCGTTCCTGGAAAAAAACGTGGACGGCTGCCGAGAGTGTATTTCTGACCCGGGTGACGGCACCGAAGGTGTTGGTTCTCGGGCGAAGATGGGCGATATCCCTGAGAAACTCAAAGGAATGTCGTTTCTTCTGAAGAGGATAGTCTTCGGGAGCTTCACCTAGGACTTCCACGGTCTCTGCGAGAAGCTCGACACCTTGTCCTTTACCTTGTGACGGAACAAGCCGGCCTTCCACATCCACGCTGGCTCCGGTGGTCAGCTTGGGATTCAGGACGTCATCCACGATCCCTTGTTCCTTGTCCACGACGACTTGGAGACCCTTCATGCAGGATCCGTCGTTGATTTCAAAAAATATGATGTTTTTGCTGTCGCGCTTCGTGCGAATCCAGCCCTTTGCACGGACTTCCCGGTTGTCTCCGGTGCTTCCAAGTAAGTCAAAAACGGTCGATTGGCTCATAAGACATCACACTAAGGCCGGGAAACGGCTGAGTCAAGCTCATTGGGACTTGCTTTGGTCGGTGTCTGGCGGTAGTTTTCTGGAATCGACCGGATACGGTGTGAGGGATGATTTTTTGAGCGGATTCGACAGAAGCAGAAACGATCTCATACGAGATTTCAAAGAAAACTACGGCAAGGGTCCCTACCACGCCGAAGCATTCTTCCGCCATCTGTATCAGGAGGGGAACGCCGATGTCGGGGGGGTGCCGGAATTCCGGCCGGTGCCGGATCTGGCCCGACGTATCGGCGAGGATTTGTCCGTGGAAGTCCCGGACATCGGTGACAACATCGATGACGGCGGAACAAAAAAGTTTACACTCAAGCTTAACGACGGGGCATTAACCGAAACCGTCCTCATACCCATGGCCGAATGGCACACCCTCTGTGTTTCGAGCCAGGTTGGCTGTGCTCGAGGCTGTTCATTCTGTGAAACAGCTCAAATGGGATTCATACGCAATCTCTCCACAGCAGAAATCGTTTCCCAATGGGCGTCGGTCAAATTCGGATTATCCCTCATACCCCGAAATCTGGTCTTCATGGGAATGGGTGAACCGTTCGATAATTTCACCAATGTCATGAGGGCGGTGGATATCTTCTCGGACCCCAAAGGACCGGGCGTTCCCAAAAGACGAATATCCATCTCCACCTCGGGTCATGTGGACGGAATCAGGAAGCTGACGGAATTGGAACATCGTTATCCTGATCGGGCCTACAGAACTCTTCACCTGGCGGTCAGTCTGAACGCTCCCACCGACCGGGTCCGGAACCGGCTGATGCCGATCAATAAGACCTGGCCCTTGGGCGTGTTAAAATCTGCGCTGTTGGACGCGCCTCAATCCCGGATCAAAGACGCCCTGTTCGTCGAATATGTCCTGATACCCGGGGTGAATGATTCTCAAGACGATGCGGAGAAGCTGATTCAATGGATGGACGGCCTGGAGGCGAAAGTGAATCTGATTCCCTACCATCCCCGGTCTTCATCTCCCTGGCCGGCGCCGTCCGATGACTCGGTGGATCGTTTTTTCGATATCATAAGATCCTCGGGGAGAGAATGCCGGACCCGTAAAAGCAAGGGTAAAGGCATACAAGCCGCGTGCGGCATGCTGGGGCGCCAATGCCGAATCAGCCCCCGGACTGCTGATCTCTGAAAATTTCCACCGCCACGCTTCGTGCCCGGCGAACAGCCCCGGGCTTGTCTACCGTCACCCTGCATGCATTCACACCCGTTACGCCCAGAATGTAATCAGCAACAGATGCCGCCACGGATTCGATGAGCTTAAATGACGAGTTCTCCACCAATTCCGATATTTTTTCGGTCAGTGTGTCATAATCGATGGTTCGCTCAAAATCATCCGTCAGACCGGCTTCCTTCAGGTCCGTCATGATTTCAACGTTGAGAATCAGATCCTGCCTGATATCACGTTCCTCGGGGTACACACCGATCACCGTGGTTACGGTGAGATCGCGGATGTGAATTCTGTCTCCCGGATTGCTATTCATTTCTGCAGCCGTTCAGATGACGTCCGCCGTCGACATGGAGAATCTCTCCGGTGACGAAATCAGCCCGAATCAGATACAGCACGGCATCCACCACATCCCCTTCGTGTCCCCACCTGCCCATAGGGTTTGTCAAGGCCATTCTTTCGATCCAATCCGGGTCTTTGCCTTCGGCTGGAAGGACTATGCCCGGAGAGACGGCGTTTATCCGGATATTAGGCGCCATTTCGACGGCCAGTTCACGAGTCAATGCGGCGAGTGCCCGCTTGCCGAGATGGTAGGAGGCGTGCCCGGGATCCGGACCGGATGTACGGGTATCAAGTAAATTAACGACAGCTCCCGGCGTGTTCCGGCCTTTCATGGCGGTTATCATGGCCAGAGGAGAGACGGCGTGAATCGCCATCGATCGGTTCAGGTCCGCGGGGCTCATCGTCTCGTACCGGTCGCGGATATATTCCGATGCGGAGTTGACCAGGATATCGATTTCTCCGATTTCTTCGCTTAAAGATTCGAACCAGAGCGCAATGTCGTCGGGATCAGCAAGATCTCGCCGGACAACCTGGGTTTTACCGCCGCCGTTTCTGATTTCACCGGCAAGTATTTTCGCTTCCTCCATCGAATTGCGGCAATGGATAATTGTTCGGCATCCGTTTGCTGCAAGTCCTCGGACAATAGCTGCTCCGAGTCTCCTGGCACCGCCTGTCACCATCGCCGTGCGGCCTTCAAGTGTCATGATATGAAGAATAGAATGTTCAAGGTGATAGAATCTAGAGTTCTCTTACGTCTCATTCAACACCGTTCCCTCGGGCCGTCGCCACACGACCAGTTCCAAGGATGGGCCGAATCAGAAGACACTGCTCTTTTCGGTCAATTTCTTCGATCGGGAAACTCGCAAGGACATGGCTTCTCACCCCCGGGGAATGAAACATCAGATTGCGAACGGCTTCACTCCGGAATATAATCGCGTCAAATCACTTTCAGGAGTACTTCATGAAAAAAGGGTTCCTTATCATTTCTCTGTTTCTGCTTACCGCTTTCGCCTTGTCAGCAGCAGAAGATGTCACAGGCCTCTGGCGTGGTGTGGACGAGAACACGGGTGACTCGACGATGTTCACCTACATTTACGAATATCGGGGTAAACTCTATGGCCGCATGGTAGTCACTTTTGACGAAGGCGTCATGAAAGATATGATCAATCGACCCGGCGATCGGGCTGAAAAAGTCATCGGCGATCCATTCTATGCCGGTATGGATATCATCTGGGACATGGAAGATCGCGGCAGCAAGTGGAAGAGAGGCAATATTTGCGATCCTAAGGAAGGAAAAGTCTACGCCAGCGAAATGTGGCGGGAGGGAAACAACCTGGTGGTCCGAGGAAAGATTGGACCATTCGGGCGAAATCAGGTCTGGCAGCCTGTCCGGCCATCCGACCTGCCTGAGGGATTGGACTATGGTAATCCCTCCTCTTGGAGACCGGTTATTCCGGAAATGAAATAGGCGTGCCGACCCGCCCGTATAGACTATCAGCGGGCGGTTTCGCTATAATATGTTCACTCTGAAAAACTTGAGGCGCTTCCATGACAAAGCATAACTCGAATATCCCTCTGGGAAACTTGGTTTCCGCAGATAAGAACATGTACGAACTCACTAACGCGGCAATTCACCGTGCGAAACAGATCAGTATGGCCGGTTCCGAGGAATTGGAATCCGCCGGGGGCAAAATTGTGTCCCTGGCCATCAAAGAGATCGTCACGGAAGATGTCCAGTACAGCATCAAGCAGGACTGATCCTCCGAAAGTCATTATAGTCTTCGGGCCCACGGGTGTCGGAAAAACTTCTCTATTGGCGCGATATTTCGCCGGCAGGGCCGAGATCGTGAGCGCCGATTCTCTTCAGGTATACCGCGGCCTCAACATTGGAACCGCCAAACCGGACACTGAAACTCTTCGAAATATTCCCCACCATCTTATCGACTTCCTCGATTATACCGAACGTTTCGACGTGGGAGAATTCTGCCATCGAGCCGACGTTTCCATTGCGGATATTCTTCAACGAAACCGTGTGCCGTTCATCTCAGGAGGAACGGCGTATTACCTCAAGGCATGGCTGGTCGGGGTTCCGCAGACGCCGCCGGCGGATCCGGAAATTCGCGCCCGTATAGAAAAGGAATGGGGGGACAGGGACGATGCCGATATCCACAGAGAACTGGCCGGTATCGATCCGGTCAGCGCCGGACGAATCGCTCCCGCCGACAGATATCGAATACTCAGAGCCTTGGAGGTGTATGCCCAAAGCGGCCGACCTCTCTCGGATTATCCGGTTCCGGATATTCCGAGGACCGATTTCCGTATCCTGTGCGTCGGCCTCAAGCGTGAGCGGGCGGAACTGTACCGGCGCATCGAAGAACGAGTTGAATCCATGCTGAACGCCGGGCTGGAAAACGAGGTAAAAACGCTGATATCGGGCGGTGCCCGACCGCATCATCCCGGTATGAAGGCCATTGGTTACAGAGAGTGGTTCAGAAATGATGAGGGAGAGATGCGCCGGGTGGAAGAGGCCAGAGAACTTATTCTCCGCAATACACGACGTTACGCCAAGAGACAGATGACATTTTTCAACTCCCTTCCCAACGTTTTATGGTTTGACGTCTCCCTCAATCCTCGGATATCCGGGGGCCTCGTAGACACAATCGAGTCGTTTATGGCTTCGGCGAGGTAAATCCTCTCCCTTGACCAAGTTGACGCCTAACGTCATACTTCCCGAGCACTCAGCACCAGAACATTTTTTTAGGAGACCAATACAGTGCCCTGTGGACGAAAACGCAAGAGAAAGAAGATAGCCACTCACAAGCGAAAGAAAAAACTCAGAAAGAACCGCCACAAGAACAAGTAACGGTTCTGACTATCCAAAAAACTAAAGAAGAGCGGTCACTGCCAATGCGTGACCGCTTTTTCATGTCCGGAGATATAGAGAATTGACCTTCGAGTCTCTTAACGAATCCATCATCTCCCTGGCCGGAAATCGCGGCATCGATCCGAGACCCGCTTTATCAGCCTCCGAGGCAGCGTTGTCGCTGCGCCGTAAAGTGACTGAAAGCGATAAGGTGATATGGCCGGTGGAACAAGGCGGTCTGGCCTGGGAAGCGGTTGATAAAGGCCGCCGTACCCGGGGTGATGGCGGAACTGCCCGTATTTTCTGTGTGACATTCGATGGATTCGCCGCAACTCCCGAACTCTGGAAACGTATTGACGAAGCTGTTTCGACTCAGGGTCGAAATGTACGACGAATACTGCTGGCAGCACTTCCCAGAACTCCCGGAGAATCGGGGCATCGCTATCCTGTATTCATCACCAGAATCCTCGAACGTTTTTTCCCCTTGGTCCGGGAAAATGAAAGTGGTTTTTTCAGTAATGACGACACCGGGGTCATCAATTTCCATCATGTGGCTTCATGGCCGAAAACAGACATCAAGCCGAGAAGTTTTCAGTGGGAGCTGCCGTTCTCTTGCGGCTCCTGGACAGGGGAAAAACCGATCTATCTTGACCAAAAATTGGAAATCAATGAGAGGTTTCTCGCGGCAAGATGCCTGGCTGCCGCCAATCTGGTTCCGATAATGGCCGTTACCGGGGACGAGGCTGTTCACGCCGCCTATCTGGTCGGTCAATCAGCGATACCAAGGATGATTTTCCTTTCTGAAAACCATAGCCCGGGGGCGGCAATACTTCAGGCTGTCACCTCGAGCCCCATCCTCACTCCAGCCAACGATACGGATTTGGCGGGCGGCATCAATTGGGCTCTGGAGCATCAGAAATCCATATTGATGGTTCAACCGGGGACTGCAGCGCTGTCTCCGAGAACCGTGCTGAAGTCCGACTGGCAGACCGGAACAGGGATAATCGTCAAGGAGAATGTCGCCGGCAACGCCGGGAAGGTTCTCTTCATCGCAGCCGGTCATATGGCAAAAGAGGCCGTGAGAGCAGCTGATCGCCTTATCAAGATAGGTTTCTCTGTGAGGGTATTCTCCATGAGATTTATCTGTCCGGTGGAGAACGATGTACTTTCGGCCATGGCCGCCGATTATGATCTTGTCATTATTGTCGATACTCCCGGTGAGGGAAAAGGACTGGGTTGGACCGTAGGACTGCCGCTTCTTGAGAACCGTTCGATCAACGCCGTGATTGCGGCATCTGAGACAGACGGCAAGTCTCTGGCCGAACTTGCCTCGAAAATACATCGAGAAAACCGTTTTCGGCGGACTGTTGACGACGTGAAGCAGGATCGCTGGTAAAATCTTTCAGCGTTTTCTGATTATTAGAATCTGGAGTGGAAAATCCAGTCTGTCCCTGGCGATGAAATCCTTCAAAGAACCGATGATATCCGCCACAATTTCTTCAGATTTCATTCCCTTGGAATTCTTCAATGCCTCGGCCAATCCCCGTACTCCCCATAACCGACCCCCGGGTGAGACCGCTTCGAGCAGGGCCGGCGTATAGATGGCCATAACATCTCCGCCGAACATGGAGACATTCACTGTTCTCAATCCCTTTTCGCCAAATCTCGGACTTCCCAAAGCCGGATTGGCGGCCTGCCCCTCGAATGGCTGGAGAGTGATGATTTTGCCTGCAGCGTTTCGTTTCAGAAGCAGAGGGGGCAGTGAGAGAGGCAGGAACGACAGTGTATCATCTCGAAACCGACCGATGACACCGTTCATTGTGCTGCCGGCCGCGCCGGCCGCCGCCGAGGTTTTGCGGTGAACCCTTCGGGCGATTCGAGGTAAAGGGATTCCGGGTTTGTGCAGCCGCAATATCTCGCTCCGGGCGATATGGGCGAACAGCATGGATTCAAGATCCGAAGATCCGACATCCATAAATGAAAATCCTGAGAGGTTCCCCTCGGGCGCCGTGTAGATCTCATGGAAACCTGTTGAGGGATGTGCCGATCCCTGTCTGGCCGACGCCAGGTCCCAATTCATATCCCAGGGGATGGACTCGGGATACAGACCGGACCGAAGGCTGACTAATAAGTTGTCGTTCTTGGGGACTTTCGGTGCTGAGGCCGTGACAGTTTTCATTTCGATTTCATCATTGTCGGCTTCTTCAAGGAGGGGTTCGAGTTCTTCAGGTTCTTCTTCCTGGGCCTCGAGTATATCGAAATGAGTAACTTTCCTGTCTGATTTCATGCTGGAAATGGCGATGGGAATCGTCGCAGCGATGGATACAGACAAGCCCAAATCAATGAAAATACCGGGTAATTCCATTAGGCCTGAGCCCAGTGAGAAGAATACCGCCGGTACCGCGACAGAGATCAGCCAGAGAAACAAAGAACTCAGGCGATTCGGACGCCGCCCGATGGTTTTTGCAAACCATAAGACCAAGGCGACCGTCGCCGACCACACCAGGAACCAGGGCATCGGATCGACACTCAGAATCGCATATGCGAATTTCGGAAGAGTTGAAGGTGAGAGCAGGTCTATGACACCCCAAATTGAAACGAATGCCGCCAGAACAAAGTCGATCAGGGATATGACGGCGGGATCTTTCTTCCCGGCGACACTGATGGAACGGCGCCAGAAACTCACCGCGAAGGGCGCCGCGATACGTGATGCGATGATCGGAATCATCCACGGCACGACGGCACTGATGTTCGGTATGATGGAAAACACGGTCCCGATGTGGTAAACAGCCGTGAAGAAACCGAACATGGACACGCTCAGGTTCCAGGGATTCCGGCCTATAATGCCACCTGATAAAGAACCGAAAAACAGCAGCAGCCCTGAGAGGAACACAAAGGCAGGAATGCCGTACTCCATCAACGCTCGGTAAACTTGTTTTGTCCGAAGTTCCGCCAGATTCCCGGTGACGGGGAGGGGAGGAACGGCAGTGAATCCTTTCCTGAGATACACCTTCATCAGCAGTTCGCCGGACAGCCCCTCAGTTCCGGATATATCGGCAATGTGAGGCACAGGATCAGACGGCCCCCACAGAGGGGGAGGGGATCCTGAAGCTCCGACATAAACATTATTCCACCACGCCGTCCAGCCCAAATCGGTGCCGTCGAATAGAATCCCGTCGGTGGGTCTCTCCAGACCGACGTCGGTTCGAATCCAGTACCACCCCTGAGAATCGAGGAGCCAGTCACCCAGATCATCGCCTTCGCCAAGCGGTCGAAACGACGCCGATCTGGCGGATTCCGGAGATCCGGAAGCCCCGGCCGGAGCAATATACCAAGTCTGAGACCAAAGTACTGTATTCAGAAACAAGAGAAGAGTGATGGTGGTTATTCGATGCACGGACCTTTCCTTACTTGAGGGCCTTTGTCTCTTCTATCGACATTCGTTAACACAAAGTATATAGTAATTTACAGTGAACTATCGGGCCAAAGAGACATGTTCGGTCCGCGTGGCGGCGTTTCGGCAATGAGCCGAAAGCGAACATCACCAGGTAACTTCGGAATACGGACGACTCGGAAGGATCGTACCCATGCCTTCCAAGCGGAGATTCAACACTTACGGTTTTGATGATCCGATATCCGAATAATCAAATCCTGTCAGCCACGTCCGATCCTTTCCAACGGATATCGGCCCGAAAAGCGCAGAATATCACTGAGGCTCGTCAAATGGACGATGTATCCTCTATACCAAGGAACGATTTCGCAACATGACATTCGAAGACTTCGGATTCGATGAACGAATCCAGAAAGGAATCGATGAGGCCGGTTTCAAGACACCGATGCCTGTCCAGGCTCAATGCTTCGACCTCCTCATCAAGAACCATCGTGACATTTATGCCCAGTCTCAAACGGGCACCGGAAAGACAGCGGCCTTCCTGCTGGGAATATTCCAGCTTCTTTTGAAAGATGAGAAGTACGCCGGTCAGAAAGCTCTCATTGTTGTTCCCACTCGTGAACTGGCTGTTCAAATCGAGGCGGAAGGCAAATTACTGGGTAAATATCTGGATTTTACCATCGGATCTGTTTACGGCGGCGTTGGGTACGGCGCTCAGGAGAAGATGCTCGAGAAAGGTCTGGATATTGTCATCGGTACACCGGGACGCCTGATTGACTTCAGCAAGCAGCGAAAACTCAATATGAAAGACTTTGGTTTTCTTGTTATTGATGAAGCAGATCGTCTGTTTGACATGGGCTTTCTCCCCGATCTCAGAAGAATCCTCAAAGCAATGAAACCCTACAACGAGAGGCACACTCTCCTGTTCAGTGCCACACTGAACCCTCGGGTGGGGAATCTGGCCTGGGAATATATGAACGATCCGGGTGAAGTGATTATTGAACCCGAGAAAGTCACCGTCGACACCGTCACTCAGGAACTCTATCACGTCGGTAAAGACGAAAAGATGAAACTGCTTCTGGGTGTTCTCAAGAGGGACGAGCCGGAGAACGCGGTCATTTTCACCAATACTCGTCACAATGCCTGGGAAGTCGCGAAGCGCCTCGAGGTGAACGGATATACCGTCGAATTCCTCATGGGCGATCTTCCTCAATCGAAACGGCTGAAAATCGTTGACGAGGTGAAGAAAGGACATCACAAATTCCTGGTTGCCACCGACGTCGCCGCCAGAGGTCTGCATATTGACGAATTGGAAATGGTGATTAATTACGATGTTCCTCTGGAAGCGGAAAGCTATGTCCACAGGATTGGTCGAACAGCCCGTGCGGGTGCATCCGGAAAAACGATTACCATGGCGTGTGAAGAATACGTCTATGGATTAGGGCCTATCGAGAAACTTCTGGGACAGAAACTTCCGGTAAGCTGGGCCGACGAGGAATTGCTTGTCGAGGACAAGAGTACCGGCATGCGCTTCCCACCGCGGGACAGATATAAGGAAATGGGTGTTGGAGACGGACGTCGAGACGGCCGGGATGACAGAAGACCTCGAAATGACCGACGACCCAGGGAAGACAGTCGACCTAGGGAGGCGCAGCAACCCAGGGAAGACAAACGTCCCGAGGAAGCAAAACGTCCGAAAATCGAAAAACAAGACGGATCAGGCCGGGGAAGCAAACCTCCCAAGAGCGGCAAACGTCCTTTGGATCCTCGTGCGGTAAAAATACAATCCACGGTTTCATCCATTGCCGGGGGCAGCCTGGATGATTTCGAAACAAAAAAAGATGGCCGCCATGAGAAACCTCGAGCGGACGTTCGTTCCGACCGATCACGACCGGAACGCGGCCGGAGTGATGAGAAAAAAGTCAAACAACCTCATCCGTCACGAAAACCTCAGGACGGTAAAAACGTACCGAAAGTTAACAAAACCGATGTTGAACGGATTAGTTCGGACAGCAGCATCGATGAACGATTGGCATACTACCGGAAAAAATACGGAGAAGATTTCCAACTGACCGGAGCCGGTGGATCGTCAAAATCCGGTGGTCGGAAAAAGAAGAAAAAAAAGAAAAAACCTTCGGCCGGGAAACAAGGAGAGGCGGTCAAAATCAATCCTCCCGAAAAGACTCTCGACAAGACTGATGGTGTAAAAGCACCCGAAACCAAGGTATCCGAAACAGCACCTGTGAAACCCAAAAAAAGTCTGATCGGAAGACTGTTCGAAAAATAATTCGAAAAAGCTGTTTCAGACGAGGGCCATCATCGCCGCATGGCGACCGGTGAGCCCTCGTTCTTTTCTGTGAGAGAAGAACTCCGCGGAACGGCAGGCCGTGCAGAATCCGCCCCTGCCCAAGTGTTCACTCGGAATCCCCGATTGACGAAAAACTGCCAGGTTTGCCGCTTCAAGGTCAATGACGGCACCACCGGCATCCGTTCTGTCCGTGATAATTCCGTCGTCGGCGCCGAATTTCTTGCGGAATATCTCGGCAACTTCTTCTCCCACTTCGTAACAGCATGGTCCGATTCCCGGACCGACTGCGGCAATCAGATCCTCCCGACGACTTCCTACATCCACCATACGGCCAACCGCCGCTTGGGCCATACCGGAAATTGTGCCTCGCCATCCGGCGTGGCAAACCATTCCTTCATGGCGCACAGGATCGTATAAAATCAAAGGCAGGCAATCGGCCAGAAGAATTGCGGCGATCAGTTCGGTCGAATTTAAAAAAATTGCATCACAGGCCCCCGGGGATTCGGACATCAAAGCGGTTGCCCTCCGGATTCCGGTGCCATGTACCTGATTGGCGGCTATCCAGGAATACCCATCCAGACCGAGAGCCGATGAGATGCGCTGTCGGTTCTCACGGATGTTCGCCTCCGAATCCTCGATACGACGACCCAGGTTCAAACTGTTTTTCGGAAACGGGCTGACGCCCTCTGAACGTGTGGTGAGAACAACACTGAGTCGGTCCTTCCAGGGTTCAAATATATTCCAAGTGTACCAGTTGATTCCTTCATGTCTGTGGGGTTGCATACCGTCTTGTGTCAAAAGGATTCTCCTTGCCTCATTCTGCCGGATCGAATTATTGTATAATAGTACGTTGAATATTTTTTCGGGGGTTATCATGGCACGGATTGTAGAATTTCTAGCCGACGGTTTCGAAGAAGTGGAGGCGGTGACTCCGATAGATTATCTCAGGCGTGCCGGTGTCGAAGTTGTGGTGGCTGGTGTGGGAACCATGACACCGACCGGTGCTCACGGACTGCGAATTGCCGCCGATGTCGATGCCGCATCCTTAAGTGGTGAATTTGACGGTGTCGTCCTTCCGGGCGGTATGCCCGGTGCCTCGAATCTGGCCGGTTCGAAGGATGTGGAACGTGTCTGTAAAGAGGTTTCGATGAAAGGCGGACTGGTTGCGGCCATATGTGCCGCACCGGCCGTCGCTCTGGATCATTTCGGTTTGCTGACCGGACGGCGGTTCACCTGCTATCCAGGGTTCGAAAAGAGCGTGAATGATGCGGAATTCTCCGGGGAAAAAGTCGTCGTTGACGGAAACCTCATCACAAGCCGCGGTCCGGGCACGGCGGCGTTCTTCGCTTCGGCTATCGTCCGATATCTTGTCGGAAAAAAGGCCTCGGAATCTCTCGAGAAAGACACCCTGTTGGTTTAGACAGGCTTCTAAGTTCGACCGTATTTGTTTCGCAAATTCATGCCCAGAGACGCCAGTATATACATCAGATAGGAAAGAAAAAGCCCATATCCCTTGAGTATCACAACCAGTGCGATCGCTCCGGCGGCGAAGACATATCTCCACCGATTGGCGGCGGGCCGGTAGCTCTTGAGTTTGAATGAGAACATCGATACAGGGCTCACCATCAACCAGGAGTTCAGGAATATCACACATAAGACAAACACCGGGTGGAGTATCAGTGCATCCAGAACCTGGCAGCCGCCGTCCATGGCGATGAGTCCCATGGCCGCGAAGGCCACGGCGTCGGCAGGAACGGGTAATCCCCGGAAATTCGTATCGTCGTATGTGCTGATATTGAAACGTGCCAGACGCAGTGCGGAAAACAGAGGAATCATCGCACTCCCGGCGATAATGGTCAGCAGTACGGCACCTGAATCGTCCCATCCCCGGGATATCGTGGCATTGCGTAAGAGAACCGCGGCGATGGCGGCCGGAGCGACTCCGAAACTGACCAAGTCGGCCAGGGAGTCGAGCTGTTTTCCCAATTCGGAATATGCTTTCAGCAGCCTTGCTGCGAATCCGTCCAAGAAGTCAAGTACGGCGCATACCAGGATATAGATGGCGGCGGTGCTGATCTGACCATTCCACGCCGCCATGACAGCGAAATAACCCACCGCCAGATTGGCGAGGGTAATCGCATTGGGTATGGACAGTCGAATCGGGCGCCTCTCTTTCATCGAACCAGAATCCGTTCCAGATCGGGATTCTTGGCTATATCTCCCACGAGGCCGGCATCTCGTGTCTTATTTCGATAATCTTTGCTCTGGAACGAGTAGCAAAATGAGGTATGCACATCATAAGTGCCGCTCATCAGTGCATAAGCATCTTCAGTCATCACCAACTCTTCGTCTGTCGGAATCACGAAAACTTTCACCGGAGAATCATCGGTAGAAATACAGGTTTCGGCATTTCTGCTTCGTGATGCGGCATTCTTCTTCTCGTCGATGACGATTCCCAGGTCCTCTAGGCCCTTGAGTGACTTCCAACGGTATGTCGGGTTCATTTCACCGACTCCGGCCGTGAACACGATGGCATCGAGTTTTCCCAAAGCCGCATAATACGCTCCGACATATTTCCGAATGCGGTATGTCTCTATGTTCTGCGCCAGAGCACAGCGTTTATCACCTTTTTCCACCCCGGCGTGAACGTCCCGTCTATCGATGAATTTTTCGGTGACACCAAGGATGCCGCTTTTCTTATTCAGTGTGCTGTCCATATCGCCGGGCGTCATGTTCTTGGATTTCATCATGTAGGTGACTATGGCCGGGTCGATGTCGCCGGAACGCGTACCCATCACAAGACCTTCCAGGGGAGTCATGCCCATAGAGGTATCGAATCCTTTTCCATCCTTGACGGCGCAGATAGACGCTCCGTTTCCGATGTGGGCAATAATCACATTCGTTTTCATTGGGTCTTTCCCCAAAAGAACCGACGCCCGCTTGGCCGTGTAGATGTAGCTTGTGCCGTGGAATCCGTATCGTCTAACGTTGTGTTCGGTATACCAATCATAAGGCAGGGCATACATGTAGCTCGTGTCGGGCATGGTCTGGTGCCAAGCTGTGTCCATCACCGCACAGTGCGGCACATCCGGCAGTATCTCCTGGGCGGCTCGGATGCCGGTGAGATTCGCCGGATTGTGGAGAGGGGCAAGGTGGGAAACCGACTCAAGATCGGCCAGCACCTTGTCATCAACAATAACGGATTTGGTGAAGGTTTCGCCTCCGTGAACGACACGATGTCCGACAGCTTTAATCGCGCTCATATCCGACATACATCCGTGTTCCGGATGAACCAGAGTTTCCATAATCCAGGCAACGGCCGATTTATGGTCGGGACAAGGCTTCTGAGCATCGTGCTCAGCCTTGCCCGGAGAATTGTGTTCGATATTTGATACTTCCTGGCCGATGCGTTCCACAACGCCGACTCCGAGTACGTCCTTTTTGTCCCAATCGTATACCTGATATTTCGCGGAGGAACTGCCGCAATTGAGTGTCAGAATAACCATGAAGATTTTGCCTCCGAAGACATGCAAGGTCATCGCCCTCCGGGGAGGTCGATACCAAAGAATTGATTGACGTTATCTTCTCATATCGGCTGAGGGCAGGGCAAGCGAATTGCGTTGAAGCGAATTGCACCTTTTCGGAGTCAAAGGAATTATGTTCCTTAAAAAAGCTAAATATGCCCCGCTCGTGCTCCTCGCTTATCACTCCCTCTGCGGGATTCCGATTATAGGCGGAGAGACACTGGAAACAATCGCAAGTATGGATGGCGCGGAACGTTTCATCACCGGCGTTGTTATTCGAGGCCCCGCCTATTCCCTCGGTGCATCCTATCGGTTTGTTCCGGAATGCCCGAACGACTTCATGCTCGGATTGAATACATCCCTGGTTTCACTGGGGCATCTAAGCGACGCGGGATTGGCCTCTGAAGTCCGGAACCCCGATGCTGACGCTCTGGGACGGTTGTCGGAACGCACTTTTTATCGTTCGGATGTGCGCTCGGTGTCCCGTTCACGAATAGGCATTGCCGTCATGCCCTGGGACGGGAGGGCCGGTGTTTCATGGGAACGGAGGGAGAATCTGGACGCCGGGATTCTTTGGGCGGTACCGGTGAAGACGGAACTGTTTGAACTGGAGCTCCTTGGAGAGGCGGCACACCTGAGGGAGTCTGACGTTGATGCGGGATGGTATCCGGACACAGAGGGAACCCCGGCAGGCTCCCTCGGGATTGCGGCCCTGCGCTGGCGATTCTATTCCGGGAAATATGTCCTTGGTATGAGCTCAATAGCGTCGGCCGGCGGAACGTTGCGGCCGGGTGTGCTCTGCTCCTTATCTCTGGGTGTCTCAGGAGGACCATGGCGATTTCGTTCCAGATCGATATACACCACGCCGTATTTTCGAAGTGCCGACGGAGAGCGGACCGAATGCCGCCTCGAATCGGCAATGGATTGGCGGCGCAGACCGGCTCATGGCTTCAGATTCGGCATTGACTATCGCGCAGGTTCGCATCACCGGTTTCCGGTCGGGCATCAATATGAGGATGAAGGCAGTCTCTCTTTTGGCTGGAAATTTGAATTCCTGCAGCTCGACGTCACCACCGACTGGAATCGAATCGTGTCGCCGCCGTCATTGGAAGAAGACACTCGAAAGTTCAAAAAATGCTCCTTTTCCATGCGTCTGTTCAGTCCGAACGGGTATGTAGAAGGCTCCGTTAAATACGATGTGGAAGACTTATGGAAAGCGTCATTTGGACTTGGGTGTCAGGAGATCGGACCGTTTTCCGGTTCCATGAACACCTCCCTTCGAACCGTGGATGACGGTCTGCTTTGGGATATCGGTATGAAGTGCCGGTGTCGTTTCGGCCCCAATGAAATTATCATGCGTGTGTTTCTGGCGGACTTGCCCGACGACTGGAATCGGGGACAACCCGTTGATGCCGGTGACTTCAATGTTGAGATTCGGTGGAAGACGTCAATCGGCGGATTAACGTAAAATTAACCAATCACATACAAATCCATAACAGGACCCCGGCTTAATAATCTCAAACACTCGGCCAAGGCTGAGTACATGTCCAAAGGAGACATTTTTTATGAAGAAAACAATGATTTTCGTCGTTCTGGCCGCATTGGCCGTTCTTCCCGTGGTTGCCAACGGCGGCAGCGAAGGTGATATGGCCGAGTCCTATACCATCGAAGTTTCCGGTTCCACCACCGTCTATCCCCTGATGGAGCTCCTGGGTGAGCGCTACACCGAACTGAACCCGGAGATTTCCATCAATGCCAACGGCACCGGTTCTTCCGACGGCGTCAAGGCCGCCAACCAGGGCACCAGTGAGCTCGGAATGTCCAGCCGCAACTTGAAGACCGAAGAGAAAGGTTTCGGTCTGGATGAACTGGCCATCGCTTACGACGGCATCACTCCGGTGGTTCATCCCTCCAACCCTGTCGGCGCCATGACACTTGAGCAAATCCAGGCCGTCTACACCGGCCGGATCACCGACTGGAGCGAACTGACCAGTGAGAAATCCGGTGCCATTGCCGTTGTGAGCCGGGAGCCCGGCTCGGGTACCCGGGGCGCATTCGAAGATATTGTCGACTACAAGGATCAGCTGGTTGCCGGTGCATCCGAGTTTGACGGCAACGGCGGCGTGAAAGCCGCTGTCGCGTCCAACGAAGACGCCATGGGATATCTTTCTCTGGGCTACCTTGACGATTCGGTGAAGGGAGTTGCTGTTGAGGGCGCCGAGCCCACCGTCGCCAATGTGGTGAACGGCAGCTTCCCCATCGCCCGACCTCTCCTGGTTCTTTACCGGGGTGATTCAATCGCTCCGCAGACCCAAGCATTCCTGGATTGGGCCATGAGTTCCGAGGGTCAGGAAATCGCCGCGACCAAGTGGGTTCCGGCGAAGTAAATGGAGTTCTGCTCTAAGCAGATCACCATCCATTAAAAACCGATTGAACCGCCCCCTCACATTGAGGGGGCGGTTTGCAGGAGAGGCCATGGGACGCAAACAAGTCGTCGATAAGATATTCAAGAATTTTTTTCTCGTTGTCTCCACATTCTCAGTTATCGCCCTGATCGCCATCATCGTTTTTGTGTTTGCCCAGGGTGCGGTTCCGTTCCTGACTTCGACAGCCGACAACGTGCACCTCATTCCTTTCGGTATCGAAGAGTTCACGATAAACGGCACTCCTTACAAGTTGGACGATCTGCCCCGGACCGAAAAGTTTGTCGAGCTCGATGAGCCGTCGGGTGCTTATACCGTCGGCTTTGTCAATAAAGGCGAAACGGTGGCCATCGATCTGGACCTCGACCTGGAGAACGATATTGTCCGGGACCGCGTGAAAATCCGCACCGGTGACGGCGGAGAGGTTGAGTACGCCGAGGAATATGTCTTTGAGGTTACCTATAAGGGTACCATTGCCGGGCAGCTCCTGGGATTCTACATCGCCATCCCCCAGACGCCGACCAATTTCTTCTCAGAGTTTTTCTTCGCCAAGGATTGGAGACCCACATACAACAAACAGTACGGAATCCTGACCATGATCGTTGCCACGATTCTCTCTACCCTTGGAGCGGTTATCATCGGTGTTCCGCTGGGATTGCTCACCGCCGTATACATGGCTGATTTTGTCCCCTCGGGCATCGGTCGGTATGTCAGAGGCGGAATCGACCTACTGGCGGGCATCCCCTCGGTTGTCTACGGTTTTTTCGGACTGATGATGGTGGTCCCTCTCATCAAGGAGATGAGCGGCGCCTCCTCCGGCGGTGGTTTACTCGCCGCAATTTTCATCTTGGCGATCATGATGCTCCCGACGGTTATCTCCATCTCGGAAACAACCCTCAGATCGGTACCCATGGCCTATCGCGAAGGATCCCTGGCACTCGGCGCCACGAAAATGCAGACCGCCTGGCGGGTGGTTTTTCCGGCAGCCAAGTCCGGCATCCTGGCCAGCATCATCCTGGGAACTTCCCGCGCTGTGGGTGAGACCATGGCCGTGATTATGGTGGCGGGAAACTCGCCCCAGATGCCCGGGAAACTTACCGATGGAATCAGGACACTCACGGCGACGATCGCCTTGGAGATGGGATACGCTCAAGGGCGTCACAATCGGATTCTTTTTTCGGTGGGAATCGTCTTGTTCTTGATGATTCTGATTTTAAACACACTCATATTGGTACTGAAGAAACGATTGACGGAGGAACAATAATGCGGGGTAACATGAGAACCCGGCAGCTCAAAGACAGAGGAATGTACATCGCCATGGCGGCGGCCACGATATTCATCCTCGCGGTATTGGGCTTCATTATCGCTTACGTGGTGATTCAAGGTGCTCCCGGACTCACCTGGACGTTCCTGACTTCGTCAGACTGGCGTGTCGGTATCTGGCCTATGCTGCTCACCACTATTTATGTTGTGATTGTGTCTCTGGCGGTGTCTTTCCCCATCGGCATCATCACCGCGGTTTATCTGAATGAGTATGCCAGTAATCCCAAGCTGATTCGGGCATTGAGACTGGCCATCGAAACTCTGGCGGGTATTCCATCCATCATCTATGGTCTGTTTGGACTTTTGGTCTTCTGCCGATTCTTCGGATTCGGCCAATCCATCATCGCCGGAGCACTGACACTGAGCATCATGATTCTGCCGGTGGTGATCACAAGCACTGAAGAGGCCCTGAAAACGGTGCCTATGTCGTTTCGGGAAGGTTCCCTGGCCTTGGGCACAACCAAGATTCAGACCATACGCAAGGTGGTGCTTCCCAGCGCCATGCCGGGAATCATCACCGCAGCTATTCTGGCCATCGGGCGTGTTGTGGGCGAATCCGCTCCCGTGCTGTTGACGGTGGGCATTGCAAAAAATGTTCCGAAATCCATCATGGATTCCGGACGAACCTTAACCATTCATCTTTATTACCTGACCAAAGAAGCTGTTGAGGAAAATGCCTTCCAGCAGGCCTTCGCCACAGCCACGATCCTCGTGGTCTTTGTCATCATCATCAACACCATTACCCGGGCACTCACTCGGAACTACGAAAAACGTATGGGGAGCGTCATATGAGCAATCGTGAAGGAAAATTCGTCGTTGAAGACCTGAACCTCTGGTATGGAGATTTCCAGGCCCTTAAGGATATCAACATGGACATTCCCAACAAGGAAATTATCGCGTGTATCGGGCCTTCCGGCTGCGGGAAATCGACCTTTCTGCGCAATCTGAACCGAATGAACGATCTGATCGATATCTGTCGGTGGGACGGCCGGATCACCATCGACGGTGAGGACATCATGGGTGAAATGGACGCGACGGAGCTGCGCACCAGAGTGGGTATGGTATTTCAGAAGCCCAACCCCTTCCCCATGAGCATCTTCGACAACGTGGCCTACGGGCCTAAGATGCAGGGTCTCAAGGATAAAGCCAATCTGAGTGAGTTGGTTGAAATGTCGTTGAAGAAGGCCGCATTGTGGGACGAAGTGAAGGACCGGCTCAAGAAAAGCGCCCTGGGCCTTTCCGGCGGACAGCAGCAGCGCTTGTGCATCGCCCGGACTATCGCCATGGAGCCTGAAGTCATTTTGATGGACGAGCCTACCAGCGCACTGGATCCTATTGCCACCAAGAAGATCGAAGAACTCATGGAAGAGCTCAAAAAGGATTACACCATCATCATTGTCACCCACGCCATGCACCAAGCGGCAAGAATCAGCGATAAGACGGCGTTTTTTCTTCTTGGTGAGCTCATCGAGTTCGGGGAAACACACCAGATATTCCACGAGCCGAAAATGCAGCAAACCGCCGACTATATCCATGGAAGATTCGGATGAGTCGAACGGATTATGCCGTCGGATAATGCGAGCCGCACGGAGGGGTGCCTCCCCGCGGCGAGTCTCCCCGGTTAAGACGGGATTCCCCCATAGGGCCGAAGGACGGTATATTTCTTGAGTAGGAGAGCCGATCATGGACACCTACGCGAAGAGTATTCGAAATATTCTGCTGATCCTTCTCATCATTCTGATTTTTGCCGTCCTCAAAGAGCTCTCCAGGTTGATGCTGCCCCTGGTATTGGCCTCTTTGCTCACCATCCTCAATCTGCCTGTGGTGATGTTCCTTGAGAGAAAAAAAATCCCCAAAATTCTCATCACTCTGCTTGTGGCGGTCACCACATTAGGACTCCTCTTTCTGGTTTTCACTCTCATCAGCGGAACAGTGGAGCAGCTCATTCAGGATAAGGATTTTCTCGCCGCGCAATTCTACAGGAAGATCAACACATCAATTGAATGGTTGGCCGCCACTGTTCCGGGATTCAACGTTGATCTTCTTTGGGTCGAGATTGACAAAATCATCTCTCCGAAGAATGTCGCCTCACTTCTCGGTACTGTTTTCGGCACCCTGGGGAATGTGGGGTCCTCATCAGTTCTTTTCCTCGTGTATTACTTGATTCTCCTGTCCGGAGCCACCCGCTATCACGGCTACATCGAATATGTGGCCGGATCGGATAAGGATGGCAAAACCAGGCAGATCTGGGCCCTTACTCAGGAAAGCATCTCCGCCTACATGGGAATCAAAACCCTCATCAGTATTATCACCGGACTCACGGCAGGCCTGATCTGTTGGGCATTCGGGCTTCAATTCGCCCTTTTCTGGGGTTTCATGGGGTTCCTGCTCAACTATATCCCGTCCATCGGATCCATCGTCGCGACGGCTTTGCCTGTCTTCATGGCCGTCATACAATTCAACGGTGTGGGTCCCATATTGGCTCTCGGTATTCTCCTGGGAGTCACGCAGTTCCTCATCGGCAGCGTCATCGACCCCATGATCATGGGGAACAGGCTCCGGCTGAACACCGTCACCGTCATATTCGGTCTGCTCTTCTGGGGCTACATCTGGGGAGTCCCGGGAATGCTGCTTTCGGTGCCGCTGATGGTGATGATCAGGCTCCTGCTTGAACGCTCGGAAGATCTCTCCATCATCGCCAGGCTGATGGGAAATCCGGGAAAGCCCGGAAAGCCCGGAAAAGGTAAAACTCCGCTGTTTGTTCGACTGGTATCGCCGAAGAATCTGAAAAACGGGTCTAAGAGTCAAAGCGGATCGTAACGAAAAATCACCGACGATATTTCGGCGGATGAGCAGTGAAGAAGCGAGGTTGATAATCACCCCCTCCAAAAAAGGCCTGCCTCGTTGAACTGGTCTATCCGGATGCGCTATCATTCATCCTCCTGGAGGTGACATGGTTACAGCCGATGAATTATTTGAAAAACTGAACAGACTCCGCTTCGGTGTCGAAGAAGAGAATCTCAGGGCGCATGTTGAAGGTGTCATGCCCCTCATCGAGGAAATAGAAGATCTGAAAAAGGCCCGCAATGCCGTAGTGCTGGCCCATTCCTACGTTCCTCCCACCATCATATATTCGGTGGCCGATTACGTCGGCGATTCCTACGGTCTGAGTAAAGATGCCCTGGCCGCATCTCAGGACACAATCGTGTTCGCGGCGGTGAAGTTCATGGGAGAAACGGCCAAATTGCTGAATCCCGCAAAGAACGTCCTGATTCCCGGAGACGATCCGGGCTGCACTCTCGCGGATTCGATTACCGGCGAAGAGGTGAGGGCACTCCGGGCTCAGTATCCCGACTACACCTACGTCTGCTACATCAACACCAACGCCGACGTCAAAGCCGAATGCGATGTCTGCGTCACCTCATCCAACGTTTACGATATCGTGGAACGCATCGAGAACGACAAGATCTTTTTTCTGCCCGACAAACTCATGGGGCGAAATCTTATTGAGGAAATGACCTCCAGGGGCGTTAAGAAAGATATCAGACTCTCCGAAGGAACCTGCTACGTGCATGAGGAGTTCGATCCGGATCTGGTTCCCCGGCTCAAAGCGGCATACCCGGATCTCTATATCATGGCCCATCCCGAGTGTCGCCCCGAAGTCGTCCGTCAGGCCGACTATGTGGGGAGTACGTCGCAGATGTTCAATGTCATCAAAGGCATGGACGTGAATCGGAATTACCTGATGCTCACCGAATGCGGTCTGATCAGCAGAATCGAAGCGGAAATGCCCGGGCGAAATTTCGTCGGTACATGCCAGCTCTGCAAATACATGAAATCCAACTCACTCCAGGGAATACGGCGAGTTTTGGCCGAGCCGCGGGAAGAGGATTTCATTAAAATTGATCCGGGTATTATGGACAGGGCCAGGGCATGTGTGGATGCCATGTTCCACTACGCGGAGAAAAGATCCTAACGCCGATTGATCAGAATAACCGCCAGGACGGCCAGCAGCCCTCCGATCAGCATAACGGGTTCCGGTTTTTCTCCAAGGATAATGGAGGAGAACAGTATGGCCGACACCGGTACAAGATAGGTAAACGCACTTCCCCTGGATGCGCCCAGTTTGGATGATGCGATGAAATACATTCCTGTGCCGAAGGCCCCCACCGCCAAGCTGATAAACAGCATATCTTTCCAGAACAGCCAATCCAGATCGGCGGGAATCACACCACCGGTCTCAACCAGGGCCGGAATCAGCATGAAACCCGCAGCGATGATGTAAAGTCCGATGTTGAAGCGCCGGAAACCCATGTACTGCTGTGCTTTCCGACTTAATACCGTCAGAGTGGACCATGACAATGCCGCACCGAGAAAAGCGAAATTCCCCGAATCATTCCAGTCCGGAGTCGTGTAGTTCCAGGGTTGAAATAGAAGAATGCCGCCGAGAACACCGACGGCAATGCCCAGGACGGCCATTGTCGACGGGCGGCTTCGCCCGATAAAGAGGACGATCAGAAAGGTGAAAAGGGGATTGAGTGTGGTGACAATCAGGCCGCCTTTTCCAGCCAGACCCGCATCCAGGCCGAGGAAAAAGAATGTGTTGTATGAGCAGATCGCCATCGCGGAGAAAGCGGTCCACATCCAGCCTCTCCGCCTCTGGTCCGCCGTCAGTTTTACCGGAACCGAGCTGAAAAACAAAGGGAGAAAAAAGACGGTCGTCATAACGAACCTGATGAACGCCAATGTCCCCGGACCGCCGGAGTCGCTGATCCGTTTGCCCGATACCCAGCTGAAGCCGAATATCATCATGGCCGCCACCATAGCCAGGGACAGAACCCATGTGAGTGTGGGGGACTCGTCTCGTCCGGCACCGCGAACCAGATTATTTCGGCGTGTCGAGCTGTAGATTCCCCGTCTCCAGGCAGGCAGCACATGAATATCCAGATCGGACCGTTCATCGCCTCGTTTCGTAAGCCATTGTTCCAGATCGTCTTTCAAGGCTTTCTGATCATGCCCCAGGCAAATGATATCGGGACGAATTTCATCGATTACACCGTAAGTTCGGATTCGTTCGTCGGCCAATACCGCCCTATCCACCAATCCGGACTCTTGCAGCGCGTCGATGCGGGATTGCTGATCGGAGAGTGGAGGATGTCCTTTCCACTCCATGACATAGTCATCCCTGGACACGACGGCGACGACTTGATTGCCGAGTCTCCGAGCTTTCCGAAGAAACCATCGATGACCGGGATGGAGAACATCAAATGTGCCGAATACAAGTACAGTCGTCATGGTCAATTTACCGTAGGGGCATTATAGGGAGTCGGTACTCCTGCGAACAGTGGTTGAGAACATGGAGCAGTTGAAGCAGAAAATAAAAAAATGAAACCTCGTGAACTATAATATGTATTCTTCGTGATTTTTTGTTGATTATTACATAGTGAGTCTTATATAATATGCCCGTCTCAACAGTCGCATATCAGCAATTCGATATGGCTGAGTTCTTTTTTGCCGTGAGGGGCGGCGTTCTTTGTGTTTCATGTGGAGAAACTGTAAACACTTGGTGATCCATAGCGGGACCCGTGAACGTCTCAACATTGGACGGATGATCGTTGATCGTGTAAATTCTAAACTGTTGAAACGGAAAATGGATTCGGAGGTGGATTAGATATGCAAGTTTTGAAAGAAGAGGTCCGGCAACGGATAATCAAGTCCGCCAGACGTGAGTTCAAGAAATATGGTTTTGAAAAAGCGTCAATGAGGTCAATTGCATCCAGTGCCAATATGACCGTGGGCAATCTGTATCGATACTATAAAAATAAAGAAGATCTTTACGGTGCCATCATCGGCGGTCTCTTCGATGAGATCAAAGCACTGAAAAACTCTCTTCCGGAGGAACCGGAAATTCGGTTGAATCACCTCCTGGAGAATTTCAA
This sequence comes from Spirochaetaceae bacterium, assembly GCA_029210985.1. Classification (GTDB taxonomy): domain Bacteria; phylum Spirochaetota; class Spirochaetia; order DSM-2461; family DSM-2461; genus UBA2779. The sequence continues at coordinate 25,124 of JARGFR010000003.1, read as the reverse complement.
AGAGCTTCAGAAAGACCACAGATCCGAGTGGTTGACGCTCTTTGGGGGAAGCACCGGCACAAAATACCAGAAAGTTGCCGACGATATCCACAATATCCTGAGGGATACTCTCAAGGCAGTTCTTGAAAAAGCCGGTCGCCGACCTGAAATTGCCGTGCCGGTGGCATCGGCCATCATTTACGGCCTGAACACCATCCTGCGCTCCGATAAGAGCAAGAACGGTGATCTGGCCGACGACTTCCTGAATTACATGATGGTTGATATCGCCAATCGCGTTGCCTGACGCTTCTTGTCATCAGGTACCAAAAAGGGATCGCTTCGGCGGTCCTTTTTTTGGAATAGGCTCCGTCGAAGGCAGAAGAATGTGTGAGTTTTCCCTGCAGCAATGAAACCGCTGAAGTGTCGACCATAGAGAAAAAGGTGAATCACATCATCTTCACGGAAAATCTATGGCACCTACACTCTATGCAAGAATCAGCTACAGATTGATAAATCATAACTAGTAAAAGAATAATCGGCACTGTACGAAAAAAGATACGGTGCCGATATTGGATGTAATACTTTTCACGCTTTGAACTGTCACAAATGACGTGGTAAAGTGATTACGTGGCATTTAAAAAGTACATCATAACGAAAAGTACCGTTGGCACAGACATTGCGTTACAAATCAGTGTCGCTTCGGCGACCAAGTTGATCGGTCTCCAAACCGATCTGGAGGTACTCACGTGAGAAACAGAATCATTCTCATCGCAATCCTGATCAGTATTCCGGCGGTATTGTTTGCCGGTACATTATTCGAAGATGAGAAAAGGACTTCGGATCCTTATGTCGCATCTCGGGGAGGATTCAATTCCCTCTTCGTCAACCCGGCCGGGGCGGCCGGTCAGAGCGGCTTTGAAATGGCCGTCAATATGGGCGTGCGCACCACTTCTAATGATATGAAATTGATTACTTCGATGGCTGATATGGCGACGGCGATCGGTTCTTCCGATGGCTTGACGACAGAAACATTAGCTGATGTCGGTCAAACGATGTCCGAGCTGTATGACTCGGGGTTTATCAATGACGGTCTCATTGATTCGATTTTTGGTGGAACCACAATGGACTCTTCTATTAATTGGAGCGACCCAGCGGCTGTTCAAGCGGCGGCAGAGGGCTTGGCCCCCGGGGAAATCGCGACTATTCAAACCAGTGTTGAGGGTATTGTGGACGGCAGCAACGCCGCCTTCTATTCCAGCCTTCCCGGAAAAGTCTCCATGGAAACCCTGGCCAGTTTCAAAACCGGTCTGCTCATCAAAGGCTTCGGCTTGGGCGTCTATGACTTCGCCACAGCCGTTGCTTTTATGGATCCGACAACTCAGGAATACGGTCTGGAAACCATCTACAACGAATTGGGCGTGATTGCCGGGGGCGGCATTCATTTGATGGACGGGAAGCTGGCCGTCGGTCTCTCGGGAAACTACAGCGTGTTGATGCGCAACGCCAGCCCCATAGGGTTCGATACCTTCGATACCCTCATTAACGGTCCTGGGTCCGTCAATTACGGATACAGCTGGGGTGTGGATGCCGGTGCGATCTGGCGGCCCACACCCGCTCTGGGTATCGGTGTGGTATTCAACGACATCCTCGGTTACACACAGGCTGATACACCCTATACGGCCGATGGATTTGAAGGATTCATTAACGACAACGCCATGATAATGGCCAGCTACGACTATGAATTCACCATGGATATGGATGCCGGTGTTTCCTGGCAGCCCGACTGGCGATTCGTCAAACCCAGTCTGAATCTCGATGTGTATAATGCCATCGGTTACGGCCGGGCCGTCATCGACAATAACGATGATTTTGAAGCCGCCATGTACCGGAGTCTGGAGCATATACGTGTCGGCGCGAATTTCACGTTCTTCGATTTTCTTAAAGTCGGTGCTCAATATTACGACCACTACTTGAGTGCGGGAATGGGGCTGGATCTTCTTTTCCTGGAGCTGTACGGCGAATTCAAGATACAGGACCAGGCCATTCAGGCCGACACCATGGGTGATATTCCCATCGGCGGTGATCTGATGGTGAGGTTTCACTTCTAAGCCGATAATCCGCCGAATATCAGAGGGGCTGGTCCGAAGGGATCAGCCCTCTTTTTTTCATCATTCTCTCAGTGACGGCGGTGAGGAGCAGGTTGTTCATCATTGCAATTCGGAAGTGGTACTCGTCAATTGTCTGGGTATGATATGGGGTGTAGAAAAATCGGTCCCTGATATTCGATCCGCTTCTGTACCATGTGCGATGGCGAACAATGGTCCTGAATTTTTCGTCGGATTGGACAGGAAAGATTCTGATCTCCTGGCGGCCCTGAGAGATATTCTGTTCCAGATAAGTAAACTCGATCAAATGCAGATCGTCGTCAATATCGGATATCTGAAAAGCGGCTGTGATGTGCAGGAACGCTTCGATGAGCAGATCCAGAAATACAATCTGACCGGTTCTGATACCGGGAACTGGTCCTCTCCCCGGTGTGTAGAGGACATCCGAATAGGGATCATACAGCGCTCCAAAACGTCCTATGGGTCCTCTCCAGCCGGCTGACAGATCGGCGTTCTTATAACTGCTCCAAACCTCGTCGGCAGATCCGCTCACAAGATAGTAACGGGTGTGCTGCTGAAACAAGCTCAAGTCGCTGACATCGCTGCATCGCAGCTCCGACAGATTCCAGTCGACCGACGATAGAATTCCCTTCACACTCGTCGGAATAGAGTCGGCGGCAGTGGTGCAGGAGACAAAGAAAAAGGACCCTATGAGCAGAGCGATAAGATTGAGTCGATTGTTCACGAGTTTCACTCCGGGGCAAGAGTTTCAATTCATTATACATCATAAATAATTCGGTGTTAGATGGCGGTCTCCCGTTCTATTTCACCTTGACCGAATTGGAGTTTGTAGAGGTTGTGATAAACGCCCTTTCGTGCCAGAAGTTCCGCGTGTGTACCCTCTTCGATCAGCTTCCCATGACCGAGAACCATGATGAGGTCCGCCCGCCTGATTGTGGATAAGCGATGAGCGATAATCAATGCGGTTCTATCCGTGAGAAGATGCTCCAATCCTTCCTGAAGCAATGATTCGGTTTCGGTATCCACATTTGCCGTGGCTTCGTCGAGAATAATCACAGACGGATCATGGGCAATAATACGCGCAAATGCGATTAATTGCCGCTGACCGGCCGATAGATTGCCGGCACCCTCGGTGACGTAGGTCTCGTAGCCTTTTGGAAGAGATCGAATAAACGCATCGGCTCTGGAAATACGGGCCGCTTCGATAATCCGTTCGCTGTCCAGACCCAGACCTAAATCGATGTTTTCCCTCATGGTGCCGGCGAACAGAAATACATCCTGCTGAACCGGCTGTATCGTCCTCCTGAGACGATCCAGCGGAATCTCTCTGATATCCTTCTCGTCCAAGAGAACGCGGCCCGAGTCGGAATCCCAAAGACGTGTCATGAGATTCGCAATTGTTGTTTTCCCCGCTCCGGTGGCCCCCACGACAGCGACAGTGGTTCCCGGTTCAATGGTGAAGTTCAGTCCCCGAAGCACCGGCTCCCCGGAAACATAGGAGAAGTGCACATCTTCGAAGCGCACTCTGCCGACGGCATGCTCTTTCGGTCCTGTGGGTGAGGAAAGTTCGCCGCCCGCCCCCTGGATGTCGGGTACCCGATCCACCGTGTCCATCATGTCGAAAATACGTTCACTTCCAGCCATGGCACTCTGGAGGATGTTGAATTTCTCGGCGATGTCTTTCACAGGTTCGAAAAATTTCTGAATTAGATTGAGAAATGCAATCAGAACGCCAAGGGTCACCAGCCCCCTGTCGTGCAGCCCCGTTGAATACCAAATCACCAGAGCGACGGCCGCCGAGGCAATCAGTTCAATCAAGGGCCTGAACACGGCCATAATGCGCATCTGCAGCAATTCCGCCTTCAGCAGTCCGTCGCATTTCTCACGGAATTCCTTTGCACTGCGTCTTTCGGCGTCGAACAGCTGGAGAGTGCCCATTCCTCCGATGCGCTCCGACAGATAGGCATTTACCGCGCTCACCCTGGAGCGCACCCGACGAAATGATTCTCGCATCCGGTTGCGAAATATCACGATGAGAAAAAGTGTGGGAACAACAGTTGTCAGAGATATCAGGGCAAGGCGTGTATCCAGCGCGAAAATCACGACAAGAACACCAATCATGACGGCAAAATCCTTGAGAAAAGAAATCGTGACATTGGAGAAAAACTCGTTGATGGTTTCCACGTCGTTGGCGGTTCGTGATACCAGACTTCCCACAGGCGTTTTGCCCAGGTATCGGAGGGATTGCCGCATGATATGTCCTAATAAACCTTGCCGGATATCGGCCATAATTTTCTGACCTATCCAGGAAGCCAAATAGACCTGGGCGAAAGTAAAAATAAGGACCGCCGTAAGAAGCACCAAGTACTGAACGGAACGACGGCCCAGTCCGGCAATATCGGCGGAACGAAGTGTCCGACGCTCCTCTGGGGCCAGTTCACGGCGCCCCTCTATGGTTATGGCCGCATACTTTCCGTTCCCGTCGATAATGAATGCACCGGGGTTGTCTTCTATCACCTGCAGGGATTCTTCGTCATCCAGTATGTAGACAAACCAATCATTTTCATCCAGCCAGCCGGCTTCCCGTGCGGCGTCTTTCGCGTCAAGATCCATGTCGGAGAGCACCGATGGTGCGACAAACAGCCGATCTGAGATCGGTATACCTTCTTCAAGATATGCTGAGGCATCTTCGGCCGCCGGGCCGCTTCCTGAGGCCAATTCCTCCACAGTGGAGACATCAAGACTGTATTCTCGACGAAGAACATAGTCGTCCAGGGCTCGGCGCATGACGATGGGCGAGAGGAGTTCGGATCCGGTTGCCAGAGTTAAAGCGATAATGGTCAGAATCATCGCCGGCGTGTAGGGTTTCAGATATCCCAGGAGCCGCTTCATCACCTCCGGAGAGTAACCGCGGACAATGTCTCCCTCATCGGAGCCACGTTCGACGCCGCTCATGCAGATTCCTCCTCGATGTGCTCCAGTTTCTGCAGTTCGGCGATTTCCCGATAGAATCCGTCCATGGCCAGCAGTTCATGGTGTGTGCCGTCGGCACTCACCATGCCGTCTTCCAGAACAATGCATCTGTCGCAGCGGGATAAAGCCGATACGCGGTGAGAAATCATCAGTGTTGTTCGGCCTCGACGGACTTCGAAGAGATTTCCCAGAATCCGTTCCTCGGTATCGGCGTCGACAGCTGAGAGAGCGTCATCCAGTACCAGCATATCCGGATCGGCGATGATGGCCCGGGCGATGGCGATGCGCTGCTTCTGACCTCCCGACAAAGTGACCCCCCGTTCGCCGACAAGTGTATCCAGTCCCTGGGGGAAGAAGGGGAGATCAGCCCGCAGTCCCGCCGCATCCACCACAGTTTCGACTTCCTCCGGCGATGCATCAGGATTGGCGAATACGATGTTTGCTTTGATGGTATCGGAGAACAGGAAGACATCCTGGGGAACGATGCCCAACTTCTTCCTCAATGCACTTCGGGTGGACATGCGGATGTCCCGCCCACCGATCAGGATCGTTCCCGGAGGAGGATCGAGCAGTCTCGGTATCAGTTTTACCAGCGTCGTCTTGCCGCTTCCGGTACGGCCCAGAATCCCGGTGGACTGACCCGCTGGGGCCGTAAAGCTGACGTCCTTCAGTACGGGCTTTGCATCATCGTATGAATAGCTGACGGATTGGAATTCCAAATCCCCTAATGACACGGTGTCATCGGCATCCGGATCGTCGATAATATCGGGAATTTCGTCCAGTACCTCGTTGATGCGATGCATGGACGCGGCGCCGCGCTGCATCATGTTCACCACCCACCCGGCGCCCATGGCGGGCCAGATGAGCATACCGAGATAGGATAGGGCCGCGATGAAGTCGCCGGGACTCATACGGCCGTCAATCACGCGGATGCCGCCGAAATACAGCAGCAGAAGTACCGAGAGACCGGCAACAAAGCCCATGGCCGGGAACAGCATTCCCCAGAACCGAATGAGTGACATGTTGGCTCTTCCGTAGTCGGCATTGATGACCTGGAATGCATCCAGGGCTCTCTTTTCCCGCACAAATGATTTGATGACTCTGATCCCCGCCAGCGTCTCCTGGACGTGTTCACTGATTCGGGCGAAGCTCTCCTGTACCCGGCGAAACATGGGCCCCACCAGCCGTCCCAGAAACAGTGCCATGAAAGTCACCAAAGGAAGAGGAGCGACAACCAGGAGCCCGAGACGGCCGTATCCGATAAAAAGGGTGGTCAGAATAACGATGGTCATGAAGACACCGTCAACAAAGGCAATCAGCGCCATTCCGGTGGCCATACGTACCGAATCCAGGTCGTTTGTGGCCCGAGCCATCAGGTCGCCCACCTTGTGACGGGAATAGAACGATCCCGAGAGGGTGAGCATTTTATCATACAGTCGAACACGAAGATCGGCTTCGATTCGCCTGGCTGAACCGATGATATAGTTTCGCCAGCCATAACGGCCCACAGCCACCAATATGGCCAGGAGTACGACGGCCAGCATCAGGACCCCAACCTCCCGGGCCGCGCCCCGGCCGGCGGATATCAAGTCGACAGATCGACCCATCAGCCTGGGGATGACGATTTGACCGGCGTCGGTCAGGATCAGAAACAAAAGTCCGACTATATAGGCGCTTCGGTATTCCCTGACATGGACACCCAGTGTCCGGAACTCCTTGAAGAAGCTGAGTTTCTCAGATTTGGAACCATTTTTTTTCGACGACATTGAACCAAGATATAGAGTAAGGACCGCTCTGGTAAAGGGCTATCGGTTTCTTCCCTCATATGATGATTTCAAAGTATGTGTTTGAGGAATTTTCGGGTTCGTTCTTCCTTGGCGTTGCTGAAGATGGAATCCGGCGATCCGATTTCCACGATTTCACCCTCATCCATGAAGACCACCCTGTCGGCAGCGGCCCGGGCAAAACCCATTTCATGAGACACCACCATCATTGTCATGCCGTCCTTGGCCAAATCCAGCATCACGTCCAGTACTTCTTTCACCATTTCAGGATCCAGGGCACTGGTGGGCTCGTCGAACAGCATCACCTTCGGTTCCATCGCCAAGGCTCTGGCAATAGCTACACGCTGTTTTTGTCCGCCTGAAAGCTGACCCGGGTAGGCTGCCTCCCGGTCTCCCAGACCGACACGCTTCAACAGCGACCTGGCTTTCGAATGCGCTTCGTCCTTGGACTTCCCCTTCACTTTGATCGGTGCAAGTGAAATGTTTTCCAAAGCCGTCATGTGAGGGAAAAGATTGAACTCCTGGAACACCATTCCTGTTTCTTCCCGAATCTTGCGGATATCGGCGTCGGGACCGATCAGAGGGTCTCCGTCAACAAAAATCTGCCCGCCGGTGAGGGGTTCCAGCTTATTGACGCTTCGCAGCAGGGTGCTCTTCCCGGATCCTGATGGTCCGATGATCAGCACCACTTCACCCTCTCTCACTTCCAGATCGACCCCTTTGAGGGCCATGACCACTCCGAAATCCTTTTCCACCGCTCTGATATCTACCATGATTTTCTTATCGCTCATTTTTCTTCATCCTATCTTCCATCAAGGCCACCAATTTGGAGAGGACCAGCGTGAAAACCAGGTAGACCAAGGCCACCATGGCGTATGTTTCCAGTGAAAGGAATGTTCGGGCGACGTGCTCCCGTCCACGACGGAGTATATCCCTCAAAGCAATGACCGAAATCAGAGACGAATCCTTGAGCATGGCAATGAACTCATTACCGATGGCCGGCAGTATGATTTTCATTGTCTGGGGGAGGATGATATACCGCATCGCCTGACCTCTGGTGAGACCCAATGCCAGGGCGGCTTCCATCTGACCTTTCGGGATTGATTGGATTCCCGCCCGAAAAATCTCCCCCATGTATGCGCCGTAACAGATGGAGAGGGCAATAATCGCCGCGGGAATGCCGTCCAGTTGAAAAAATTTCCCCAGGGCGAAATAGATGAAGATGAGCTGAACCAATAGAGGGATACCCCGTATCAGTTCAACATAGACACCGGCCACCAGGTTGATGGCCCTTGCCCGGGCAATCTGTCCCAGGCCGGTGAATAATCCCAGAACCACCGATCCCATGATGGCGCCGGCGGTGACACCGAAGGTGAGGGGTGCTCCCTTGATAATCACCTGGAAAATCTGATCAAAGGGATCCTTGGCGATGAACACCAACGTCATGATACCCAGGAAGGCGAACGCGATGGTCAGCCGCCAGGAATCGACGATATGTTTTTCACCCTTTCTGGGAAGAAGGGCCCCGTCGGTGACATCAATGCGGGACCCCCCGGGCTGATCTAGCGCAGCCACTTCTCGACCAATTCAGCCTGTGTGCCGTCGGCAAACACTGCGGCCAGTCCTTCATTGATCATGGAAAGCAGTTCGTCACTGCCTTTCTGAACGGCGATGCCGAATTCTTCTTCGGTGAAGGGCTCGCCGAGTATTTCAAGCTTTCCTTTGAAGTTCTCATTGGCGGCCACATAGTCGACAGCGGTCACGGAATCGCAGACCACGGCATCCAGATTGCCGTTCACCAAATCTTCCACGGCCAAGCCGACATCGTCATAAGCTCTGCGGTCGATACCTGAGACTTCCTCGACGGCGAAATCGCCTGTTGTGCCCTGCTGCACGCCGACTTTCTTGCCGACGAAATCAGACAGCATCTCTCCGCCCGAGTAGCCGGCGGGTACGATCAGAATCTGACCGGCGTTGATATACGGGTCTGAAAAGTCCATCGCGGCCTTGCGCTCCTCGGTAATGGTGACCGAGCTGATGATGGCATCGTAGGATCCGTTGGCCAGACCGGCGAAAATCCCGTCCCATCCGGTGTTCTGCACCTCGTACTGAAATCCGGCGGCTTTCGCCACAGCGTCCAGAAGGTCCATATCGAAACCGACGATATCGCCGTTTTCATCGACGAATTCCATGGGGGGCCATGTGGCGTCGGACGCGAATACATACACCTTCTCACCGTCATCGGAACCGCCATTGGCGAATAAAGGAACGACGAGTATGGCCGCCATAACCAGAATCGCGAATAGAATCTTTTTCATTGTTGTCTCCTTTTTGATAAATACTTCCATTTTTATACACGATGATTCGGAGTCGGCGAAAGTCTTTGCGGCAAAAAAGGCACATATTGGCGCTAAGATTGAACAAAAGATACAAGAATGTAGGACAATCCGTCGTTCCTGATGACTACGCGGCAAGGTGATGCCGTAACGACAGAGTACATTCTCTTGACCGCTGATCAGACCCGTGCTGTACTGCCGATATGCAGCAGAGATCGGCTCCATCCCCCATCGGAATCAGACACCTTCTTTCCTACGGGCTCGGCGACATGTACGGCGGAGGGGCATTCCTCATCATCGGAATGCTATTTCTGTTTTTTCTCACCGAAACCGTCGGCCTTCCTCCGTGGTCGGGTGCCTTGATATTCGGCATCGGAAAAGTCTGGGACGCCGTTTCGGATCCTCTGATGGGCCGGATATCAGACCGTACCCGCACCCGGATGGGCCGTCGGAGATTCTGGATACTCATTGCCATACCGCTTGTATTCCTCAGTTTCTTCCTTCTCTGGACGGCCTTGCCGAATGCCTCGGCAACCCTCCAAGTGGCTTACTATACCGCCGTATATGTGTTCTTCAGCACTGTCTTCACCATGGTGATGGTGCCTTACAGCGCACTTAATGCGGATATGACTCGGGACTATCGCGAACGGAGCCGTTTGAGCGGCGCCAGAATGGCTTTCAGTATGATTTCGGCCCTGTTGGCCGGCACGCTGCCCAAGATTATCATCAATACCTCGGGCGGCGGACCGAAAGGCTACGGTTTGATGGGTGCCCTCTTCGGCGCGTTTTACGCGATCATCCTGATTCCCGTCGTGTTTGGAACCCGGGAATTGCCGACGGAAGAAGAAGCCGAGTTGGGCGGAGGGCTGAAAGATCTCATGGCCGGCTTTGCCGGATTGGTGAGAAATCGGAGTTTCCGACACCATATGGGTCTGTATATCTGTGCATATACCGCGATGGACGTCGTTATGCTGCTCTTTGCCTATTATCTCTCCTATGTGCTGGTTCGCCCCGGAATGTATTCGGTGGCCATGGGGACGATGATGGGCTGTGAAATTCTGTCCCTGCTCCTTTGGGTTCGTCTGGCGAATCGACGGGGAAAGGGGCGGTCTTACGCCGTCGGTGTATCGATCTGGGTCTTGGGTCTGCTCATGACATTGTTTCTCAACTCTTCCTCGTCCTTGTTGGCCATTCTTGCCGTTTGCGCACTTCTGGGCATCGGCCTTTCGGCGGGAGTCTTTGTTCCATGGGCTGTTCTTCCGTCGGTGACCGACGTCGGTGAACTCATCGACGGTAAGAGAAGAGCGGGTTTGTATGCCGGGGCGATGACTCTGGCCAGAAAGCTCACTCAAGGCGCCCTGGCGGTTCCCCTCGTTGGTGTTGCCTTGAGTCTTCTGGGTTTCGGGGACGGGAGCTCGGCCCAGTCGGCGAACACCGACGGACTGCGGCTGCTTCTGGTGTTCGGTACGGTTCCCATCTTGATACTGGGCATTTTTTTCGCCGGTCGGTTCCCGGTCACCCCTGACTCCCACGGCATTCTCCGTGATGAATTGGACCGCCGAAAAGCCGGAAAAGACATGCTTCCTGAGAGCGAGAGCACGGTGAAAAAAGTCTGTGAGGAATTAAGCGGGCTGGACTGGGAGGCCTTGGGAGGGTAGCCTGCCGGGCAAGGCGAAGAGCTTGTCCCTCAGCCCGCCTCCATGGTAGCGTTCTTGGTATAAGTTGGCTTGAAACAAGTCCATATAATCCTGCGATACGGGCGGGAGTTTCTACAGTTCGCCGTAAACGAACTACTATGGGCGAATGACCTCCTCGAATCAGTGGATTTCCGATGAAATCCGTCGAGTTGGAAATTCTCCCGTGAATTCCTCGGGGGAAGGAATGAGTCAGAATCACCAAATATATGTAGAACGTCAGAGTGGTCGGGACGTTGAGGCGATGAGCTTGGCGGCCGAGCTCCGATCTGTCCTGCATTTGCCGGATCTGGAACACCTTCGTCTCATCAGCCTCTATGAAATATCCGGATTGGAGGAGCGGGAACTCAGCTCCGCCGCAGCGGGTATTCTCTATGAGGCGCCCACGGATCGTCTCCTTCCATCTTTCGTTCCCCAGGGCCGCTTTATCGCCAGGGAATATCTGCCTGGTCAGTTCGACCAGCGTGCGGATTCCGCGGAGCGGTGTCTTCGGCTCCTCTGGCCGGAACGGGATATCGATGTGAAGCGTGCCGACATCTTCGTTCTTTCCGGTCATTTAGATGATGAAGCGATGGAAAAAATCCGCTCCTGGCTGATCAACCCAGTGGACTCCCGCCCGAAAGACCTGAATAGATCCTCTCTGGGCAGGTCTTCCCGGGAACCCCTCTCAATCACCCGCCTGGACGGATTTGTTTCCAAGACGAAAGAAAATTTGGATCTCCTTCGTTCCGATTTCGGCTTGGCGTTGAATACCGAAGATCTGGCTTTTATCCGGGATTGGTTTGCGCGGGAGGAATCTCGCGATCCCACATTGGCGGAACTTCGGGCATTGGATACATACTGGTCCGACCACTGCAGACACACCACGTTTGAAACAGAATTGGAATCCATTCGCATCGCCGCCGGAGGGGACTCGGACGATATCGTCGAAGCACTCTCCCAATGGGACGAGGCCAGGACCGTATGCGGCCGTTCAGACCGTCCCAAGACGCTCATGGATCTGGCCACCATCGCCGCCAGGGAGGCGAGAATTATGGGCCTGGTGGATGACTGGGACGTTTCCGAGGAAATCAACGCCTGCACCTTGAAGGTGGATGCCCGAATCAATGGAGAAAACCATCCGTGGCTGCTCTCTTTTAAAAATGAAACCCACAACCATCCCACGGAAATCGAGCCGTACGGCGGCGCCTCCACCTGCCTCGGCGGGGCCGTGAGGGATCCGCTCTCCGGTCGGGCCTATGTCCATCAGGCGCTCAGGGTCTCCGGGGGCGCCGACCCGAGAAGGGATGCGGCACAGACCCGTCCCGGGAAACTTCCCCAGAGATTCATCGCTCACGGCGCCGCCGAAGGGTATGCCGGATATGGAAACCAGCTGGGATTGGCCTGCGCCGTGGTCAGGGAGCACTATCATCCGGGGTTTGAAGCCAAGAGGCTGGAATGCGGAGCGGTCATGGGTGCCTCCCCGGCCGGCCATGTTGTCCGGGAGATCCCTCAGTCCGGCGATGTTGTGATTGTGGTGGGCGGCAGAACCGGCCGGGACGGAATCGGCGGAGCCACCGGGTCGTCTGTGGCTCATAACGGCAGCTCACTGGAGAAAGCCGGAGCCGAAGTGCAGAAAGGAAACCCCCCCGAGGAACGCAAGCTCCAGAGATTGTTCCGGAATCCCGATGCCGCGGGTCTGATCCGGCGCTGCAATGATTTCGGCGCCGGGGGCGTGGCTGTTGCCGTCGGCGAGCTGGCCGATGGTTTGGACATCAACCTGGATGCCCTGCCGGTGAAGTACGAGGGACTCAACGGTCTTGAATTGGCCCTCTCCGAGTCCCAGGAGCGCATGGCGGTGGTGGTTCGGGAAAACGACGCCGTTTCTTTTATCAGATTGGCCGAAGAGGAAAACCTCGAAGCGGTGGCGGCAGCCAGGGTAACATCGTCACGGCGGCTGCGGATGACATGGAAGGGCGAGTTGGTGATAGACCTCGACCGTCGTCTCCTGGATACAAACGGTGTGCGCCGGAGAGCCCGGGCACTGATTCCTGCCGGCGGTACGTCCGGGGCAGGGTATTCAATTTCCGAAGCGGCAGATTCCGACGCTTTGACGGTTAAGAGTCTGCTGAAACATCTCTGTTCTCCGGCCGTCGCTTCACGGCGCGGTTTAATGGAGCGATTCGACGCCAGTGTCGGAGGAACAACCGTATTGGCGCCTCACGGCGGAGTCCGGCAGGCCACGCCTGCGGAAGCCTCGGTCCATCTTCTGCCTGTCGACGGCGATGTGGAGACCGCCGGCATCATGACGGTAGGTTTCGATCCTGATCTGGCGGAAATCAGTCCCTTCCGGGGAGGCCAGGCGGCTTTGATCGAAGCCCTGGCGAGGATGTGCGCCGCCGGCGGATCCTGGAGACGGACTCGATTCAGCCTGCAGGAGTTCTTCGGCCGGACCGACAGAGGTGAGGAATCCTGGGGAGCGCCTCTGGCGGCGCTTCTGGGCGCCTTGACGGTGCAGAGACGCTGGGGATTGCCGGCCATCGGCGGTAAAGACAGCATGAGCGGCAGCTTCGAGGAATTGGATGTTCCGCCAACCATCATCGCCTTTGCCGCCGCCTGGATGGACAGGCGTCTAGCGGTGGGTGCCGCTCTCCCGGGTGGAAATCTCACCCTTGCTCTCACGCCTCCTTTCCGGTTCTCTGCCGATGAATCGCAGGCGCCGGACTTCCACGGCCTGGAAACCTCCTGGGACTGGCTGGAATCGTTGAACAAACGAAATTCGGTGAAGGCCGCCGCCACGGTGGGCGCCGGGGGCTGGGCGTCAAAGTTGGTGATGATGGCTTTGGGAAACGCCGTCGGATTCGATTTGGATGAAACTTCCGGTAAACGGCCCTTCGCGTCGGATTACGGCTCCATCATCATCGCCTCCGATCTTTCACCTGACGAGCTGAGAAGGGATGCCGAATCCGCGGGAGCATCGGTTTCTATTCTTGGCCGCAGCATCGCCGATTCGATTATACGCTGGCCCGGCGGAGAATTGCCCCTGGAAGAAGCCGAGCAAGCCTGGCGGAAGACATTTGCGGATGTGTGGCCTGAAGATAACTCGGAGGATCATTTGGAGACGGCCAAACCCTTGTCGACACGCTCGCTGCGGTCGCCGCGGCCGCCGGGCAATGCCCTCCGCTCTGGAAATGTCGGCCCGTCCTTAGGCGGCGGACGTCCCAGGGTCTGCATCCCGGTGTTTCCCGGAACAAACGGCGAAGACGATGCCCGCCGAGCTTTCCTGCGGGCCGGTGCCAAGCCGTTGGAACATATCCTGCTGGATCGAGATCCTCACAGGTTGGACGATGCGCTCTCCAAAATGGCCGCGGATATCAGGAGAAGCCAGATTCTCTATGTTTCGGGAGGGTTTTCGGCGGGAGACGAGCCGGACGGCGCCGGAAAATACATCGCCGCCATCCTGCGGCATGAGCGAATCGCCGATGCTGTTCGCGGCCTGCTGGACCGGGATGGGTTGATTCTTGGAATCTGCAACGGTTTCCAGGCGCTGATAAAGAGCGGCTGGCTCATCAACGGAGAAGCGGGAGTGCCGGGTCCGGATGAGCCGACGCTGGTTCGTAATCGAATCGGACGCCACGTGGCCAGAATTGTTCGAACCGTAGCCTCGGAGTCATCGAGTCCATGGATGTCCCTCATCCGACCGAAGGACGTTCACAGCGTACCGGTGAGCCATGGAGAAGGCCGTTTTTCCGCATCGCCTGAGCTTCTGGCCCGACTGGAAGGTGAAGGCCGTATTCCTTTCCGCTACTGCGATATGGCGGGACGTCCCACCATGGCCGGTGAGTTCAATCCGAATGGTTCGGCAGGCGCCGTCGAGGCGCTTCTCTCGCCCTGCGGACGCATCCTGGGGAAGATGGGGCACAGCGAACGGTGGCGAAAAGGGACGTATATCGACGTACCGGGTATGGAAACCGAGCAGCCCCTCATCAAGGGCGGCGTATCCTGGTTTATCTAGAAAGGAGATAACGTACGATGAAAGTCGGAATATTATTCGGAAGTCGGAGCGACACCGATCGCATGAAGGGAGCTGCGCGATGCCTGGAAGAGTTTGATATTCCATGGGAAGCCCATGTTCTTTCCGCGCATCGCATACCGGATGAGCTTGAAAAGGAGTTGGCGCGCATGCAGGCCGACGGCGTGAAAGTGTTCATTTGCGGTGCCGGCCTGGCGGCTCACCTTCCCGGAGTGGTGGCGTCCAAGACGATCCTGCCGGTTATCGGAGTGCCCATTTCCGCCAAAGTCAACGGTTTGGATGCGTTGTATTCCATCGTCCAGATGCCCAAACCGATTCCTGTGGCATGTGTGGGGATCGACAATGCGTATAACGCGGGAATGCTGGCGGTTCAGATGTTGGCATTGGGAAATGATGACCTCTCGCGCCGTCTGGATGAATGGCGCCAAAAAATGAGAGCCGACTTTATCACCGATAACGGCGGGGGAGTGGATTTATGACAAACGCGAAGAAAACGGATTTATTGTACGAAGGAAAGGCCAAGAAAGTCTGGGCCACCGACAAATCCGAATATGTCATCGTGGACTACAAAGACGATGCGACGGCATTCAACGGTGTAAAGAAAGGAACTATTCTCGGCAAAGGTGTTGTCAATAACACGATGAGTGATTTGATGTTCGCCATGCTGGAAAAGAAGGGCATCAAAACCCACTTCGTGGAGAAGCTCTCGGATCGGGAAACCCTCTGCCGCAAAGTGACCATCATTCCAGTGGAAGTGATCGTCCGTAACGTCACGGCCGGCAGTATGGCTAAACGCCTCAAAATTGACGAAGGCATCATCCTGCCCAGGCCGATTCAGGAACTCTGTTGGAAAGATGACGAGAAAGGCGATCCCCTCCTGAATGACGATCATGCGCTGGCGTTTGAGTTGGCCACACAGGATGAGCTGACGGAAATCCATGAAATCACGGGTCGGGTGAACAGCCTGATGAGAGAGTTCTTTGACACTCTGGGCATTACTCTTGTGGATTTCAAGCTGGAGTACGGCAAGGATTCCCAGGGCCGCCTCCTACTGGCGGACGAGATCAGTCCGGATACCTGCCGATTCTGGGATAAAGAAACCGGAAAGAAGCTGGACAAGGATCGATTCCGCCGTGATTTGGGAGACGTGGAGGACGCGTATGCCGAGATGCTCTCCAGAGTTTCCTCGGCCGGTGCCTGAGGTCACCTGAAATGATACCCGACGACGACAAGCTCCATGAAGAGTGTGGTGTTTTCGGCATGTGGGCCCCGAAAAACGTCCATGATGCAGCCGATGATCTCTATCGCGGTCTGCTGGCTCTTCAGCATCGAGGGCAGGAGAGTGCCGGCATTACAGTCTGCATCGACGGTGCATTGAGCACCGAAAAGGGTATGGGGCTCATTTCTCAAGTCTTCAGTGCTGAAGATATCAAAGGTATGAACGGTCACATGGGCATCGGTCATGTTCGATATTCCACGGCCGGTTCCAGCAATATTGAGAACGCCCAGCCTCTGGAGGGCCACGGCAAGCTGGGGGATATGGCCGTCGCCCACAACGGGACATTGGTGAATGCCGATGTATTACGGTCCCTCCTGGAGGACGGCGGTGTTCTTTTTCGATCCGAAGCGGATTCTGAAGTTCTATTGGCCATGATCGCCCGGCGGGCCGATAAAGGTCTGGAAAGTGCCGTCGCCGAAGCCATGAGCGCCGTGAAAGGTTCCTATGCCCTTGTGATGGCCGCCGGAGACAAACTGCTTGGAGCCAGGGACCCCTTCGGAATCCGACCCATGGTACTGGGACGCCGTGAAGACAGATGGTATCTGGCCTCGGAGTCCTGCGCCTTGGAATCCGTAGGCGCCGAAACTGTCCGGGACATCGCACCGGGGGAAGTCATCCTGATCGACGAATCCGGCCCGCGAAGCATCGTCCAGGATCTGTCAAACGACAGGGCCACATGTGTGTTCGAGTATATTTATTTCGCCAGACCGGACAGCCATATCGACGGCATATCGGTGATGAACAGCCGGCTGGCCATGGGCCGGGAACTGGCCCATGAATGGAGTGTCGAGGCCGATCTGGTCTGCGGTGTTCCCGACTCAGGTGTTCCCGCGGCCCTGGGATTCTCCAGAGAGTCCGGAGTGCCCTACGGCATGGGTTTCATCAAGAATCACTACGTCGGCCGGACTTTTATCAATCCTGATCCGGTGCTGAGAGAGCGGGCGGTGTCGGTGAAACTCAACGTACTGCGGGATGAAGTCAAAGGGAAAAAAGTGCTCCTCATCGACGATTCCATCGTTCGGGGTACGACAAGCCGAAGGTTGGTGACTCTTATGCGGGAGGCCGGAGCGAAAAAAGTGCTTTTCGGCGTCGTATCACCGCCCATCACCCATCCCTGCTATTTCGGCATCGATACACCGGTTGCCGCGGATCTCATCGCTCACGGTATGAACATTGAAGCAATTAGAGCGGCGTTGGGAGCCGATGATCTGGCCTATCTGAGCCTGGACGGACTCAAAAAGGCCATAGAAAAGAACGAGGGGCACTGCCTGGGCTGCCTCACCGGCCGATATCCCATCCCGCCGCATAAACTGCGGGGAGTTGAATAAATGGAAGATCCTATTCGGAAAAACGGCGATTCCCCCAAATCCGTCAGCTACAGAGATGCCGGGGTCGACAAGGCCGAAGGTTATCGTGCCGTGGAACGGATGAAAAAATCCGTTGCGGCTACTCAGGGACCTGGTGTTCTGGGCGGATTGGGTGCCTTCGCCAGCCTGTATTCCATGACCGGGTGGAAAAATCCGGTTCTGGTGTCGGGTACCGACGGCGTGGGTACCAAACTCCGCCTGGCCCTGGATGCCGGGCGATTGGACGTCATCGGCCGGGACTGCTATGCCATGGTGGCCAACGACATTCTTTGTCATGGGGCCGCCCCGCTGTTTTTCTTGGACTACCTGGCCTGCGGCAAGCTGGATGCCGATACCGCCGCCGGTATTGTTGAGGGTATGGCTCAGGCCTGTCTGGAAGACGGCTGTGCTCTTGTCGGGGGCGAAACCGCAGAGATGCCCGGTTTCTACGCTCCGGGAGACTACGATGTGGCCGGATTCTGTGTCGGCGCCGTGGAACGCGAAGATTTGGTGGACGGCAGTGACGTTCAGGAGGGTGATGTGGTGATCGGCCTGGCATCCGACGGAGTTCACTCCAACGGCTTCAGCCTGGTGCGGACGCTCATTCCTGATACCGGCATCGATTTCGGCGGCCGACCGATTCTTGAAACACTCCTGGTGCCGACCCGTTTGTACGGCCGGTCTGTTCGTTCCCTCATTGATTCGGGAGCGGTTGTCCGGGGTATGGCGCATATTACCGGCGGTGGTATCCCCGAGAATCTCCCCAGAGCCTTCGCGGGAAAGAAACTTGAAGCCATTCTCGATGCGTCTTCTTGGGATGAGCCGGAGATTTTCTCCCATCTCCGATCCGTCGGTGTGGAAGAGGATGAAATGCGCGGCACGTTCAATATGGGAATCGGCTTTATTCTCATCGTTCGTCGGGTGGACGCGGAGGCCGTGATAAGAAAACTTCGAGACTCAGGAGAAAAAGCCTATCGGATCGGAGAACTGAGGCACGGCGCCGGAGACGTATGGTACGCCTAGCCGTCCTGGTCTCCGGTGGCGGAACGAATCTCCAGTCTATTCTCGATTCGGCGTCGGCCGGTCATCTCGGGTCAGCATCTCCGGTCCTGGTCGCAGCCGATCGGAACTGCGGCGGCATCGACAGGGCCGACCGTGCCGGTATCGAGTCTGTCGTACTGGATCGACGGGTCTTGAAACGGAACCTTTCGACGGAACTTCAGAGTGTTCTTGACGCTCATGGAATCGACATGGTGGCCCTTGCCGGATGGCTGAGCATCCTGGATCGGGAGTTCACCCGGGTCTGGGACGGACGTATCATCAATATTCATCCCTCCCTCCTTCCGCGCCACGGAGGCCCTGGGATGTATGGTGAGCGGGTCCATAAAGCGGTCTTGGAATCAGGAGACCATTGGAGCGGCTGCTCGGTCCATTTTGTCACCGAAGAGGTGGACGGCGGTGAGATTTTGGGGCAGGAGCGCGTAAAGGTTCTTACCGAGGACACACCCGAAACACTTGCAGCGCGGATTCTACCCAAGGAACACATTCTTTACCCGCGAATGATCGCCGAACTCGCCGCGAAATTGGCGAAACGGTCTATCGACGGCTAAAATACAAAAATGAAGACCACGGTTTTTGGACGTCTGACGGTATTGTTTATCGTCCTGTTGATTCTCGCTCCATCACCCTCTCTGTTCGCCGATTTGGGTGATTTCGCCGAATCCGTTGAAGAAGAGAAGAACGAATCCGATACAGATAAGAGTGAATCATATGATGATGACGAAAACGATGACGATGAGGAGGAGGGCGGATTTATCGATTTTTTCTTATCCATCACCGCTTTACTTTGGCTCTATCACAACAGCAGCGTCTGGTATACCGAGTATCCTTACGAATACGGACATGAAAGACCGGCCCTGATCGGTTATGACTGGGAAAATGCGGAGAAACAGAGTCGTCTGGTGGTCAGCTCAGCCGGCGGCGCCTTTTGGGAAGGCACCGACATGGGCTGGAGCGGGTCGGCAAGGATCAATGGAAAAATCGGCGCTCTGATCGGACCGGATTTCGAGTACCGAATCTGGAGTGACAATTCCGGACAGCTGCAATATCTCCGTACGGGCCTTGCCATACCCATTGTGCAAAACGATTGGTTTTCCTGGGATTTGAACATCGGCGGCGGATTCTATTTTGATTTGCTTCGACTGAATGCCGCGGCACTGGGAAGCCGTGTCACCGTATATCCGTTCCGACCGATATCTCTGGAAATACGTGGCGGAGCCATACTCGCCGAGAACGTCAAAATCAGCGAACTGGGCGCCAAAATCGGTGTACATCTAAATCGATTCGAGGTGCTCACCGGCTATTATGGGCAATATCAAGGCGAGGACATCATTCACACCCTGGAATTCGGCAATGCCTTCCATTTCTAGAAGCCGCCCCAAATACATGGGACGGCCCGGCTTTTAGTCAATCAGCATCTCAACATCATCCGGCGAGAAGCCTGGGCAGCCACATGGACACGGCCGGTATGTAGGTCACGATGATCAAGACGGTCAACATCGCAAGATAGAAGGGCCAAATCGTCTTAGTGACTTCTTCGATGGAGATTTTTCCGATCGCACATCCTACGAAGAGCGTCGAACCCACCGGCGGAGTACAGAGGCCTATGCCAAGATTCAGCATCAGAATGATACCGAAATGCACCGGATTCACACCGATGGCCACCATCACGGGCAGTAGAATCGGCGTTGTGATGAGAATCAGAGGCGCCATGTCCATGATGGTTCCCAATAACAGGAGCATGATGTTCACCAGAATCAGCAGCAGGATCTTATTGGATGTGAGGCTCAGCATAAAATTGGTGACGGCTGCCGGAATCTGCAGGTAGGCCAGCAGGTAGCCGAAGGCACTGGAACAGCCGATGAGAAACATCACCATCGCCACTGTCTTTACGGTCTCGGCGATCATCGGAAGGAAGGCTTTGAGCGGGATATCCCTATACACGAAGAACGTGACGATAAAGGCATATACCGCTGCGATGGCCGAAACTTCGGTGGGAGTGGCGATACCTCCGAGAATACCGACTATGATGATGAGTGCGGCTCCCATGCCCCACAGGGCTTCCCAGGCGATCTTTGCGGCTTCACTGAAACTCACCATCTTTTCCCGGGGGTAATTCCGCTTCTTGGAGATGATGAGACTCACCACCAGAAGGCTGATGCCCACCAGGACTCCGGGTGTGATTCCGGCTTCGAAAAGCTGCTTTACCGACACACCCATTCCAGCCACCCACGCGTAAATAATGGCGTTGTGGGAAGGTGGAATGATGATACCTTGAGTGGATGAAGTGATGGTGACATTAACGGCGAAGTCCTTGTCGTACCCCTTTTCCTCCATCATCGGGATCATGATGGCTCCGATGGACGATGTATCGGCCACCGAAGATCCGGATATGCCGCCGAAGAACATACTGGCGATGATATTCACCGACGAAAGACCGCCTCTCATCCAGCCCACCAAAATATTGGCGAACTCCACGATGCGACGGGCGATGCCGCCTTGAGCCATGATGCTGCCGGCCAGAATAAAGAAAGGAATTGCCAATAGGGCAAAGACATCCATTCCGTCAGAGACTTTCAGGAATATCGTCATAAGCGGAATGCCCAGGTAGGCACCGGTGACAAAGGCGGCAATACCAAGGGAAAATGAAATAGGAACCCCCACCGCGATGAGGATTAGGAATGAACCGATAAGCATATATGCGGCGAATGGATCCATCTAATCCTCCTTAATGCCGATTGT
Organism: Spirochaetaceae bacterium; assembly: GCA_029210985.1. Taxonomy (GTDB): domain Bacteria; phylum Spirochaetota; class Spirochaetia; order DSM-2461; family DSM-2461; genus UBA2779. The sequence goes on along the minus strand of JARGFR010000003.1, from coordinate 3,794 downwards.
GGCCAGGAACGCATCGTCCGTGCCTTTCTTGGAAAAATCCGTCAACAGTTTTTCAATGACGAATAACAGAAAGACAATTCCGGCCAGCGGAATGGGTAAGTAGCTGAGTCCTACAGATATACCTGTGGCGGGAAGGATCTGGTTGCGGAATCCCCACGCCAGATTGCCTCCCCATCCGATCATGGCGATGGCGAAGGAGCCGACCATGATATCAATGGCAAAGTAGAACCATCCTCTCACTGTTGAACGCAGCTTCATTAGGATAATCTTGATGCCGATGTGCATGCGCTGCCTGTAGGCAACGGTGGCCCCGAGGAAACCGGCATAGAGCATCAGTATCGAAATAGTGAACTCTTCAGACCATCGAGGGGTATTAGAAAAAGTGAATCTCATGAACACCTGATAGGTGATAATCAGAACCATAAAGATGACACATAGGCTACTGAAAATCAGAACGATGCGGTACAACCAGTCCATCGCCTTTGTGTATTTTTCCATGTTTCGCTCCCTTGATTAGGATAATGGAATCGACCGGTACGACGAACCGGCGGGGGATTTAAGAAAGCCGCTCCATGAGGAGCGGCTTTATAATTATATCAGATGAAATCTGCTATTTGACCGCCTGGATTCGTTCAATCCAGGGACCAAGCGTGGCGGCATGCTTTTCGTATACGGGAGCCATGGCATTGATGAAGGGTGTCTTGTCGACGTCGGTGATAATCTCAACACCGGCTTCTTCCATCTTCTTGCGGGATTCGGCAGCCATCAGGTCCCACTGTTCTCTTTGGTAAGGGACGGATTCGGCTGCCGCTTTCTTAATCAATTCCTGATCTTCGGCACTCAGAGTGTCGAACACTTTCTTGGACATCAGGATGATTTCCGGAACACGGAGATGTTCGTCCTGTGTGTAATAGCCGGCCACTTCGTAGTGGTTTGACGTGTAGAACGAGGGGTAGTTGTTCTCGGCACCGTCGATGACGCCGGTGGACAGAGCGGTATAGACCTCGCCGTAGGCCATGGGAGTTGCGCTGGCGCCCAGCGCATCCACCATATCGACAAATACGGGATTCTGCATGACGCGGAATTTCAATCCGTCAAGATCTTCTAAGCTTCGGATAGGTCGCTTGGTGTTGTAGAAGGACCGTTGACCGGATCCGTACCAGCCCAAACCGACGAACCCGTGGGGTTCGCAGAGGGCCAGCAGCTCATCGCCGATTTCGCCGTCAACGACTTTATAGCTATGTTCGGCAGAACGGAAGATGTAGGGAAGGGAGAGAACCGAAAGTTCTGGAACGATGGTTCCCACCGGACCGACGCTGGTTCGGACGATGTCCAAAGCGCCGAGCTGGACCTGCTCGATGGTTTCTTTCTCTTCACCCAGCTGTTTGGAAGGGTAAACTTCGATGGTGATCCGACCGTCGGTCCATTCATCAAGGAGTTCGCCCATTTTAATCAGGCCGAGAACTGTAGGATAGTCGATGGCGTGGGTGTCGGCGGCTTTGAGAACGATAGGTTCGGCGGATGCCGTATCGGAGGACTCGGATCCGCCGTTGGCGAATGCGAAGCCCGCGACGGCCAGAACGAGAAGGACAGTGAATAGTTTCTTCATGAAACTCTCCTTTGTTGGTTTCCATTACATAAGCACATTATGTGCCAAGTTAATTTCAGTTTTCTTTATTGGCCCTTAAATCGTTATCCAGTAGGAATATACGCTATGAATCCTTTGAGACTGTACTGCGTTGGAGTCGCATTCTCATGGACCGATTTCTTCCGACCGGCAATAATTGCCCGTTTGAATCGGCAATTATTGCCGCCTAAACGGGAAAGACAATACGAACCGATCCGTGTCCATCCGCGGTGTTCGACAGTTCAATTCGGGCTCCATGGGCCATAAGGATTCGATAGGAGAGCGACAATCCCAGTCCCGTTCCCTTCTCCCGGGTGGTGAAATAGGGATCGAAGAGCTGATCGATGTTTTTTTCGTCAAACCCATCGCCCGAATCAGTGACGACGATATGAATCTCGCTATCATGGGTGAGTTCCTGGGTGATCCGGATCATCGGTGATGAGTTTGAGTTAACAGATTCATCAGCCGCATCGATGGCGTTTTGCAGAATGTTGCTGAACACCTCCTCCATGCGCATCACATCCATATAGATTTGAGGGATGGTGGTTCGGGTTTCGGTCAGTATGGGAATATCGAGTTCACCTGCCAGGAGTCTGAATTTGTCCACCACCCTGGACATCAGGGATTCGGGTGAGTAGAGCTGTTTATCCAGACTTTCATCGTGGGAAAAGGAGAGAATCTCACCGACAAATCTATCGGCGGCGGCAATTTCTTCATCGATGATGTCCAGGTATCGCTTTCTATCCGGAGTGTCCTTCTCCAGCGCCTTTGCCGCCAGCTGTATCACATGCAGGGGTTTTCTGAGCTCATGAGCCATCCGGGCCGCCACATGGCCCAGGAAGCTGAATCGGTCGTCGGTTCGCAGAGTCACCATCCTTGAAGCCAGGCGATTGAACGAATCGGCCAGGTCCGCCAGCTCATCGTTGGTTTTCCCGGAAATTTTCTGACTATAATCACCGGCCATGATTCTATGGACACCCTCGGTCAGCTCATTGATGGGTTTGGATACCGCCGCACTGAGCATTAGAACCACCAGGGTGACCAGGACAACCAGCGAGGCCGCAAGGAGGATGACGAAGGTGAGGGCTCGATGAAACGGTGCCATCAATACTTCGGTGGAGAGGAAGGTCACCATTTTCCATCCGTTGCGCATAATCTGGACGAACACTTCCTGGTCGGCCCAGGATCCGTCCTCCAGGAATATTCGCCCATACGAATCCTTCTCGGAATGTCCCGACATATCCATGTCCTGGTGGAGGATGATTATTGATTCGGGATTCACCACCATCCATGAGTCGAAATCTTCAAAAGTAAAGAATCCGAAGGTTTTATTCAGCGTCTCAAGCGAAATGGTGGCGGTCAGAATACCGGTGGTCTTCCCGGCGGACGAGTAAATCGGCGCACCGATGACAAACTTGTCGGAGAATATGTCCCCGTAATAACGGTGGGGTCCGGCGTAGCTGAACAACCGGTTTTCCTTGAAAAATCTATCCAGATAGGTCTTGTCGTCCAGGATTCCGGTACGGCCGGTTGCCGACCACCAGCGGCCGTCGGATTCCACAAGGTAGAGATCGTCATAGAGAAATGAGAGTGTATCCTGCCAATCCGTCATATAGGATTGGATACCCTCCTTGTCGGGGGATTCAAACAGGGGTATTCGGGAGAGCTGAAGTAGCTCGGATACACGGGAAAGCAGCCAGTCATCCAGGCCCCGGGAAAGGTTTTCGATCGCCGCGTTCTTTTGGTGGAGAGCATCGCCCCTGAACGAATCTCCCAGATATCGGATCGCACCGACGACGATGAGGCCGTAGACGGCAAGCATGGGAAAGAGAATCTGCAAGAAAATCCGATTGCGAATTTTCCTCAATTCTTTTCACCTTCGGTGTTGAGCTTGTAGCGAAGCCCTCTGATTGAGATTCCCAAGGCTTTGGCACACCGAGTCCGATTACCGTCGAACCGTTTCAGCATCCATTCCAGATAGGCATTTTCCACATCTTTCAGCGGTATGGGATTTTTAATGTAAAAGGTTCCTTCTCCGGTGTGCTCATCGGACGACCGGTCGTTTCCCGAAGTCACACCCCGCCCCAGTTGATCCGCCGTACCGGGGAGCAGCAGGGCGGATTCCTCGATGAATTTTTTTCTGCAGATCAGAGTTGCACGATCGACG
>JARGFR010000039.1 GCA_029210985.1 Spirochaetaceae bacterium | reverse complement strand
ATTTTCCACAGCAGGTGAGTGATTCCACTCCGGCAGGAACCCTCGAAGCACCGGAGCAGAAACTCGAAGAGGTAGCCCGTTATGAAGGACTGGTTCCCAGAGATCTGGACATTATCGGTGATTATGCCTTCGTCGCCGCCGGAAACCGCGGCTTGAGAATCATCGATGTCTCGAATCCCATCAAACCTGTTGTCGTCGGAGAGGCCGAAGCGGGTGATGCCCGAGGTGTGGCCGTCCGGGGGGACTATGTCTATCTGGCGGACGGCGAGCGGGGGCTTCAGGTGGTGAACATCACCGCACCGGCCTCTCCCCTCTCCCTGGGTTCCCGGCTGGCCGGACAGCCGGCGGGTGTCGCTGTTCGAGGCGAGTATGCTTACGTGGCGGATGCCGGCAGGGGACTTCGGGTTTACGATGTGTCATCGGCCAGGGATCCCAGGCGGATCAATATCCTCGAGGGATTTACGGCTCTGGGCATAAGTCTGGTAGGCCAAACGGCGTTGATTCCCGCAGGAGAGGGCGGATTGGTTGTCGTCGATCTGGAGCGGCCCGAGGCTCCGCGCCTTCAGGCCCGGCTGGATCTGGGTGATATCCGCCGGGTCGCCGTGGAGGGCGACTTGGCTTGTGTCTCGGACTCCCAAGGCAATCTCACCCTGATTGATATGTCCGATCCTTCCGCACCGTCGGTTCTCTCAAGCATACCCGGTGCCGATGCCGGATATCTGGAGATTCGAAACGGTTATGTGTTCGTCTCATCCATCTCCGGCGGTTTGTCGGTCTATGATGCCCGAAACCCTCGTGAACCCCGGTTTTTTGAGTCTTCCGCTCTGGGCGACCTGGGAAGCCTGGCTTTTAAAACCGACTACCTCTATGCCGGAACCCCGTCGGGGATAATGGTGATTCAAACCTACCTCGTTGGTGAATCCTATGTCGTTTCCGGGTGGTCCACCACCGGTCGATCTCATGGCGTCTCGTTATACGGCGAAGAACTGTCGGTGGCCGATCACGAAGGCGGTGCAAGACTGTACAAACTCAATGGTGAATCGACACAGTCCATCAAGTTTCCCTTCGTCAGGGATGTCGCCATCAGCGATGGTCTCCTCGCTCTGGCCGATGACGTGGCGGGTATCGAACTATTTACCCGGTCGGATACTGACGACCCATGGGTGGAATCAGACATGAACACACCCACACCTCGGGCTTCGGATGTTTCGATTTCAAGCACCCAGGTCGTCGGAGTCTCTCCAGAAACGGGACTCTATCTATGGAAGAGAACTCCCGAGGGATTTCTCACCGAAGCGATGGAAATCCCGTTTCTCGGTGCCCGGGAGTCCGCTTCCGGCTTAGGTATCCTGGCGGTCGCAGATGAATCTGAAATCAGGATATACAACTCTTCCGGTTCCGAGACGGCTCGCATTCCCCTTTCCGGCGTCAAAGGTCTGGATATCAGCGGCAAAACTCTCTTTGCCGTCGGCGATTTTGGGATGATTCTCTACGATATTTCCGATCCCTATGAGCCGGTCCGGGCCGGTCTTTTCCCGTCTCCCTATACCCGGAATGTTTCGGTTGCCGGAGACTTCGCCTATCTCAGTGCCGGACCAGACGGATTGAAGGTGGTGAATGTACACGATCCGTACCGACCCTTCCTCTCTTCCCGCTGCTCCGATGTTTTTGCGGTGGATGCCGTGCCGGGGGAGGATGGACGAAGCGCCTTTGTGGTGGACACAGATGGCGTACGAACCATCGACATCATTATTCCGGCCTGGCTCCGGTGAATCACTTGATTCGATATTCCGAGGTGAGCCAGGTACGGATACTTGGATAATCGATAAATCCTTTGACGTCTCTATACACCCGAATCATCGTCGGGATCATTTTCAGCAAGGTACCGCCGAAGAAGCGTGACGGCCTGAGCAGATCTGATGGGGGATCGTATTGTTCTTCTACAATCCCGTCCCATACATCCCGGGTATGGGCGGGAAGTCCGGCCTTCGTGAAATCTCCGAGAATCCGGTTTCTCACGTACCCGACATTGGGGTGCACTTCCAGAGTCAGAGGTGTATGACCTTCGAACCACCGGCGGAGGAACTCATCCTCCCCGATGCCGATCCGGCGGCGAAACAGGGTGAGAAGTCCGGCACCGGGGCTTCGTTCACTCAGCGGCCAGTCCCGTTCATGAACCACAGGATACGCCGCTTCGGATTCATAAGCTCCGGCGAATCCGGACGGAGGATCCGGCCATGGGGCGTCATCGGAAACACCCTCCAGACTGATGAGCGCGAACAGGTCTTTCCTGAAAGGGATGACCGAGAGCGCCGGCGGATTATCCTCCGTGAGTGCAACCACGACGGAATCGGCCGGCGGTGCCAGATGTTCTTTGGTGAATGCGATGATTCGATCCTTGAACTCCGACCGGCTTTCCGCCGGCGTTCCACGAACCAGATAGAGTATGCGCATAGGGGGGGCTCCCTTGCCCGATTCCTCCATGAGGGAATCGTTGTAAGATATCTGTGTTAGTTTATCAGCCGCGGGAGGCCTGTGTCTTGTGATGGGTTGCCGAATCTCAACTGGACTTCCATCCCCCGCGGCGCTACCATATCAGCATGAATCGCCGACCCGTGCCCCTTGAGCCGGCGCTCCTGATAACCGGTGGATCCGGTTTTGTCGGTCGCGCCATGATCCGGGAACTGCTTCGTTCCGAACCGGTTCTCCGAGCCTCGGAAATCCGCATATTCGATCTCCACGAACCTTTCGATTTTCCCTCCGATCCCAGAATCCGTTTCATTCGCGGTGATATTCGGGACAAGGATGCCGTTAATCGTGCCGCGGACGGAGTCCATGCCGTCATCCATCTTGCCTCATTGGTGGATTGGGGCACCCATCCTCCCGGAGTCGTGTTCGATATCAACGTCGAAGGGGTGCGGAACACCATCGATGCCGTACGCTCCGGCGGCGCGTCGGCCTTTATCTACACCAGCTCTCTGGATGCGGTGATCGGTGACGGTCCTCTGGTGGATATCGATGAAAAGCGACCTTATCCGAAGTCGTTCCCGAATGCCTATTGCGGAAGCAAGGCGGGCGCCGAAAAACTGGTGAGTTCCGCCGACGATCCGGTCGGCGGCTTTCGTACCGTCAATCTGCGTCCCGCCAGCGTCTGGGGAGAGGCGGACCCTTATCACATCAGTGCTTTGGTGAACCTGGCGATCAAGGGGCCTTATGTACGCATCGGCGACGGCAAAGCCGTACAGCAGCTCGTGTATGTCGGGAATCTGGCCCATGGTCATCTACTCGCGGCGAAAGGACTTCTGGATGCCTCTCGGGAAGGCGGAGAGGCGACATGCGGGGGGAAAACGTATTTTCTCACCGATGCACCTCCGGAAAATTTCTTTAAGTTTTTCGATAGCATTGTCGAGGGCTCGGGTTATGAAATCAAGCCGAAGAATCTTTGGATACCCAAGGGAATCATGATGGCTGCCGGGGTTCTTGCCGAAGGCATCGCCTGGTTGATACGTCCCTTCAAACACTGGAATCCGGGAGTCAGTCGGTTCGCGGTGAACTACACGTGCAGTGATTTCACCTTTACATCAGACGCGGCGGAGCGGGATTTCGGATTCTCCCCCGTCTATTCCCGGCAGGAGGCATTCATGGCCACCACCGAATGGTTCCGGGAGTCCGGTCCGGTTTTCTCGCCGGTTATTCCGGCTTTCAGCCCATCGACAGCTCGATGAGACGAGTCGGTGAGACTCCGATCGCACTTTTAAAGGTTCGGGAGAAATGCAGGGGATCTGCGTATCCCATTTCTGCGGCCACTTCCTGCACCTGAAGGCGGCTCTCCAGGAGAATATCCGCGGCATGGTTCATCTTCAAGCGCAGAAGGTAGCGGTAGGGTGTCTGGTGATCGAATCTACGAAACAGCCGGCAGAGGTAGGCCGGATCAACGGCGCAGGCCGAGGCCGCTTCGGCCAGAGTGGCGAATTCCAGGTATCGTGTTCCAATCAGATTTCTGCATCGTCGGTACGTGCCGTGGGCTGTTGTCCCGGGCTCCCCGGGAGTAAGAGCCGAGCCGGTGATTTTATAGGCCAGGACTTCGGCCAGCCCGGCGCAGATCCTATCACTCCATGGGGAATCCTCCAGGCCGTGCTCCACCAGCTCTTCGAAACTCTGGAGAATGGAATGGGGCCTTGCGGTGTGCATGATTCGTCCGAGAATACCGGTTTCACCGTCCAAAAGGTAGGCGGCGTTCTCCCCGGTGATATTGACGAAATATTTTACCAGCGGCTCGTCGCCGATCTGTTCGATCCGGTGAGGGATACCCGGTCCGTAGGCGAATACCGTACCCGCACTGAGTTCTTCGCTCTCACTCCCGACTGTGACCGATCCGAGACCTGAGGTGACGAACTCCACCGCAAAGAAACCAAAGCTCTCCCGCTCCACACGGTAGCCCGGGGAACACGATTCCCGGCCCCCGGCCACCACCCGAAACGGCGTGCCCACCGATCTGGCGATGCGTTCCACCGGACGGTAGAAACGTTTGGCTGCACTGGTTTGTTTTGAGAAATAGGCCGGTTCGTCCGAAGGCGTCCGATATTCCATGAAAGCTCCCTTTGGAGGTCAAAAAATGGTATGTCCCAGGCAAGTATCGGCATTCTAACATAGTTAAAAGTCTTTAGAATGATTTCAATTGAACAGGCTTGAATCAAATATTGACTAAGGAGGCTCGATATGGCGCGGAAAATGAAAGGGGCGGTGCTCCCGGGAAACAGCACGGTGGAGTTCCGTGAATACGACGTACCCCAGCCGGGACACGGCGAGGTGCTCATCAAAATGAAATCCTCGACGATTTGCGGCAGTGATATCCGTGCGATATATCATGAGCATCTGGGCAAGGGACCCGAGGGCTATCAGGGCGTCATTGCCGGTCACGAGCCTTGCGGACAGATTGTCGATGAGGGACCGGGTCTCAGGCGCTTCAAAAAAGGCGACAGGGTGATTGTCTATCATATTTCTGGATGCGGAGTGTGCAACGACTGCCGCCGGGGTTATATGATCAGCTGCACCAGCGCGGAGCATCGCAAAGCCTACGGCTGGCAGCGGGACGGCGGTATGGCCGAATATCTCATCGCCGAAGAGAAGGATCTCGTTCTGCTTCCCGATTCCCTCTCCTACACCGACGGTGCTCAAGTGGCCTGCGGTTTCGGAACCGTCTACGAGGGACTCGAGAAAATCGGCGTCAGCGGCAACGATCGTGTGCTCGTCACGGGTCTGGGCCCTGTCGGCCTGGCCGCCTTGATGCTGGCCAAGGCCATGGGCGCCACCACCACCATCGGTATCGACGTGATTCCGGAACGGCTGGAAATAGCCAAGAGCCTGGGACTGGCGGACCATGTTCTCACCGCAGGACCGGACAACGTCAGACAAGTGATGGAAATCACCGAAGGACAGGGCTGTGAAAAGACCGTCGACTGCTCGGCCAACGATAAAGCCCGGCTGACATGCATCCAGGCCGCCCGGAAATGGGGAAAAATCTGCTTCATCGGCGAGGGCGGAAAAGTGGAGTTCCAGCCAAGTCCGGATATTATCCACGACCAGAAGACCATCTACGGCAGCTGGGTCACCAATATCTGGCGAATGGAAGAGCTGGTGGAGCGCATCGTCCGCTGGGGTATCCATCCCGAGGATCTGGTGACCCATCGGTTTTCTCTGGAGGAGGCCGATTCGGCCTATGAACTGATGGCCGGCGGAAAGTGTGGAAAGGTTGCCGTCGTCTTTGATGAAGAAGTGAAGTAGGGAGACTTTTTATGTCGGATACTGCTTTTACACCCGCGTCAGACGGGATTGTGCCTTCCCTGGTGCCGAGTTTCAGTCTCTATACCGGTGCCCGTATCCCCGCTATCGGCCTGGGCACCTTCGGCAGCGACCATGCATCACCGACCCAAGTGGCCGAGGCGGTTCGTGAGGCTCTTTCTATGGGCTATCGTCATCTGGATTGTGCTTCGGTTTATGCGAATGAAGCCGAGATCGGCGAAGTGCTTAAGGATGTATTCGACAGCGGTGCGATTCGCCGTGAGGAAATCTGGATCACGTCCAAAGTCTGGAACGATATGCACGGCAAGGGGGATGTCCTGCTCTCCTGCGCCCGGTCGCTCCGGGATCTGGGTCTGGACTATCTGGATCTCTTCCTGGTCCATTGGCCGTTTCCCAATCATCACCCCCCGGGGTGCGACGTGAACGAGCGCAATCCTCACGCGAAGCCCTATATCCATGAGGATTTCATGAAGACCTGGCACCAGATGGAGCGGCTGGTGGATATGGGACTGGTTCGTCATATCGGTACGTCCAATATGACCATACCTAAATTGGAGATGGTGCTTCGGGACTGCCGGATCAAGCCGGCATGCAACGAGATGGAACTCCATCCCCATTTTCAGCAGCCCGAGTTCTTTGATTTTGTCAAATCCAATGGTATACAGCCCATCGGCTACAGCCCGATCGGTTCCCCGGGCCGTCCGGAGAGGGATAGAACCTCAGAGGATACGGTGGATATTGAGGATCCGGTAGTCGTGGCGGCCGCCGAAAAAAGAGGAGTGCATCCCGCACTCATCTGTCTCAAGTGGGCCGTTCAAAGGGGTCAGATTCCTATACCTTTCTCCACAAAGAGGCGCAATATTCTCTCCAATTTGAAAGCTGTCGTCGAGGATTCTCTCACTGATGAAGAAATGGCGGCGATCTCCGATATCGACCGGAACTGCCGGCTCATAAAAGGGCACGTGTTTCTTTGGGAAGGGGCGAAGGATTGGACGGATCTTTGGGATTCCGATGGTCGGACCCCCGGATAGTCATATCAGTCATCAAGTTCCGTTCCCGCCGTCCGGCGGCGTCTAGAAAAGCCGTCCGGCGGGATCCGCTTCCGACAAGCCCTGAAAGCCCCCTTGCCGCATGGCTTCGAACGCCGCCACTCCCACCGCGACGGAGAGATTCAACGATCGGGCGCGTTCCATCATCGGGATGCGGACACATCGATCGGGGGATGAGGTCAGCATACTGTCGGGAAGGCCGGCGGTTTCCTTGCCGAACACCAGGAACGCCCGATTCCCGTAATCCGCCTCGTCGTGACGTTTCCGCGCTTTTGTTGTGAAATACCATAAGGGCGCATCGGGATAGGCGGCGCGAAAAACATTCCAATCCGAATGGATTTCGACATCGAGGTCTTTCCAATAATCCAGTCCCGCTCTCTTAAGACGTGTGTCGTCGATGAGGTATCCCAGAGGCTCGATGAGGTGCAGCCTTGCTCCCAAAGCCATACAGGTTCGGCCGATGCTGCCGGTGTTCTGAGGTATCTCCGGTTCGTGGAGTACAATGTGCAGTTCCATGAGTCAGGATCCGTAGTAGCGGTTCTGAAGATTTTGCACCTTCGATATGGAGAGTACCGTCGGAATAGCCCGGATACTCTTGGATATTCGTTTAAAATCTTCCGTTTTCTCCATTTCGACGGTAAAAAATCCTTCCAAATCTCCGCGTTCGGTTTCATCCAGACTGCCTGAGATGAGATGTCCCCTGTACTTGCGGATCGCACCCTCGATTTCACTGAAAAGGTCGTAGGTGTATCGGGAGTGGATACGGAATCGCTGAGTGGAGCGGGAACTCGCCGTCTCCCAGTCCACATGGATGCGTCTCTCCTCAAAATCTTCAATACCTTTCAGATTGGGACAGTCAACTTTATGAACCACAATTCCCCGGCCCCGGGAAATGTAGCCGATGATGCGGTCTCCCGGAGCCGGCGAACAGCATTGGCTGATTTTGATCATCATGTTGCGTTCTTTTCCGATGGTGATGCCCACCTTCGAGGTATCCACAACATGAGTTTCCAGCCGTCCGGTTCCCGACGCGGCATCCACCGCGGCTGCGGCGTCTTCCGGTTTCGGCATAGGAGCCTCGGCAATTTTCTTCCTGGCCACGATGTTTCGGTCGATTACCACATCGGCGTCATGGTGGTTCAGCCAGGCCCTGATTTTGCTTCTGGCTCGTGCGCTTCTGACGTGTTTGAGCCAGTTCACATGGGGATGGGCGTTGGGGGAGGTGAGGATTTGAATTGTCTGAGTATTTTCCAAGTGCCGGGTGAGGGGAATGATGGCGCCGTTGGCTTTGGCTCCCATACAGTGTCCGCCGATTTCAGAATGAATATGGTAGGCAAGATCGATGGCCGTGGAGCCCTCGGGAAGCTCGATGGCGTCGCCTTTGGGTGTATACACGATGATGGAGTCCCGGAGGACATCGCGTTTGATGGCATCCAGAAACTCACCCGCATCATCGTCATGCCCTTCGTCCCGCAGGGTCTGGAGCTGTTTGACGACGGCGACTTCTCCAGGAAGAATTTGGTCAGGGCCTTTGCCTTCTTTATACGCCCAATGGGCGGCAATGCCGAACTCGGCGGTTTCATGCATGGTTTTCGATCGGATCTGGATTTCCAGGGGCCGGCCGCCCTCGGTGAGCACCGATGTATGAAGGGATTTGTAGCCGTTGCCTTTCGGTCGGGCGATGTAATCCTTGAAGCGCCCCTCCAAAGGAACCCAGAGCCCGTGGACAAGACCGAGCATGGTATAGCAGGCCACGGTGGACTCGCAAATGATACGGACGCCTAGAAGATCGTATATCTCTTCGAGCTCTTTGCCTCTGTCTTTCATCTTGGAGTAGATGGAATAGAAATGCTTCGCTCGGGAATCAACTTTTATCTTCAGGTGGGATTTGGCGGCGACCCGGAGAAGATCGCCTTGTATCTTTTCCAGATACTGCTTGCGCTCCTCTTTCTTCATCACCACATGCGCTCGGATCTGATTGTAGGACTCGGGTTTCAGGTACTTGAAACTGAGATCTTCCAATTCGGATTTGAGAGAACTCATACCGAGCTTGCCGGCCATGGGGGCGTAGATTTCCAGACATTCCCGGGCAATGCGCAGGCGACGTTCCTTTTCCTGAATGTATTGGAGAGTGTTCATATTGTGGCGTTTGTCGGCCAGCTTGATGAAAATCACCCTCAGGTCGTCCACCATCGCCCATACCATCTTACGTAGTGAGGCGGCCTTGCGGCTGCTCTTCCCAATATTGATGTCGTCAATCTTGGTGACCCCGTCCACAAGGGCGCCTACCTCGTCTCCGAACCGTTCCACCAGATCCTCTCTGCCGACTTTGGTGTCCTCGAGAACATCATGGAGCAGCGCGGCCTTGATGGCCGGTGGATCGAGCTTCAAATCTATGAGTATTTCCGCGGTCCGCAGGGGATGGATGACATAAGGCTCTCCCGAAGCCCGCTTCTGTCCTTCGTGGAGCTTCCGGGACCAATGCAACGCTTTGAGAATGTCCCGTCTTTCAGATCGGGGATAGATGTCCAGGCGCCCGGTGAACCGGCGAATTTCAGCCTCAAGTTCTTCTTCTGTAAGAATGAGAGTGTCATCTACCGGGCTCATTGTCAGTTCTTCCTTTTCGCCGTTATGGCACGTTCGTGCCCTGCCAGATCTTGGTGTACATTCACTTCAACAAAATCGTTAGAGGCTAGTATTTGCCGAATATACGGCATCTGCAAGGGGTCGGCCTCCAATAAAAGGGTCCCGCCGGGGATTAAACGGTTGAATATTCTCGGAATCAGCCGACGAATGACGTCAAGACCATCGGTGCCGCCGCCATCCAGGGCCAGGACCGGTTCCCTCCAGCCTAATTCAGTGCGCTCCTTTGTTTCCGCCGGGGTGAGGTAGGGAGGATTGGAAACGATGATGTCGAAGGGGCCGGGTATACCTTCCATGAGATCGGATTGATGATAAGTCAAACGACCACCTGCAAGGTTTTGATTGTTGATCCGGAAGTATTCCTCGGCCTGCGGGGAAATATCCGAGGCACTGACCTCCCAATTCGGGCGCTCCACCCCAAGTGCGATGCCGAGGGTGCCCGGCCCGCAGCAGCAGTCATGGAGGCGGGGTACACCGTTGGACTGAATACCGAGAATTTCCGCCTCGTCCATTGATTTCAGGGCGGCTTCCACAAGAATCTCCGAATCCGGTCGGGGGCACAAAACTCCCGGACCGACTTGGAAGCCCATTCCCCAAAACTCCTTAATTCCGATTATCCAGGCCACCGGTTCTCCCGAAAGCCGGCGTTCCAATGCCGTGCGGTAGGACTCCAGTACTTGTGCGGTGCAGGTTTCACCCAATTCCATATAGAGTTTTTCTCGGCTGATGCCGCGGCTATGTGCCAGGAGGAGTGAGGCATCCAGGCGCGGTGTCTGAGTTTCATGTCCCTCTAAACTTGAATACCCTTCGGCAAGGGCGTCCCTGACGGTCATGCTGGAGAATCTAGCTCTTTGACGACCATATCGTCCACCCTGCCAGATTGACCTTTTCTCAACCTCTGCGGATAGCGGAGAAATGAGTGAAGAAATGACCGGTACCTTCCGGGAAGTTCCCGGTATGTTCGATGGGGCCCTGCGATCCCTCTATGTCAGACTGGCTGCGCCAATATTCATGGGCATGGTGTTCAATATTCTCTACACGACGGTGGATACGCTGTTCATCAGCGCCATCGACCGATCAAATCCCGCCATTATCGGCGGAACAGGTCTAATCTTTCCAGTGGTGTTTGTCGCCATTTCCCTCTCCAGCGGTGTGATGATCGGTGTCAGCTCCCTGGTGGCTCGGGCCATGGGTGAGAGAAACAGGAAGGTATTGAATCGGGTCGCCGACTCCGGCCTTGCTCTGGCCTCGGTTCTGGGTATTCTGATGGTTGTTCTCGGATACGTCTTTGCCGATTGGTTTGTCATCACCTTTATGGGCGCCGACGCCCAATATGCCCGATATGCACAGGAGTATCTTCGTTGGATTCTTCCGGGTCTGGGGCTTATGAAATACATGATGGTGACGATGATTACCGGCAATCTGTTGAACATCATCCTTGATCGCTTCTTCATTCTGGAGAATGTCGGCCCTCTCCGCGGTCTGGGAATGGGGGTGTCCGGAGCCGCTCTGGCCACCGTCGTCGGCCAGTCTCTGGCAATCCTCTACCTCGTGTGGGCCTTCCTCGCCGGAAAGACCACAGTTCCAATCGCCTGGAAATTTCGGGACGTTCGGCTGCCCATCATCGGGCAGATTGTCGTCGTCGGTCTTCCCGGTGCTCTATCCCAGATGCTGCTGGCCATAACTTTCGTTGTCATCAACAGGGTGCTCATCGAGATCGATCCCCGAAGCGTTACAGCCGCAACTCTCTGCGGCAGGATCGATCAGATCATCATCTTACCTCTTCTTGCTCTTTCGACGGCCCAGCTCACCATCGTGGGACAGAATATCGGCAGAGGAAATCTCCTCAGGGCAAGAAGTGCCTGGCGCACCGGAGCCGTTATGGCGGTGATCGTTACCGCCTTTTCCGCTACTCTGATGGTTATCCTGGCGCCCTTTATTTACAGAGCGTTCACTTCGGACTCCACGGTTCTGTCCTATACCATCAGGCAAACCAGGATGGTGGAATACTCCTTCCTCTTTGCCGCTATGGCTATGATGGCCCGTTCGGTCATCCAGGCCGTCGGACGGCCATGGCCCGGTCTGGTGATAACAGGAATGCGGATGCTGGGATTCGTTGTGCCGTTTATCTATCTTTTTGTCTATGGATTCGATTGGGGCATCTATGGAGTCTGGGGCGGCATGATTGCCGGGAATGTACTGGGGGCTTTTCTCTCCCTGGGCTGGGTCGGGCGGTTATGGGACCGCATTGTGAAAGGCGAATTGGCTTATCGGCATACTTGAGTGCCCAGGGTGCGGCGCCCTCAATTACTCTTGAGAGCGTCCTCCAGGGCGCTGACTTTCAGGGCGTCAATCAGCTCATCAATTTCACCCTGCATCACCTGATCCAGTTTATAGAGGGTGAGGTTGATCCGATGGTCGGTCACCCGGCTCTGAGGGAAGTTGTAGGTCCGAATACGTTCGGAACGGTCTCCGGACCCGACTTGGCTTTTCCTGGATGCGGCGCGTTCGGCCTGTTTCTTTGCTTCTTCCGCTTCATATAGCCGGGAGCGCAGCACGCGAAGAGCTTTCGCCTTATTTTTAATCTGACTTTTCTCGTCCTGGCAAATCACCACAAGTCCCGTCGGCAGATGTGTGATGCGTACCGCCGAGTCGGTGGTGTTGACGCTTTGCCCGCCGGGTCCGCTCGATCGATACACGTCAATCTTCAATTCCGCGTCTTTCACCTCAATATCCGTGGACTCGGCCTCGGGCAGCACCGCGACAGTCACTGCAGAGGTATGAATTCGACCCTGGGATTCCGTGGCGGGAACCCGCTGGACGCGATGAACGCCCGATTCATAGCGGAGGTTGCCGTAGACGCTCTTGCCGATGACCGAGAAGATGATTTCCTTAAATCCACCGGCTTCGGTTTCGCTGGCATCCATCACTTCCACTTTCCATTTCCGCATCTCCGCATAACGGCCGTACATTCTGTATAGGTCGGCGGCAAACAGACTGGCTTCATCCCCGCCGGTGCCGGCCCGGATTTCCACAATGATATCTTTTCCGTCCAAGGGATCCCTGGGAACCAGGAGCAGCTTCAGTTTGCCGACAAGACGCTCCACTTCCTGTTCCAGAGGTTCGATCTCTTCAGCCGCCATCTCTTTCATTTCAGGATCGGTTTCCGCTTCGGCCATTTCGTGAGCTTCGGCAAGTTCGGTTTTTTTTGTCAGGAATTTGGTGTAGGTGGCCATAGTTTCTTCCATATGGCCATATTCCTGCATCGTCTCTTTATAGACGGTTGGATTCTTGGGAAGATCGGGATCCGAGATTTTTTTCTCTAATTCCTCGTAACGTTTTTGGAGAGACTCCAAGCGTTGTTCAAGAAGGACGGTGTCAGTCATGAGGCTCAAGATAACCGATATTGCGATCCCCGGAAAGTATCGGACAGGCCGCCGGCATACGGATGTTATGGAATGCAGCCGATATGGTTTTAGTTCACGACGGTTTGTCCGCCGCCTCCGGGCATCGGCGCACCTTGGTTCTTCTTGGATCTGCCTATGACGGTGCGGGTGTAGCCGAAAACAGCTCCGCATGCGGCACCGATGATATGGGACATCTGGGATACGTCGTCATAGCGGAAGATGGCCAGGATTTCCTTCACCAGATACAGACCGATAACCAGTATCGCGGTCAATGGAAACTCACCGGCTTTGATATTGGCGAAGCTCACCAGGAGTATCATCATAAATGCGATACCACTGGATCCCATGAGGGAGGAATCAAAAAAGAAAGCGTTCACCAGGCCGTTAACCAGTGCGGTGAAGACAATCATCCATGCAACCGGCTTGGATCCGTATTTTTCTTCGAGAATCGGTCCCAGGAGTAGTATCAGTGTGAGATTTGAGAGCAAATGGTCCCATCCGGCGTGGCCGAAGATATGTGTAAACATGCGGATGTACGCCGGAACATCATCGATCTGGAATGTGGCGGACCCCTCGGCGGTGAAGAGTGCCTCGATAACACCAGGCATGAGATATTGATCAATCAGCAGCACGATCGAAGCCGCCAATGCGAACGTCAATGTCGCCGGGGCGTTATACTTCAGTTTCATACTTCGTTTATCGGAATTTTGGCCCTGCATCTGACGGAAATGTCATGAATAACCGAAGAGCCGCCGGAGTGGCCACCAATCCGGCAGGCTCCGGCAATACCATTCTCGATTACCCGTCTATCACCAATGAGATCGGGCAATGATCGCTCCCGGTCACTTCAGGATGAATCACCGAAGAACGGACCCTTTGATTCGATGCGTCGTTGACGCAGAAGTAGTCCAATCTCCATCCCACGTTCCTGGACCGGGCTCCGCCGCGATAGGACCACCACGTGTAGTTTTCGGGACTCTCGTCGAACATTCGGAAGGTATCGGTCCAGCCGCCGTCGATGAAGGAGTCCATCCAGGCCCTCTCTTCGGGAAGGTAACCGGGGTTTCCTTCGTTTTCCTTTGGTCGGGCCAGATCGATGGGTTTGTGGGATACATTGAAATCACCGGTGACAATGACGGTTTTTCCCTCGGCTGCCAGTGCGTCGGCTCTTTGCTTTACCGCCTCATTGAACCCAAGTTTGTACTTTAGTCGGGCACCTTCGGCCTGGGAGTTCGGGAAATAGCCGTTGAGTAACGCTATATCACCAAAAACAGCGACTTGCATTCTCCCCTCATTATCGAACTCCTCCACACCCAAGGGTTCGAGGGAATCCGGCTCCCGTTTGGCCCATATGGCCGTACCACTGTATCCTCGTCTTTCCGCGCTTTGCCACCATGACTGATAGCCTTCAGGGGCATAGATTTCCTTGGAGAGCTGCTCAAGATGAGCTTTTGTCTCCTGAATGCAGAAGACATCCGCATCGGCGGCGGCCATATAATCCATCAGGCCTTTCTTATAGGCGGCCCGAACTCCGTTTACGTTCCATGAGATGATTTTCATAAACCTAAGTATAATGAGGGTGTCGTCCGACGCAAAGCATGGAGTACGGGCGGAGGATTCGCTGATGATTGAACATGCGGCATCCCTGGAAGATGCCATAGAGCGCCTCTACGACGGCCGGCTAGGGTTAAGGGACCGACGGAGTGTCGGCGGCGGTGATATCAACATCGCCTCCGTACTCACCCTCGATGACGGCTCGCATTTATTTCTCAAGGAAAACCGTGACGATCTCATGCCGATGTTCGCGGCTGAAGCCGTCGGTCTTACCGCCCTGGCGGATATTGCCGATGGATCGAAAGCTCCGCCTGTGCCTCAAGTGTATGCCTGGGGAATCGACGGTCGGCGATCATTTTTGCTTATGGAGATGATTTCTCCCGGTCGTCTGAAGTCCGGGTCGGAATTCGGCCGGGCCTTAGCCAATCTTCACAGGGAGGGACGGAGCGATGATTGCGGCTTTCCTTCGGATAACTGGATCGGGTTGAACAGCCAGCCGAACCAAAGAATGTCGTCCTGGCATGATTATTTCGCCGAACGTCGTTTGGGATATCAGTGGCGTATGGCCCGGACAAAGGGTTTTGGACAATCCTCGGATGATGACGCTATGGAGTCCCTGCTCAATCGGCTTCCCGGATTGCTGCCCGATATCGACGGCGGCCGGGCCAGTCTCCTCCACGGCGATCTCTGGGGCGGCAACTGGATGGCCGATTCCACTGGGAGAGCCTGGCTGATCGACCCTGCCGTCTATTACGGGCACAGGGAGGCCGACTTGGCAATGACGGAACTTTTTGGGGGATTTCCCGCGGGTTTTCGACAAGGTTATATGGATGAATGGCCGATTGAGCCGGGCTTTACTGAACGCCGCGATCTATACAATCTCTATCATATTCTCAATCATGCGAATTTATTCGGTTCGTCTTATTGGAACAGCGCCGTTGGTATTGTGAGGCGTTATGCGTGATTACCAGAGACCGATTATCAAACCGGCAAGGCCTAAACCGCATATTCTGTAAGCTCCGTTGATTAAGACGAGGGTCCAGGGGGCGTTCCGTGCCAGGCAGCCTCGCCCACCAGAGTCGCGGAAATCAGTCCGAACCCCAATCCGGCACCCAATAGAAATCCATTTATCGGATCCGAAATCCCCAACCCCTTCATCACTGCAGCTAAAGTGAGAACCGCGATGAAACTCGAAATCAGGCTGGATACATAGCCGGCACTCTGGGCTTTCTTCATCTTAGGAGAACTCATGTCCTTTTCGGACATACCCGATAACCCAGCCCATTTTTTTCCGAACAGCGGGCCTTACCACAGCATCCCGAGTACAGTATATGCGACCAAGGAAACCACGACGGCCAGATAGTTGACGGTCAACATCTTGAAATCACATCTGTAAAAATATTAGGCAATCCTAAACCAAGAATCAATCAAGTGGTTCCGTGATAATATCGGGTATGGCAACGGAAATTGAACGGAAATTTCTTGTGGACGCCCAACGCCTTCCATCTCTACCGACGGGATTACAGATGAAGCAGGGGTACATCAGAACCGAATCATTCACCTCTGTTCGGGCGCGAATAAAAGGACCGCAGGGGTTTCTCACAGTAAAAGGACCGTCTTCGGAAGACGGACTAAGCCGGTTGGAATATGAATATCCGATCCCTCTCGATGACGCTCATTCCATCATCGACAATCTCTGCGACGGAGGGATTGTTGAAAAAACGCGCTATGAAATACCGTTCGGCGGGTGGAATTGGGAAGTTGATTTTTTCACCGGGGCAAACAGCGGCCTCATTATTGCAGAAGTCGAACTCACGGCCTCCGATTCGAAAATCCAGATTCCCGACTGGGCGGTTCAAGAAGTCACCGGTGATATCCGTTATTACAATTTAAGGCTTGCCGAATTCCCTTGGTCCGAGTGGAGGGGGCCAAAGTTCTAGGACTCGGCTTCTTCCAAGGCCGATGCGGCTTCTTCCCAGGCCGCTCCTATCTGCTCAATTCTTTCTTCCACGGCCATCAGTTCGGCGGACAGGGCATGGGCCTTATCCGGGTCCGAATAGTTTTCCGGCATCTCCAGAGCCGTTCGAATCTCCGCAGCCTTTTTTTCTTTTTCTTCCAAACGGGCTGTCAGGGCTTCTTCCTCTTTCCTGAGTTTATTGACCCTGGCCCTGATCCGTTTCTGCTCTTCCCTGGAGATTGATGCGGTTGACTCGCCGGAATCTGTCGGATTCGGCTGCCGAACGGTATCGGCCGGTTTGTCCTGATCGTTTCCCTCGGATTTTCGCCAGCGATAATAAGCGTAATCACCGAGGAACATCCGACCTGTTCTATCCTCCAGCTCCAAGACCCGATCGGCGATATGCTCCAGAAAATATCTGTCATGGGAGACAATCACCAGGGTCCCGCCGAAACCTTTGAGTGCTTCCAGAAGGATATCCTTGGAGTGGATATCCAGATGGTTTGTCGGCTCATCGAAAATCAGGAGATTGACCGGCTCGAGTAGTATCTTTAAAAGTGCCAGTCGGTTCCGTTCACCGCCGGAAAGAACCGCGACTTTTTTATGAATATCATCCCCGGAAAAGAGGAACGCACCCAGCAGGCTTCGCAAACGTCCTTCTCCCTCGTCCGAACCCTGCGCCGCTTCTTCAAGAACCGATAATGTCGGATCGAGAACCGACTCCTGATCCTGGGAAAAATAACCCACTTTGACGCCGCTGCCGAGTCTGAAGCTCCCTTCAAAATCCCTATCCTCGCCGGAAATGATACGAAGGAGGGTGGTTTTTCCCGCACCGTTGACACCCACAACCGCCGTCCTCGAACCTCTGGGCAGCTCAAGGTCCAGGTGACTGAAGACTGTCTTGCTTCCGTATTTTCGGCCCAGCCCTTCCCCTGCAAGGGCTGTTTTGCCGCTGTGAGGAGCTTCCGGGAATGAAAATCGAATTCTCTTCAGAGCCGGAGGAATTTCGATCCGTTCGATTTTTTCCAGCATTTTGACTCGGGATTGGACCTGCTTGGCTTTGGTTGACTTGTACCGAAACCGTTCAATAAATGTTTCAATTTTGGAAATTTCCTCCTGCTGCCTCTTCCACCTCTCGATGAGATCGGCTATGTCCCGCTCCCGGAACGCTTCATAGCCGCTGTATGTGCCTTTGAAGAGGTTGAGTCTTGTCATCAGGAGTTCGGCCACCTGGTCGCAGGATGCGTCAAGGAAGGATCTGTCGTGGGACACCAGAAGGACACCGCCGGAGAAACGTTTCAGAAAAGTTCCGAGCCATTCGGTGGCTTCAAGGTCCAGATAGTTGGTGGGTTCGTCGAGAAGCAGTACATCGGGTGACCTGAGCAGAATTTTCGACAGTGCGATACGCATTTGCCAGCCGCCGGAGAATGTGGCGACGTCATGACTGAGCTCTTCTCTTTTGAAACCTAATCCGGTCAGAACCTGCTCGGTTCGAGCTTCTCGCCGGTCCCACTCCGCATGGTCTAGAGTGTCCTGTATTTCCTGATACCTCTTGAGAAGGATTTCTGCAGATTCCGGCTTTTTTTCCAGTTCTGCAGCGATTGCTTCGGCTTCGGCTTCCATTACGGCAAGTTCTTCGAAGGCCTCCATCGCTTCGTCCAGGAGCGTCGAACCTTTATGGACGATACCGGACTGAGGCAGATAGGCGACCCGAGTGCCCTTGGGGCGAATCACACGTCCCTCGTCCCATTCCATGAGTCCGGCGGCAACTTTCATGAGTGTGGACTTGCCGCTTCCGTTGGCCCCTGTCAGCGCGATTCGACTTCCAGGCGAGATTGTCAGGTGAACCTCGGAAAAGATTCTCCGATCGGCGAAGGACAGGCCGATTCCGTCGAGTTGAATGAACGCCATAAATCCTAACGATCCGGGAGTGCGACGCCGTCTTCAGATACCGAAGGGATAAGTGGTTCGAAGAACAAACGAATTGGATCGATATACTGGTCGGTTCGGACGCGGCGCTCATCGATGACATTTTCCGGCACCAGCAGCAGCCTGAGACCGCCATCTTCAAAGGCGTAGAGGAATCTCAACGCCTCACCGTTTTCGAACCTGAGGCTCAGAACACCTTCATGAGAATCGGCAATGGAAGGATCCACAAAATGATCAAATTCCAGACTTCCGCGATTACCGGCGCTTGATGAAATGATGCCCCGGGAGATGAGGGACGATTTGCCGCTCCAGGAGAATGTGCCGTCTTCCAGTATGGCCAGTTCCCCGTACGCACGGCTTCCGTAAACAGGTCCCTGCTCCAGGAGCTGTTCCAAGACCGCTTCGCGGCGACTGATTTCCTCATCGATAATCTCCGTCATATCGCGATAAAGGCGAACAAACGCCTCAAAATGTTCCGTACCTTCATCGCTGAACTGAACACTGATGAACGAATCAGAGTTCACGGTGATACGGAAGCTGGTGCCCAGAAAATCATAACGATTTCGACCTGCCGGAACGATGTCGGTCCAGGTTTCCGTAATGCTCGTTTCGGGCAATCTGAGGGTGATTGTCTTTTCCGTCGGATCCGGAAAAACCCCATACTCCGGCCTGAAGAGGGACAGATCGATTTGCCTGTCGGCCAGCATATCGTTGAAGGATTTGGGGCGCCAGACCGACGAGAGAATGTTGTCCAGGACAGGATCATCATCGCTGCGGGCATTGAGTATTTCTTGTTCCCCGTCGGATACTCTCATCACCATCAAGTAGTAGTCGAACACATAACCCTCGACACCGCCTTCGGCCAGAACCTGGTACCAGAAACCCTCAAGATTTCCGACCTGGACGGGCCCTGGCTCACGGCCGAGTACTTTCATAAGGTCGCCTTCCCGGAAACGATAGACCCGGGAGGCCGTGTTGGAAGGTTCTGAACGCATGGGAAGGCCTTGGAACAGGCATTCGGCATAGACCTCGCGCCATTCACCCATATCATTCGCCCAGGCCACGGCGTCTTTTTCTCTTCGAAAGAGACGGATTCTCCATTGGTCCACTTCTTCCTTGAACCGCCGCTGATTCGGCTGATTCACAACATAGGTGTTTCTCAGGAACGATTCATCCTTTACAGTCACCAGGTCGCCGGGTTCCCAAAGGCTGTCATCCGGCGGCCATAGAACCACCCCGGTACCGAGATTGCCGCATCCCTGGAGAATCAGGGTTCCGGCGATGATGATCAGGGTGATGAATGTGATTTTCCGGGCGTGCATAGTTTACTCCGTCGCGATGATGGGCGGCTTATCCATTAAAACGTGCCGTGGGCTGCCTGTCTAGTTGGGAAGTCTGTCCATCAAGACGACGATGCGTCCTTCGGCCAGAGAACGTCGACCGGATTCGGTCGCCATGATTCTGTCCCGGTCTTCTTGGGAAATGATAATGTCGCAGGGAAACTCCCCATACACGCCCCGGGCCATCGTCCGATAGGGCCGTCTGCCGGTGATGTCTTCGGCATTTGTC
Source organism: Spirochaetaceae bacterium (assembly GCA_029210985.1). Classification (GTDB taxonomy): domain Bacteria; phylum Spirochaetota; class Spirochaetia; order DSM-2461; family DSM-2461; genus UBA2779. The sequence goes on along the minus strand of JARGFR010000039.1, from coordinate 1,172 downwards.
CGGTCTTCCATCGGCAGATATGTCATCATTGATGAACCGCGACTGCCGGGATCGTAGAGAACTTCAAGTTCATCGCTGAGAATACGTGCCCTGAGCGCGGGCTTAGCCTCCACCATCAGCCCCGTTCCCCGGAGCGGCAGTACTTCCGGGACATAGACGACGATACCCGTCCAGCCGTCCCGGGGTGTAGGAGTCCATCCGATTGGGGGCTCAGGAAAAGTCTGATTGGATTCGGGAGGAAAGTATTGTGCCAGCCGGTCTCCCAGGTCAACAAAATATTGGGCTTCCACCGCCGTATAATCTTCGGAGAGACGGCTCCATTCTTTTTCGAGAGAACCGGCCAGGTTTTCCAGGGATGTTCTTGTCGAAGGGTTTCGTGACGTTAGATCTTTTAATGAGCCCCGGTAGTCCCAAGGCAGGTTTCCCAGTTGCTCCGCAAGGTATGGGGTAATTTCTCTTTCCAGAAGGCTTAATTCTCTTGGATGATCATCAGGCGCCGCCCCTTCACCCAGAGTTCGGGCAGCGGTCAAGCTGAAGCGCCCGGTCTGCCAGTTCATCGAGGAGGAAACGGTGGTCTCGGACCACAAATTGACAACAAAAAAGGGGATGAGAATGATGGCAAAGAGCTTTCTTTTCGAGCTTCTTATCATTCCTTATCCTCCGTCTCGGGAACACGCAGAACGCTGCCGGCCAGCAGTACGCCCTCCAGCGATCTGTGATTCGCTTCCGCCAGTAATTCGGGAGCGACCCCGAAACGTCTCGAAATCGACCAGAACGAATCACCGGATCCGACAGTGTAGGTGGCCTTCCAATCAGGCAGATCGTCGCTGTCGACGCCCGGCGGGTCCTGGCCGCTTCCGGGTAAATAGATTCTTTCCCCTATTCGAAGAAAGCCGTCGGCTACATGTCCATTGTATCCTACCAGCTCGCCCAGGGGTATGCCGTAACGGTCGGCCAATCCGGAGAGAGTATCACCGCTGCGAATCGTGTAGCGCCAGAATCTATCCGGGGCCTCAGAGGTTTCCAGAGTCCTCAGCCATCGCCGGACCTGTTCGGCCATTTCCCGGGGAACCTTGATGGAGTAGGGCAGACCTGGGGGCGGTGAGAACGGGTGATTCAATTCGCTGTGGGCCTGTTTAATCTGTTGGAACTCCCCTCCGGTGATTTCGCTC
>JARGFR010000038.1 GCA_029210985.1 Spirochaetaceae bacterium | reverse complement strand
AGCTTGAATTTAGAGGTCGGGGAAGGGGTGTTGAGAAACCGGCAAGGTTTTGGGCACTCTACATCCATTCCGGGTCCGGCCAGGGATAGGCTTCCGCCTCCTCGACGGTTGTGATATCGGCCAGGGGGTGGGACAAGGGCTGACCGTATCCGATGCCCTCCCGTTCGATACCGAAAGGGCTTTTCCAAGTGGCGCCCTGGGAGAGATTCAGATCCGGTCCGACATACCGGGCGTAGACCCCGCGAAAATCGTCGCCCAGGCGCCGTCGGAGACCCTCGTCGTCCAGATTCAGTTGGTTCTTGGCTTTACTCCAGAACTCCGGGGAGGCACCGCACCATTTGGGTACTTTGCCGGTTTCGACATAGTCGAAGGCGGCTAGAACACTTTCTCTTGACGTCACGAGTCTCCTCCTTGGTTTAGCGGCCTGCGGCCCGGTCCGCCTCTTCCATAGTGATATCCGCCCATTCCCAAAGGCGTTGGGGTTTATAGGACACGGTGGAGATGTCTTTCATGATAAGTTCCACATGGCAGTTTCCACCGGTTTCATCCAGGAAATCCCGGATTTGACTTCGGGCATCATCGGGATCCCAGTTCTCCATGGCGAAAACGGCCGGGTTGGGTTTGCGGCTGATGACATACTCGTCGCCGATTTCGGCAATCGCCTTTTTCGTATCGTTCCAGGGACTGCAGGAGATTTTCCGAAGATTGGGGATGCGCCGCAGCTGCTCCATTTTTCCGGCCAGGGGTTCGCAGCAGCCGTAATACACCAGTCCCCATCGCTCCAGCCATCGCATGTCATGCTCAATGGCGAAATCCCAATGCATCTGCGGCGATACTTCGGAGAAGATCTGGGCGTTGGAACACCCCCACATGTTGTGAGGCTTCACATATTCCGGATCGAAATCCGTACCCGGGAGACCTCGGGTGTAGCCGTATCCCCCGGATCCGATTCGTGTGTTGTCGGCGTCCAATGAAAGTAGGTTCTGTTCGACGAATTGATCCAGTTCCACCATCCAGGCGTCCACCATTCTATCCACGGCGTCGTGAACCATCTGGGGCCGCATGATGAGATCCATCATGGCTTCCTGGATTCCCCACCATCGAATCAGATAGTCCCATGGCGTGAACCATATATGGGTCTGCCCTACGAGCTTCACCGGGAGGATATCCGAGAACACGTCATTCATCGCCTCAAAGCTGTATTCCGTAGCCTTCTGATTGTGAGTCACCAGTGGCATTTTTATCTTGGCAATATCCTCGGGTTCACTAATCTGGATTTTAAAATGCCGGGAAACGATGTCGTTCTCTTCGTCGGTTTTCACGACATCGGTATCTTCCAGGATGCCGAAATCCGTGCTGTGAATCACTTTTTCGCATTCGAACCACGGATTCACCACCATGTCGCCCCGCATGTGATTCCATTGGTAGATGGTCTTGCGCAGCTTGTCCTCCGTTGCCCGGGCCCACCGGCCCTCGCAGCGAAGAGTAAGCTCGTCATCAACATTCATCTCGTGCCAGGGGATTTCGTTGATCCACACCATGGCTCTGCGGGACTGCAGATCATTTAAATCTCTCCAAAGATCCGCCGTCTCGGCATGTGAATGGTGAGCGGAAATTTCGGCGTACTGTTCTCCCAGCCTCTTCAGGATGTCCCGTTCCGCCGGAGAAAGGTGGACGGGCTCGGCGACAGGGGCGGGTTCACGGTGACTTGGATCGTGCAGCATGGATACGGCTCCCGGAATAACAAGGTTATGGAGATATCATCCAGGCACAGAGCCCGGGACACAACTCGATGTGAAAATTAATGCATCTTATTTTGAATTTTTTGCTATGGCCGTCAGGAGAGCTGAGCCTGGAACTCCCCGGGATTGAGCCCCATGTACTTCTTGAACAGTTTGTAGAAATAGTTGGAATTGACATATCCCACCCTTTCGGCAATCTCGCGAATGGACAGATCGGTGGTTTTCATCATCTCAATGGCCTTGTCGATACGCCTTCGGTTCAGCCAGGTTGTGAAAGCCTCACCGATTTCCTCGGTGAACAGCTTACCCAGATAGGGTGCGCTGATACCCATTTGATAGGAAAGGGTTTTCAGTGAGAGGGGTTCGTCATAATGATCGTCGACATAGGCAATGATCCGGGCCACGATGCTGCTGTGCCGACTGCGTTTCACGCCCAGACGTCGGATGATCGCCAAGGAGACTTCCTCTAGGCGATTCAGAGTCCGTTCCATGGTGGGCTGCTGGAACAGCCTTTTATAGATTTCCTCATAGCTGCCGACGATTCCGGCTTCATCCAAATCGACGGTTTTCATGATGTGATAGAGATTGGAATAGATTTCGATGGAAAAGCCCCGGAAGAACTCCATAGTGATGTCGGTGCTCCTGGCGAACGCATCAATCTGCCGGGCAAAGTATTGTCTCACCGCATCGCTCCGGCAGTCCAGGATGTCCTGATAGAGCTGATCGGTGTCGATATCGAGAACCAGGTCTTTTCGATTGACCAGGAGGTCGATGTTTTCGGCATCCAGGATTCGGACGGGCAAATGCCTGATGGGAGGGATTTCGAGACCGCTGAACCAATCAGCGGCCAGTTTAACAGGCAGGGCACCATCCTGCTCCGCCAACTGAAACGTGATGGCATCCACCCCGCCTTCCCGTATCAGCCGGATACCGGTGGGGGTACTGCCGTTGGCCACCCTGATGATATCGGCCCGACCCGCCTCGTCCAGCGCCCGGTTGATGCCGAGTTGGGTTCTCTCATCATCGGCGCTGACGACGCCCTGAAGCCGTGAACCGAATTCATCCAGCCAAACCTTCACCTGACGGTAGGTTTTTTCCTCGTCCAGATCCGTGGACGCCATGGCCAGGAGCTCCATTTCAGACGCCGTTTCCTTAAGTTCGGTGACAACCGACCAGCTTCTGGCAAAAAAGGTGGGGGTGTCTTTCATGTGGCAGACAATCGCATAACCGCCTCGGAACCCCATCAGCTCGGCAAACCGACCGGAGAGACGGCGGAACTGGGCCCAGTCGTCCGGACCGGTCCAGGCCAGTACGTGCCGCAGACCGGCTTCATCCGGGGGGGCATTCGCGGCCACAACGGGAATGCCCGCTTGATAAATGGTTTCGATGAGCTGGGAGCCGCCGCGAAGACTCTCTATCCAGATAATAACGAGGTGGGGTTCCCAGGAGAGAGCACGCTCGACTTCATGCTTCTGATCTTCCGGATCCCACGGTGAGCTGTAAACCCGAAGATCCATCCCAACCCGCCGGGCCGCATCCTCCATGCCGCGGCGAAACTCTTCCGCATAGGGATGCCAGCCGGGCAGAATCGCCGCCACTTTTTTCCCCTTCGGACCGTCCATCGGGGATTCGGGCATGGGCATTTTTTCAACCAGCCAACCCGCATACTCCAGATCGTACCAATGACGCGCATCGTCTTCGGGATAGGCCTCCGGATTATCGGGTCTCCGGGGAATGGCCTTGATTCCGGTATGCCAGAATAGCGGAACTTTGTCTTCTCGTCGGGCCATAGCCCATGTTAGTCGATGTGCGGGCCATGTCAAACTTGAACGGCATCCCGCCCGTCAGCTGATTTCCGGCAGATCCCAGGATCCCAGATCCAATGGATAATCTCCGTGTTTACGGACAAGGTCTCGAACAAATTCAAAGCGTTCGGCACTGACATTGCTGGGCACCGAATGATCGGACTGGACGATAAATCCGCCGCCTTTCGCCGCGTTGAGCTTCCTCATGACTTCATCCTTCAACTCATCCAGAGGAGCATCGGCCCATTTCATCACATCAATATTTCCGCAGAATGCCATATCATGTCCGAAGGTTTGCCGCTTTTCCACGACATCCATGCCGGACTTGGCTTCCATCGGATTGTAGCAGTCCAGGCCGATTTCAATGAGATCGGGCCAGATGGCGGTGGAGTTTCCGCAGCCGTGATAAATGACGGGCAATCCCTTGGAATGGCTGAACTCAATCATCGCCTTCAATGCCGGTTTGAAATGCGCCCTCCAGGTTTCGGGAGAAAAGAGCATTCCGTTGACGTAGGCCACGTCACCCCAAATGACAAATCCGTCCAGCAGACCGTCGGCGGCTTCGTATTGGGCCTTCATCAGTTCAAGATTGAAGTCGGACACGCGTTTGAGAAATATACCGAGTTCGTCCGGATTCAATGCCGACCACAGCAGCAGATTTTCGGTTCCGATAATCCGCCAGCCTTCTTCCATTGTTTCGCAGACAGACCCATATACCGGAAAATCCGAATAGAGCGATTTAACAGTTTCCGTCCAAGCCGGGGAATCCCGGGTGATGACTTCAGAGACTCCGGCAAGCTGATTGTCTCCGCCCATAAAAAAACGTCGCTCATCCCAGGGATCGTCAAACTCGAAAGCCAGCATTTTCTCTATGGTGTCGGTTTCGAACAATTCAAAATAGGGCATCTGAGCGCCCTTCTTATGACGAACCACGGCTTCGAAACCTGTCCGAACCACCTGCTCGTCGTCGGTATCCTTAATCATCTCAAAGTTCTTGATATGCGGATCGCAGTTCGGCACCGTCACAAGCCAGTCCAGATCGTAGTATTTGTAGGGATCGGCATCTTTGGCCAGGCCCAGTTCTTCTCTCCAGCGATCGATGAAGGTGAGCCAGAAGAAATCACTGAAAGGGACTCTATCACCTTCTTCGTGCCTCAGCGATTTATTCATCCGGTCGAGTTTTCTCAGACAGTTATCCGTTCGTTTCATTTTCATCTCGTTTAAAAGGCCGCCCGGAAGGTTCCGGGCGGTCTATTTTTATTGATGCGGAACCTGTTCTACCACTGAGGAGGATAGAAATCATCGACATCGTCGATGGTAATCAGGTGCTGGGGCAGGTAGCGAACCGGGGGCAGATCTTCGCCGTTGAACCAGTCAGCGGCGGTTTTCACGGCCAGGGCGCCGTCGCCTTCGGCGGTCTGGTAGGTGATGGCCCTTAATTTGCCTTCCTTAACCAAGTCCATACCGACTTTACTGTTGCCTGCGGCGATGACAATCACATCTTCCCGACCGGCCTTGGCCAGCGCTTCGGAAATACCAAGGCCCTGAGCCGAATCATCGGCGGAGCAGATACCTTTCAGATCGTCGCCGAACCGGGTGATCCAGTCGGAAACCAGCTGCATGGTTTTATCCGCTTCGAATCCGGGCGCCTGGGCGTCCAGTGTCACGATTCCGGGAGCATATTCAGCCAGCTGGGATCTGGGTCCCCAGTACCGTGCGAAATACGGAGAGCCGCCGGGAGCATGCTGGGTGTAGGCGACTCCGCCTTCACCGCCGAGCTCGTCGGCCCAGAATTCCGCCATCATCCGGAACTGTCCGAAATCATCGGGTCCGGTCCAGGCGATACAGTAATCCATGGCTTCGGATGCCGGGAGGGTGTTGAACATAATCAGAGGAATTCCGGCCTGATTGATCTTACGTGCCTGCTGGGGTGCGGTTTTGGCATCCAAGGGAATCAGAAGGAGCATGTCGGGGCGTTCGTTGATGGCCTGATCGATCATCTGATTCTGGACGGCCAGATCCCAGTTGGGGGACAGAGCGGTGAAGTCCATGTCATAGACATCCGCGACTTTCTGAGCACCGTTCGTACAAGCGGTGGTCCAGGGGTGGTCGCCATGCACGATCATGATAACCCGTTTGCCGATCGCTCCGTCGGCGGGGGATTCGGGGATGTTCTTCTTATTGGAGTTCCATCCGGCGAATTCCAGATCCCACCAGTGCAGGGGATCGTCTTCCGGCAGGGCTTCGGGATCCGCCGGCCGAGGGGGAACCTCCCGTGTGGCTCCTCCGACTTTAATCAGAGGCTGTCCGTCGGCGGCCGTCAGTGCAAGGACTTCGTCCGTCAGGGCAAGAGAAGCGTCGAGGCTTCCCGAACCGGCTGTTTCGGAAGCGGCTTCCGAGCCGCCGTTGGCGAAGACTGCCCCTGTGAATACCAGGGCCAGAATCAAGGCGATGAACAGTGAGAATGACTTCTTCATTACTCCCTCCGTTTTGGGTATGGATATAGTTTTGCTCAACAGAGCTTATCCAACATGGTGATTCAGACCGCTTGCGCGGCCTCCAGTTCCTTGAGCAGTTCCGACCGCTGGCCGACGACGTGCTCATGCTTGTATGCCGCGAAGGCTTCGTATAACACCACCGAGGCTAAAATGGCGCCGGCGATGAATATCTTCACTTCATTGCCGAGTCCGAAGAGAATGATGCCGTTATAGAGGATATCCAGGGTGAGAATGGCCATGAACGTGCGGAATATTCCGCCCTTCCCTCCGGACATGGCGGTTCCGCCGATGATGGTGGCCGAGATGACATACATCAGTGATGTGTCTCCCAGTTTCAATGTCGCCGCGGCTCCTTCCATGGCGAAAAGAACACCGCCGATAGCCGCCATCGTTCCGGATATCACAAATGCCATGATGGTGTAGAGATCGGTATTCACTCCGGCCAGCCAAGCGGTCTGACTGTTGCCCCCCACCATATAGAAGTTCCGGCCGATTCGGGTCCGTGTCATAAAGAGAGTGAACAGTGCGACCAGAACCAGCGTGATGATGACTCTGGGAGTCACCAGGGGTACGATCATCTTGCTCAGCCAATCCGAAACGGCGAATGCGTCCTCGGTGGATACGGCGATGGTATTTCCTCCGGTGGCGGTGTAAATCGCTCCTTGGAGGATGGTCATCATACCCAGGGTGACGATGAAGGAATTGATCTTCGCTTTGGCGACCAGTACACCGTTGATCAGTCCGATGACACCGCCGGCGACAACGGCGAGGGGCACGCTCAACCCGTATCCGAGGTGTTCCTTCAGACCGAGTCCGATGACGGCGGAAAAGGTGATGATGGTGCCGATGGACAGATCGAGCTGGTTGCAGATGAGAATGATGGTGAAACCGATGGCTACTGTGGCGTTCATAGCCATGGTTCGCATAATCGATGTGAGGTTCCATGCGTTGAAGAACCGAGGAGCAAATATCGACATGATCAGGAAGATCACGGCGAAGAGTATGTAGATTCTGTATTTATCCCCCAAAGACAGGAGAGATTCTCTTTTAAAACCCTTACGAGTCGTCACGTCCCAAACTCCTTAACGATTTGGCATTGATGCCTACGACGATGATGAATATCGCGCCGCGGATCATATCCTGGGAAAATGTCCCGACACCCAGCAGAGTCATGATGTTGTTCATCAGTCCGATAATGAGGACACCTCCGAGAACTCCGATGATGGATCCCCGTCCCCCGGCCAATGTCATTCCGCCTATCACCACGGCGGTGACGGCCTTGAAGTCGTAGCCGGCTCCGTTGTACCAGGCGCCCACTCTCGAGAGTGAGGTGACGGTGAGTCCGCCGATTGTCGCCGTGAGCGCGCAGATCATGAACGCCACACCGATAATCCTCTCAACATTGATGCCGGAAAACTGAGCGGCCTTCCGGGCCGCGCCGGTCATCTTGAGCTGATTTCCGAATCGGGAACGCTTCAGAATGAACTGAAGGGCGACGACAAGGATAATCAGCACCACCACCGGCAGCCCGATGGTACCGAAGAACCGATAACGGTAGATGCTGTCGAACAGATCGCTGGCGCGAACCGATGAGGCCTGCATGTCCGGGTAGATTTGCTTGTTCACCCACACCAGGCGGATGACGCCCATGGAGACATAGTTCATCGCCAGGGTCCAGATGATGGGATTCGCTTTGAACTTTCCAACGGCGATTGCATTGATGAGGCCGACTAATGAGCCGACTATGAACGCGAAAATAACGGCGGGCCAGAATCCGTACTTCAGCATTTCCACGCAGACGATGCCCGTCAGGGCCATGGTGGTGGGGACCGAAAGGTCGGCATAATGACCCGAGTAGGTGACAAACGCCATGCCGACCGAGACGATCCCCAGCATTGAAACCGCATCGACGATATTCAGCATGTTCGAAGCTGTGAGGAAATTGTTGATGATGCCGGCGGCCTGTAGAACGGCGCCGACGGCCAGGAATAGGACCGCCACGGCATAGATGCCGGCCACATTCAGGACGCGTCCGAAGGTGCTTTGGGTGACGGACCGCATATCCGCCTTGTTCACTGTGATGTCGGTCATGACTCCAGTCCTTCTCCGTTGGCGGCGAGGAGGATACTCTCTTCGCTGCATTCCGTCTTCACCATTTCGCGGATGAAATGTCCCTGCCGCATTATCATTACCCGGTTCGAGAGTGCCACGAGTTCCGGCAAATCCGAGGAGATCAGGATGACCGTCAATCCTTCGGCGGCAAGTCGCTCGATGGACTGGTGGATAATCAACTTAGCGCCGATATCGACACCCCGGGTGGGCTCATCAAGGATGAGAACCTTCGGGTCGCAGGCCATCCATTTGGCCAGAAGAACTTTCTGCTGGTTGCCGCCCGAGAGGTTTGCCACGGTTCGCAGCGGATCGGGTGGGTAGATGGAGAGTTCCCGGATGAGTTTGGTGAGAATCGGCATTCCCCGCTTCTCGTCGTAGACACCATATTTGGTCAGTCGGGGAATGAGGCCTGCCAGGATGTTGTCCCTCACATCCAGCCGGATGGCCAGTCCTTCCGACTTGCGGTTCTCCGTCAGATAGGCGATTCCCTGATCCAGTGCCTGGGCCATGTTGGAAAATCGAATCTGTCGGCCGTCCAGAAAGATCCGGCCGGAATCACGGCGATCCAACCCTACCAGGACTCGAGCCAGCTCGCTTCGACCCGCGCCCGAAAGGCCGCCGATGCCCAGCACTTCGCCCTTGTAGGCATGGAAGCTGATGTCGTGGAAGAAACCTTTCCGGGTCAGATTTTCCACTCTGAGGCGTTCGGTAGAGCCGTCAAAATCCGCGCAGGCGAAATCGGCGACGGACTGCCCCACCATCATGTGAACAAGCAGTTCCCGGGTCACTTCCCCGATGGGCTGTGTGTCGATGAGCTTCCCGTCCCGCAGGACAGTGACGCGATCGGCGACCTGGAAGATCTCCGGAAGATGGTGGGAAATATAGACGATGGCCAATCCCATGGTTTTGAGATTTCCGATGATTTCAAACAAACGATCCACTTCAGACCGGGAGAGTGCCGAAGTCGGCTCGTCCATCACCAGAATGGTCGGATCGTTCCCCAGGGCCTTGGCAATTTCGATGAGCTGAGCTTCATGCTGACTGATGTCTTCCACCGGTGTGGCGGGGTCAAGGTGCTGAAGACCGACCTTTTCCAGACATTCGGTCGTTTCGATATTCATTCTGGTCCGGTCGATGAAAGCCCCTTTTTTGGGCAGTCTTCCTACCAGAACATTTTCGGCAATGCTGATGGGCATAGCCAGGGACAGCTCCTGGTATATCATCTCGATTCCATGTCGCTTCGCGACGGCAGGAGAATGGAGTTGGACGATCTCACCGTTGACTTGGATCTCGCCGGTATAGTCGTCAAAGGAACCGGCCATCATTTTCATCAGCGTGGACTTTCCGGCACCGTTCTCACCGATAAGGGCATGAACTTCTCCGGGGTGGATGTCAAAATCCACTTTGTCCACGGCTATGGTGCCCGGATACACCTTGCTGACCTGCCTCATGACAAATGCAGGCACTCCGGGCTTCCCCTTATCGTTCATTGTGCTGTTTCTCCCTTCATCAAAAAAATCCAATTTCTCCTCATGATTTCACCCATATTAAATCCGCCCGTTTTCCCGCACCACTGGAGTTTCTTCGCAGGACTCTGCAATAATTACGAATCGGCCGTGCCGGAATATTTGACAACCCCATCATGCCGTCCCGTATTCCCTGACGGCTTCGAATAAAGCAACGATGTTCTCCGGCGGCACTTCTCCCAGAATGTTGTGAATGTTATTGAACACGTAGCCGCCGCCGGGGGCGAAGATGTCCAGCCGTCGTCGAACATCGTCCCGAACATCCTGAGGCGTGCCGCGATTCAGGATTTCCCTGGGATCGACACCACCGCCCCAGAAGACGATGTCCTTTCCGAACTCGGATTTCAGCCGAACCGGATCCATATCCCGACAGTTGGTCTGGACAGGATTGATGATGTCCATTCCCGAATCGATGAGGGACGGTATGTACTGATACATGGAACCGCAGGTATGGAGGAACGTGGCCATACCGCTGTGTTCATGAACGTATCCGCACAATCGGGTTCGGTGAGCCTCAAAGAGTTCCTTGTACACATCCAGACCCATGAACGGTCCGGAATCCATGCCCAGATCGTCCCCAAACCGCAGGACATCCACCAAGTCGCCCACCGATTCGCAGACCAGCTCCAGAGTCTTCATGTGCCGGTCCATCAGCAGCTCCATGAGCACGGCGACATTCCCCTGGTCGGTGTAGAGATCCATAAGGAAATTGTCCATCCGTCTCAGGAAGGTTCCCCATTCAAACAGATTGCATCCGCAAACCACCATGAGGGCTTTATCGGTGGATTCCCTGAGGGCTTTCGTCCGTGTCCGAAGTGTCTCCCAGAACCCCTCATCTCCGGCATGGTCCCAAGGACTGTGAGCCAGATGAGACCAGAGTACTTTGTCCATCGCTTCATCAAGGGAGTCGTTCATACCGCCGTGACCGTCGGGATATCCGTCGATCCATGGGAAGAAAGTCTGATCAAAGAATTGGGCGCCCTGGGGCATCGTGGCGATGCGTGTACCATCCGGGTGGTATGCATTCCAGGAGCCGTCGGCATGTTTTTCCGGTCGAAACCAAACAGGATACTGGCCGGTATTTCCGTCCGGCATGGTGATGTCATACCAATCCGAATCCAGCGTGTTGAACGCCCTGCCGATGTCGAGAACATCGACTCCCAGAGCGTCAATCATTTCCCCTTCCGGTTGAGCGAGGTACTGCACGACGTCATAGATTCGTGTGTGACCCGAATTGTATCCCAGATGGGTCTTGAGTTTGCCGTATGCGATGGCCGAGATACCGGAACTCGGTGTGGCACCCAGATCGATGGGCACCCTGTCGGGATTCCGATGTTGAATCGATGCCAGAACGCGTTCCCGGGAGCTCATGGCCTCAGTCACAGTGGAACACCTCATCCATCGTGCACCACCATTCACCTTCCTCCCGAAACGCAACCGGTTCCTGCATCGGCATCATCAGGTCCCACCATTTCTGGGTATGGGGGCATGCGGCCATTTTCTTGGCCGCCTCATCAAAATCATCACCATGATATTCAAAATGGGCAAAGAGCCAGCCGTCTTTGTGGTAGATGGTGTAGTTGCGTATATCGCAATCCGTGATGGTTTTCAGCACCTCAGGCCAAATCGCAGCGTGGTGTTTGGCATAGTCCTCGAGTTGACCGTCTTTCAGTCGAATAACCTGTCCGTACCGCGTCATTATGGACTCCCCACTCAAAGTTAAAGTGGGTTTATCGTAGCATAATTATTCTATCTGTCAACAAATTTATCAATTTATAATATTTCTTTATTGATAAATTTACCAACATGTCCTAATGTAGATCGGGGATTCGACTGCTCAAGACTTTGTCGATGGAGATTTATGTGAAGAAGATCAAGAACGATGCCGGCGCTCCGAGGCTCAAAGATGTGGCCAGGAAAGCCGGGGTGTCGCCAACCACAGCATCAATGGTATTTACCGGTACGGGAAGAATTTCCGAGGACACAAAACAGCGTGTCGTCAAAGCGGCCGACACCATGGGCTACCGGCATCATCACCGGGAGCGCAAGACGGTGAAGAATGGTCATCATGTCGCGCTCCTCATCCTCATCGATCCCGAATGGACGTTTATCTGGCATTTTATAGCGGAGATGATCAGTCAGATTCAGCAGGACCTGACCAAATTGGGACTCAAAACGGTGATGATTCCGATTTCCCATCATGATGACGACGATGTGATTTATCAAAAGATTACCAAACTCGGATGCAGGGCGGTATTTTCCATACATATCGGAAAAGACACGCTGTTCCAGCGCCTGGAATCGGAAGGAATTCCCGTAGTTCTCATCATGAACAACAAGTACCAGGACAAATACTTTTCAATCTGCGTCGACGATTTTCAGGGCGCCTACGAAGGCGCGCGGTTCCTTTTAAGCTTAGGGCACCGGCGCATCGACTTCGTGGACGCTCAGCGTGAGGATCTTCCCATCCTCTCGACAGATCGGTATTACGGATATCGGAAAGCCCTTGAGGAAGAAGGCATTGATTTTCAGGACGATCATCGCATCAGCTGCGAGATCGGCTGCTCTGAAGCGGAGCTTGAGAAACGTTTCAGGCGATCCCTGGATGGGCCCAATGCACCCTCGGCATTATTATGTCTGGACGATGAAATTGCATTTCGGGCCTGGAATACCCTTTCCCGGCTTGGCTATTCGATCCCCAAAGATATTTCGTTACTCGCTCCCGGGGATGTCTTGGATTACACCAAACCCTACATTCCACAGATAACCACCATGCATATCGATATGACCTATGTCGGGCGTTTAGCCGTGAATATGCTGGAGAATCGATTATCCAATCGCATCGAGACTGTCCACGTCCTCAAAGTCAAGCAGCAATTGGTGGATCGGGGCAGCTGTCGGTCTCTAGATTGACCTCCCAGGGAGAGTAAGCCCGAATCCGAATTTCAAGGCCTCTTCGGGACACAGGTCCACACATTCGCCGCACAAGGCGCAATCCAGACTTTCAGGGCGGCCGCCCTTCACCATCTTGGTGACATTCAGGCTCATGGGGCAGGCCGCCACGCAGGAACCGCAAGCCGTACATCGTTCTGGCTTGGATCGCAGTCTGAGGGCGGGAATCTTCAGGAAATTTCCGGTGGCCCGTCCCGCCATCATGAACGGGGCCATCCAGCAAACCGTGTGGCAAGCCCCGCGGCGGCCGACGCTCAAGGCCAGGACGATGAACACGGCAACCACCATGCCGTAGATGATATATTGCCGGGGCTCCGAAACCGAAACTCCGGACTCGGTGAAGAACAACGGGTCTATCGTCAGGGGCCGATTCCGGTGGAAGCCGAATACCAGCAGGACAAACCAGAGCCCCCAAACGACGAATTTCACCCACCGCCCTTTGCGTACTCGCTTGTCCTTTAACGGACGCAGGAGGTCCCCGACGGCGCCGGCCGGGCATACCCATCCGCAGAATCCTCTCCCCAGGAATAGGGCGGACGCAAACAGTGCCGCAAAAAAGAGAACACTGCCCGCCACGACACCGCTCCAGGCGCCGAATTGGCTCACCGCCGGACTCATCCAGTTCATCGTAACTGGAAATGCCAGTAATGAGATCAGTCCGACTAATCGCCGAAGTCCTTGTCGGCGGGGTTTGGCGTTGGTCGTCACGCCGGCCGGGGCGATTCCCGCCTCGTCTTTAACCCTATCAGTCATGTTCTCGTTCCTCCATTTCCGTCAACAATTCTTTCGCCCATCCCAAATAGACTTCGTTTACACGTTGTCCCAAACGCAGAATCCGCAGGATCCACCAATGATTGGCATGGTCATCCACAATGCTCTCCATCTCGGATTCCATGCGCTGTAGAATGTCCAAGTCTTTGCCATGGCGGCGGCTGAAATCTCCGACAAAATCTGATATTTTCCGCTGAGAAAGCCACGGAGCCCAGTAGAGTTTGAGCAGGAACTCAGAGCGCTGCCGCTCCACTTCCGGCGGCAGGCTCATCCAGCCGGCAAACGCTCCTTTTCCCTCATCCGTGATTTTATAGCGTTTTTTCTGTCTGGCACCGTCGTCAGGTTCGCCGGGAAGGTGTTCAAGAAGCCCTTCCTTCGTAAGTTTTTTTAGTTCTGGATAGATCTGCCCGTAGCTCTCGCTCCAGAAGTACCGGAAACGGATATCGATGATTTTCTTGATGTCATATCCGGTCATCGGTCCTTCGGCCAACAGACCTAAAATGACGAATCGTGTGGCATTCTTTCGCATGTACCTTCTCGATTTATATATCTATTTAATATATCTATTAGATTTATTATAAATTGTCAAGTTTCCAATTTCTCATACCGAATACAACGGATTAAACCCACCATATCCTCAGAAAAATCCCCGCTACGGTTTTAATAGGTCTATAATAAACAGACCTAAACATCACATGAGGTCCCGAGATACCGATGTCGCCCACAACACCACCGGAAGTCATCATCATTGGAGCCGGTTTGGGGGGTCTCTCGGCTGCCCTGGACTTGGCTCGCTCATGTGTCCGTGTCCTGGTTCTCGAGCGGCACAATCTCCCCGGAGGCTTTGCCACCAGTTTCAAGCGAGGCCGATTCGAGTTCGAGCCGTCACTCCATGAGCTCGGTGCCTCCCCGGCCGTGGATTTCCTGAAAGAGGCATTGCCGGATTTAACTTTCTGCGAAGTTCCCGAGGCCTACCGCGTCATCCTCACCGACGAGGGTGTGAATTTCCGGGCCCCCTACGGCCCGGCGGAGTTCACACAAGCGGTGATTGACGCTACCACCTGCGACGAGAAACCGGTCCGGGATTTCATGGAGATCTGCGCCAAAACATTCGACGCCTTTGCCTATCTGGGGGAAAATCCCCGCCCGAATCCGAAAGTTCTCACCGGGCGTTTCGGGGATTTTCTCAGGACCGGTGCGTCGGTACCCGATGAAGTGGCGGACTCTGTGGGCCTTCCTGTCGAAGCACGGAACCTGATTTATCCTTATTGGTGCTACCTCGGGGTGGGAACCCATCGGGTGTCCTTCTCCATCTGGGGTTCTCTCATCCATTCCTATTTGAAGTTCGGTGCGGTGATTCCGTCCACCCGTTCCCACGGCATCACGGCGGGGATGGCCACCGCCATCGCCGATAACGGCGGCCGGATCCGATACAATGCCGAGGTGCGTCATGTGGTCACCAAGGGTAAACGGATCACCGGCGTCAGTCTGGCCGACGGTGAGCAGATTGATTGTGATTATCTGATTTCGAACATCTCGCATCATCGCCTCTTCGGCAACCTCATCGACAAGCCTCCGCGGCGGTCCCTCAAGCTTCTCAACGCCCGCAGTCGGGGAATGAGTCTGTTTGTGGTCTACCTGGCTCTGGATGCCGGTATGGAGGAAATGGGATTCACCGACTATTCGTATTTCATCGCTCCCCATATGAATACGAAGGATCTGGAAGCCAAGGTGTTCAACCGCTTCGACCCCGAACCAATGCAGGCTTCCATCTGCCTGAACGCCGCCGATCCGACCGCCTCCCCGCCGGGAACCACCATACTGTCGATTACCGTCGGCACCCGGGCCGAGGCCTGGGCGGATGTGACTCCACAGAACTACCACCGGGAGAAGATGCGTCTGGCCGAGCTTCTCATCGATCAGTTTGAGCGGGCCACGGGAATCACCCTGCGAGGTCATATCGAGGAAATCGAAACCGCCGCCCCGCCGACATTCTCCCGTTATACGGGCTCCTGGGACGGCTCAGTTTATGGCTATGAACCCGAGCCCTGGGACGGGATTCTTCCCAGAGTGCTCTCCCAAGGTAAGGAACGGTTTTATTCCAACCTGAGATATGCCGGGGGCAACGCCTATCGGGCCTACGGATACGGCAGTTCCATTATGAGCGGCCGGTCCGCCGCCGAGAGTATCATGGAGGCCAAAAAATGATCTCGGGCCGAAAGATGCAGCGCTGGCGCATCGCCGCACCGTTATTCCAACGCACCCGAATGATACGGCGAACCGGGTTCGCCAAACCGGCCGAGAGTTCAATCCCGGCTCTCCGGGATGCCGTTCACCCTGTTCGTCAGCACCTGATGGTGGCGCGGATTGTTGAAGAAAGCCCGTCGACAAAGACGTATTATCTCAAACCCTCGGACCCGGAATCCTGGATTGCGCCCTTCCAGGCCGGTGCCTACCTCTCGGTATACGTCGCCGATGTGGACGATACCGAAGCTGCGCCGATTTGCCGCCCGTATTCCATCTCCAATACGCCGGATGAAGCGCAGGCGGAAAACGCCTATGCCGTGACGGTGCGCAGTCAGCCCGGCTCATTTATCGCCGAGCGGATCCACCGTACCTGGCAGCCGGGTGTCTCGATGGCCGCGTCGGATCCTCAAGGTTTTTTCACCTACGAAGCTCTTCGAGACGCGGCGCATGTGGTGTTCATCGCCGGCGGGTCGGGAGTGACGCCGTTTCGCTCTCTTGTCGGGGACATCCTTACCCATGTTCCGGATGTGTCTATCACCTTGATTCAGGGCGCATCCGCTGCGGATGAGTTTCTCTTCGATGAAGACTTTCAGAAATGGGAAAAATCCGAACCGGCGCGATTCCGACGGATCACGGTGCTCTCGGGGGACGATGAGGCGACGGCGGAAACGACCCGACGGGGGTTTATCACCGCTTCCATTCTCACCGAAGCTCAGGACCGTGGAAAGGCCGATCAGCCCACTGATTTCTTTGTCTGCGGTCCCCCGGCCATGCACGAATTCGTCAATCAGGAAATCGCCGCACTCTCCAGGCCGCCGCGGCGCATTCGACGGGAAGATTACGGCGGTTCGGGGAAGCCGTCAAACAAGCCGCCCTGCTCCGTTGTTGTTCGTTATTCGGGCCGAGATGATGAGGTGACCATCCAAGCCGACCCCGGTGAAACTGTTCTGGTGGCACTGGAACGGGCCGGTTTGATCGTACCCTCCGGCTGCCGCACCGGAGCATGCGGGCTTTGCAGGGGGCGGCTGCTGGACGGAAAAGTGGAATATCCCGCACCGCCCTCGGGCCTAAGGAAGGCGGATGAGCTGGGAGGATATTTCCACCCCTGCGCCGCCCTTCCCCTGTCCGATCTGGTTATGGAAATTCCCGCCGAGCCGGCGGAACTTTGATAATACGGAGGTAGTTTCATGGTATTGGTTGCCGACTCAGCCGTTCAGATCCGTCATGAAGACTTGAAGCAATGGGGCGTGGAAATCTGCGAATACCCCATGTATGTCGATGGTGAACCCATCGAAGTTTCCATGGAGATGAGCGAAGAGGACAAAGAGAAAATACGGAAAATTCTGAAGGACAAGAATCGGAATGTCAGCACGTCGGGACTCAAAGAAGAAGATCTGCTGGCCGTCTATCGGCGCCATGCCGACGAACCGATCCTGACGGTCCACATGTCCACCAGCGCATCCACCGCGTCCGCCCAGGTGATCACCAAGATTATTCAGGAGCATCCCGAATTGGACATCACCCACTATGACACAAAGCATCTGGTGTCGGCGTACAGCAATATCGTCAGGCTGGCGGCGTTGAAGCTTCAGGCCGGAGCTACCCGGGATGAGATGGACAAGTTTTTCCAGGAAATTCCCGGCCGAACCCGTCACTACGGCGTGCTTTTCGATCTGTTCTATCTGAGCAGAACCGGCCGAATCGGCAAGGCGAAAGCCGCCATGGGTACGGCGATGAAAGTGATTCCCATTCTCTGTGCCACCGATCCTCCGGGAAATCTTAAATCCGCCGGTAAAGTAAAAAAACCGGCTCAGGCCATCAGAAAATTCGTGGATCAGATCAAACTGGATTGGGAACTCTGGCCGGATGCAGCGCTCAAGGCTCTTGTCTGCTGCATCGGCCCTCATCAAGAGGACGCACTGAGACTCAAAGAGGCGGTGGAAGATATCGAGGGTGACGTGGAGGTGGTGCTTTACGGCACCAACCACAGCAACCTGCCCCATGCCGGTCCGGACTATTTCGATATCGGTTATTCATTTGTATGAAAGACCCAGGCAAACTGACGCCTCGGAAACTGGCTGAAGCGCTCCGAGGCGGTTTTGATTATCTCCAGCTCAACCGCGGATTGCTGGACCGGCTGAATGTGTTTCCCGTACCCGACGGTGACACAGGGTCGAACATGGCATCCACCCTCGCTTCGGGCATCGATACCATCGGATCCGAACCGCCCTCCACCTTCAAGGCGCTGGCGGACAGGTTCATCACCGAAATCAACCGATGCAGCCGGGGAAACTCCGGATTCATCCTGGCCCGTTTTTTCCACGGTTTCTTCGAAATCGCCGTCCGGGAAGAGGCTCTCTCTGTGCCCCGGCTGGCCGAGTGCGTCTCCAACGGCGCCTTCCATGTGAACGGCGCCCTGTTCGCTCCCACCGAGGGGACGATGATCAGTATTCTTTCCGCCGTCACCGACGCCCTGACGAAAACTCATCATGAGGATGTGGCCTCAGCTCTGGATCTGATGGACGATGCCGGAACCCGGGCGCTGTTCCGCACCCCGGATCAGCTGCCGGTGCTGGCCAGAGCGGGCGTCATTGATTCGGGCGCACTGGGACTGCTCTGCATTTTTCGGGGGATGGCGGGCGCCCTGACCGGGGAGGAGCCTGTGAAAGAACAGGAAAGCGATTACCGATTCGAACCGAATCCGAGTGCCGGCGCCGTTGAAGCCGAATCACCGTCCTACAGATATTGTACCGAAGCCGTGGTGAGTCGAAACGGGATTGAGGACGAATCGCTCTCCCCATGGCTGGCGGCCATGGGAGACAGCATCGCCCTGGTAAAGGACGATCAGCAGATTAAAATCCATATTCACACCAACGACCCCGAAGGGATATTCGACAGACTTAAAACCCTCGGCACACTCGAACATACCAAAGTGGACGACATGACGGAGCAGACCCGACTGGTGTCCGCCGACGCCGGGGGGTCCGAGGACTGCGCCGTTCTGGCCTTTGTTCCCGGCGAGGGCTTTGAGAGGTTTTTTGAAGACCTCGGCGTCGATCATTGTTTTATCTACTCGGACTCTTTGCCGAGTCCCCAGGATATTGCCTCCGCCGTGGATCGCATACCCGCCGAACAGGTGATTGTCCTGCCCAACAACTCCAATATTCTTCCGTCGGTGATGAGCGCCGGCGGCCTCACGGAAAAATCCATTTCCATTATCCCCACCAAAACGGTCATTCAGGGCATCACCGTCTCCTACGGATACAGCAGCGACGACTCGGCGGCGGTCAATGTGGTTTCCATGACCGAATTCATTGACGATGCGGTGGGACTTTTCGTTTACCGGAGCGCTATGGATACCCGTTTCGGAGACAGGGAACTCAAGAAAGGCGATTGGTTTGTCACCCGATTCGATCAGGTTCTCGGCGCCGCGGCCAATCCGTCGGACGCGGTTCGGGAGGCGATATCCTCCCTGAAAACCGATGAAATCACCGAAGCGAGTTTCTACCACGGGGACGGATTCGATCCCAGGGAACTCGAAAACGTCATGAGCGCCATTGGTGAGGCGATACCGGATGCCAACCTGGAAGAACACTTCGGCGGCCAGGAGAAAGCCGCTTTGATAATCAGCCTGGAGTAGGAGCCAATTGTGATGATAAAAACCGTCCTGGCCCTTGTTGCGGCCTATCTGTTCGGATCCCTGAACTTCGCCATCATTATCACGCGACTGGTTCGCGGGGAAGATATTCGCAACCTGGGGAATAAGAACCCCGGTGCATCCAATACCGGACGGAGTGTCGGCCGGGGCTGGGGAATGCTTGTCCTGATTCTGGATGCCTTGAAAGCGGTGATACCCATGACCGTCGCACGCATTTGGATCTTCAACGGGGGTTCGGCTTTTGACTACGGGGCTCTCTATCTGATGGGCATCACCGCCGTGGCGGGTCATATCTTTCCGTTATGGTACGGCTTCAGAGGCGGCGGCGGCGTGTCGACGATGCAGGGCGTGTCTCTCTGGTTTATCCCTGTGGAATATCTGGTGACGATGCTCGTCAGCGGTTTTCTGGCCCTGGGCTTATTTCGTCATAAAGGTCTTTGGCTGACCCAGTGGACCCCGATCCTCTTCATCACCCTCACCCCGTTCGTCACTCTGATGGTGAACCTCAACATTGATTTGACGATATGGAAGGGTATTTCCCTGGGCGGCCATCCCTGGACCGTCGTCGCCGGATGCTTCGCTTTGTCTCTGATGATGATGGGGCTGAATATACGCCTTCTGGTGGCCAAAATGACCGGGAAGAATTGGGAAAAGACATGAAACGGTTTGAAGATGTGTGACTCAAACGGCTCAATTTTTAGTCCGTGCACGTCCACGCAGTCGATTTTGCACACGATTTCTTCACCGGATACCGACTGTTAATTCACAATAATTCACATTGGCGCAAAATATTATGGGATATATTGGTGGCAAATGATTAGCCGCAGCATAACCGGAGGGATCCTCCACAGTTTTAACTCAGGACGGATCGATGCCGAACAAATCATAAGCTATGTCCGGGAAACCATCGCCGATAAACCCGCCGAGGTGAGGGAAATCGTGGAATTTTCCGACGACGCGGTCATCGATATGACCATTGAAGGCCTCAGAGATGTATTGACGGTGGTGTCCCGGGAGGTCAACAGATCGGACATCAAATGCACCATCATCTACGTACGGCCGAAAAGCCCTGAACTCTTACCCTATGTCACCTATGTGCTGAACGCCATCACCACTTTCGGCGAAACCTCCTGGATAGCGGAATCGGTGACCGAAGCCCGTGACATCTTCGACAGCTTGCCGCCCAAGGGGGTTTGAACGGTATCCGATACATCCGGAGCGGCCGGGGCTTGCCCTTCTTGCGTCCATTCCCTAATCTGTTGATCCTATGGATCGATACGTTATCAAAGTCTCCTGTTCCGACCGCAAGGGCATCATCGCGTCTGTCACAGGTGTTCTGTCCGAACAGGGAGCCAATATCCTCGACCTCACCCAGCACACCGCATCGGATGTGGACATGTTTATCCTCAAGGGCGTGTTCGAAGTTCCCGCGCCGTTCAACAAGGATGAGTTCGAAAAGGCCTTTGAGCCGGTGGCCCGGGAATACGGCATGACCTGGCAGCTCTTCAACTCCAAGAAGAAAGAACGTGTGGCCATCCTGGTCAGCAAGACCAACCATTGTCTGTGGGAAATACTCCTGAAGCATCAGGACGGGGAGCTGGATTGCGAAATCCCGGTGATTATTTCCAATCATCTCATTAACGAAACCATCGCCAGGCAGTTCAGCGTGCCGTTTTACCATGTGGACTACAAGGAAGGCAAAGAGGCCGCCGAGAAAAGGATGCAGAACGTCCTGAAGGAATACCGGATCGATTTACTGATAATGGCCCGGTATATGCAGATACTGAGTCCCGAGTTCACACGGAACTGGGAAAATCACATCATCAACATTCATCATGGTTTTCTGCCGGCGTTCAAAGGGGCCAAACCTTATCACCAGGCCTGGTATAAGGGAGTCAAAATGATTGGAGCCACGGCTCACTTCGCCAATGAGGATTTGGACCAGGGGCCCATCATTACTCAGGAAGTGATTCAGGTGAGCGACCGATCGTCCATCCGGGAACTTGTTCAGATGGGCAAGGACGTCGAGAGGCGCACCCTCGTTCATGCGCTCTCTCTCTACCTCTGTCATTCCATTTTCGTTTATGAAAATCGAACATTCATTCTGAGATAACCTGAACGGCCAGATCCGGCGGGCCAATCACTTCGGCTTCGTAGTTGCGCCTGATAAAGAGCTCGGAACCCTCGGCGGTTCGGGCAATTTCGGTATCAATTCTGATTTTGACATCACCCGAAGAGGTTCCTGCCCGACGAGCGTGATGTCTCGTCGCCGCGGCCAGCTCTTCCAGGCATCGCTCCTCCGCATCCGCCAGTTCCTCGTAATGTTCGTCGCAGCCCTCAATTCCTTGTATGCGAAATCCGTTCACCGAAGACGAAGTGATGCCGGCACTCCGAACCACCCGTACTTCACTCGTCACGGCTC
>JARGFR010000037.1 GCA_029210985.1 Spirochaetaceae bacterium | reverse complement strand
ACCGCCAGGGTAACGATGTCGGTACTCAATACCGCTCCGTCATTTTCTATTCAGACGAGAAGCAGAAGAAACTGGCCGAGAAATCACTGGCCGGACTCATCGACGCCGGTACATACGACGATCCTCCCGTCACACTGATCCAGCCTCTGGAGACATTCTGGCCGGCCGAGGCTTATCACAAGGACTATTTCGAATCCAACCGATCTCAAGGATATTGCCGGATCGTCATCGAGCCCAAGCTTCATAAATTGGCGTTGTTGGAAGACTGACCTCCGGGGGACCGGCGGGTTCTGCCGTCAATTCGATGAGATCGGCAGATTCGAATCGTCGGGTTTAGCGGAAGCCATCCTATTCGCTTGAAAAGGTGATTTGAGCCGGCGGTCGATTTGGGCCGCCAGCCGAATCAGATCGCAGGCCGAGCCAGGCAGTCGACTCAGACGACGGGTGGATACAGATCGCAGATCGATTTGGAGGGCCGCCGAGTTTATTAGGCCGGCCTGTTTAAGCGGGGCCGACGGCCTCCCGAGCCTTCAGGACTTGCCTAAAAGCTCCCCCGTCGTGTATATTTCACCTCGCATCGGGCGATTAACTCAGCGGCTAGAGTGCTGCCTTCACACGGCAGAAGTCACTGGTTCGAGTCCAGTATCGCCCAGCGCCGAAAGGAGCAGCCAATATGGTTCGCTCCTTTTTTTTGGCTCAAATAAAAACCTCTCGCTGGGGGATGCTGGACTCGAAAGGTTGAGCCGCCGAGCGATCAGCGAGGATGAGCGCGCAGGACAACGCGAAGCGACCCGCGCGGAAGGCGAAACCAGCGGCCCGGAACCAGGATCGTACCGGAGGCATGGTCGAGGAACGATCCCGTCAAAGGCTGATTAATTTCAATAATACCTTTTGGTACGAAAGGAAAATATTTCCACAATACCTGATGTTGAAATCAGGCATTTAACGTCGGTTTCGTCGCAACGGGATTATGCTCAGACCGCTGTGGGTTTCTGATCCAATGGAATGTACTGTAAATCCGCGATCCGGGCCTGAATCCTTTTCCCTCCTGCAGACAGTATGATGAAGCCCAGCGCCTGCAGGAGCGGAAAGATGCCGAGAGCAATCTGGAACGAGGTCCATCGCGTAAGAATGGAAACCATAAACGGCACGACGATACCACCGATGGGTATTGCCAGCTTCAGAACCCCCAGTGCCGATCCCGATAGCGAACGGTATGTAGTTCCGGTCAGGGTGATGAGCAGCGGGAAAAGGGAAGAAATACCGAGGCCGGTGAGGACCAGAAAAACCACAGTCCATCCGGGTGGGAGCGTCACAAATAACAGGACAAAGGAACAGACCGCAGCAGCTGCAAACAGCAACCGGATCATGTTCAGCAGGTGCATTCTGCCGCTCAGCAGTCCAATCATCAACCGGCCGGCAGCAATACCGCCAAGGAAGATGACGAGCCCGATGTTCGAAGGTACATTCTCGTAGCCTCGACAGCTCCGGAGAAACCCCGGCAGGAGGCCCGTCAGACCCAACTCGATGCCGACACCAAAGATGGCCAGCAGGAGAAAAATTGCAAGCACACCCTGCGTCCGTAAGAAACGCACGCGCTGTGATAATGGCTGAAATTCCCGTGTACCAGTGCCCGCTTGGGAGAAGAAAAACATCGCGGCCAGCGCTCCAACGAAGACGGCCGACTGAACCATTGAGCGGCGCCAGTCCATCTGAAGAAAAATCAAATACAACGTGATTCCCAGCGCGCCGAATGTGACAAAGAAATGGTTGATGCTGATGTAAAGCCCCTGACGATTCCGGTGCAGACCAAGCAGCATCGCATCCGCGACACCTTCGTAGGTGCCGATTCCCGCTCCGATAAAAAGCATAATGACGAGGTTTAGGGCATAGGCCGGCCACATATAATAGAAAAAAAACGATACGGCCAGCAGCAGGCTGCCACCCGACATGAGCCGCGCCTTGTCGGAACTGTCTGAAAGGATTCCCGAAACGAGAACCGAAACGATGAATCCTACATTCTGAACAGAGATCAGGAGGCCCGTCTGGTAGGGCGTATGACCGATACTTCCCGAGGCCGCACCGATGACGGCAGTTCCCACACCAAGGAAGAACATCGAAAAATAAGACGATACCGTCAAGACACCGCTATGCCGAATCATATGAAGTTCCTCCTGAGTGCGTGACAGGGAAGCAATACGCCGGCCGCCCGGTATGCGGGTTGACGATATAGATGACATCGATGTCCTTGCCCTACAGCATATCTTAAAAGCGTAGGAACCATCGCTATGCTCAGAAAACATCATCGATTTTCTTGAGATGTTCACGCAGCACCAGCAGTGTACACCCTCTTCTATCCATTCGTTTCGAGACCTTCTCCCGAGGCGAGAGACCGGAACTTCCAATCAAGGGTTATCAGTGTTGTCATGGATGTTGACGAACTCGTCAATGAGACCTGTCGCGATCCGCAGCGCTTCTTTGGCTTCTTACTTCTTGATTTGTCCGGATCGGAGGTACTTCCATAGAGCATTGGTAACCTCTGCTCTATACAGATCCGGCGCTTAGACTCTCTTCGAAGACTCCAACACAGATGCAATCGTATTTGACCGTGAACGATTAAGAACGTCTTCTATCCCGGCGCCAGCGTCGAGGACGACCGTCACCGTTCCCGATCCTCTCTGACGAGATCAGCGGAATCCGGCAGCTTATCGGCATTGTCAATATTCAAGGCCCTGGCCTCGGCCAGAAGAGCCTTTCTCCGTTTAACTCTTTCCGTATCGATCTTAAAAGCAGATCGAAGCGGAACAATGATCTCTTGAGCAATGCTCCGATTATCCTGCTTCGCGACTTTGGAGAACTCGTCATACAGATCTTCTGGAAAATCACGGACTTGCAATAAAGGCATATCAGCCACCTTGTATGCAATTATGCTCCATTATGCATACCGGATCAATTTAAGAGTGCTTATAACAGCCCGCTGATATGCGTAGGAGACAACACGATGTTGTCGACCGGAGGGCGAGTCCGGAAACAATCATTCAGATAGCCTGCTTGACAATTATGCAAAAACAATTCGAAAACTGATTCTGACAAATATGGAGACCTGATGGAAATTTGTTGAATATGGGAAAAATGCTATGAGAATTCAAGCCATAGAAGATATGGTTGTCAGGTGGATCATTCTCAGAAATTCTTCCACGCTCAATACCTCTGGATTCGACGGTTCATCGGAATTGGCGCCGACTTGCTCGCGCTATCTGGATGTACACCCCTAACCAGGGGAGATTTTTTCACTGAAATTGATGAAATAGACGACTTAAGCAGCTCCCTACCGGTTGCCGATGCCGGAATCGATCAGAACATCCCCACCGGAAATATCGTTAACCTGGACGGAAGCGGCTCATTGGATCCGGATCTTGATCCGCTTGCCTATCTGTGGACCTTCACGATGGTGCCCGGTGGATCCATCCTCACCGGTGCCGATGTCGGCACACTGGTGGGCGCCATGCTCGGCCTTGATGGCAGCGGCTCTACCGATCCGAATCCCACTGATACCCTCACTCATTTCTGAAGCTTTATCTCGGTTCCCGGCGCCTCATCACTCACTGACGCCAATATCACCGGAGCGAATACGGCGACTCCTTCCTTCATACCTGACGTTCTTGGAGACTTCGTGCTGCAGCTCGCGGTGTATGACGGGACAATCAATGCATTCGACCAGGCGACTGTATCCGCCCATCCGCCGACCCTTGTGGGCGAATGGATGTTCAGCAATGGTTCAGCAAACGATACAGGTCCATTCAGTTATAATAGCGTCATGAATGAAGCGATACCCACCGCCGATAGAGCCGGCAGCCCCAATAGCGCTTTCTATTTCGACGGTGTTGCCGCCAACATCGTTCTGGGAAACGGCACAGATTTGAACTATACCGACTTGATGTCCTTCTCTTGCTGGTTCCGAGCGGACGACCTGGGGAGTGCCGACCGCATCGTCAGCAAGCGGTCATCTCCTGTCGCCGCCGGTTGGGAGATTAATATAGGATCCACCGACAAAATTACAACCAACAGAGCCGGTACACTTAACTCTCAAGCAGACAATCCGGGAATAACACCCGGCGTCTGGCACCATCTGGCCTTCATATGGGAACCCAGTGCGGCTGTCGAACAGATCAAGCTTTACCTCGACGGAGTCTACTTGAGTGGCGCCGTCCTATATGCGGGTGCCTCCCTGGAGCCGCCGGTCTCCGCCGAACCCCTAACCCTGGGAATGCCCGCTTACGCTGCCGTATTGCTGTTCAATGGAGCCATCGATGACGTGCGGTTTTACCATCGTATCCTTTCTCCGGCTGAAGTAACGACATTGGCCGCCGAACCGGCCATTCCTTAGCGGCGAAATTGAGGACTGTTTCTCCGGATCAGTTTGCTCTTCAGTGATTCTCTTGATTCCACCAATCGGTAGAAGGTCAATAAATTCATATTTGAACACAATATATAAACGACTATTCCCATATGGAATCGTCTCCGTTAGGACAATACCGGTATACACCTCAGCGGCGGACCGATTGAAGGACTCCAAACCTGCAACCTCACCCGCCGGCAATACCGATACCGAATACATATCCAGATTCCTCGGTTGGATGACATCTTCAATCCCAAGACTCTTCGCTGGCATCCATCCTTCGGACCGCCTGCAATACCGAAATATCCCGGGGATAGCCAACACAACCGGACGTGGCAAAACAGGCGGTTTTCGCCTAATATGCTGAGTAATGAATCAACTTAAAACTACCTTTCTAGTCAGATTCAGTGTAGAGCATCCCTGGATTGTCATACTGTCCGCGGCACTGATCACTGTATTGTCAGTCTTTCCTTTAACACATTTGAGTGTTGAAGCCGACGTCGAGAGCTTGCTGCCGGCAGCCGAAACAGATGAGCCGATTTCTGAAACGAATATCGATCAGGTCCGCTATGACCAGCTGGCGATTCTTGTGCAGGGAGAGACGCTATTTACGATTGAAGGTTTAAGCCGATATTCCGACTTGATCAGTCGCCTGGGCGAGGAACTCAGCGCGGAGGAAGCTGTCGGTCCTTTTCGCATGGTGACCATGGAGCGGGCGGGAAGCCGTCTGAGGCCGACAACGATGTCCAATGGCGGCATCGCACCTGAGAATCAGCAAGATCTGGACGATTTTTTACGGCGTCTGGATGAAGATCCTTTTACCCGCGGACTGGTGAGCTCCCGGGACGGCAGCGCCTTAGTGGCGTATCTGCCGGTGCCGAAAGGCCGGCCGTATCTGGAACAGGACGCCGTAATCCGGGGAATTGTCTCAGAATTTGAAGGGGACTTGGACATTACCGTGACGGGTAATATCCCTTTCTCCGCCGAAACCGAGCGCTATCTGACAAGGGATGCCTTACGCCTTATGGCATGGGTGATTCTCACCATAGTCCTCAGTTACTATCTGGGATTCCGGGCCCGCCGGGCCATGTTTCTACCGGTGATACTGGTTATCTCAGGTACTCTCTGGTCTTTGGGATTCATGAGTCTACTGAGTTGGAAGCTGACCGTGGTCAGTATCGTTTCACCGCCGCTGGTACTCACATTGGGCAGTTCGTACAGTATCCATATTCTCAGCGAGTATTACCGCCAGCCGATGTTGAGCGAGAACAAGCGCGAGCGGATTATTGAGGCGGTGACCGGGGTCAGCGGCACGATTGTGATGGCATCCATGACGACGATCACAGGTCTGTTGTGCCTCCTTCTGGCAACAATGCCGCAGACACGTCAATTCGCCGTCTCCACATCGGTGGGAATTTTCGCAACGGCACTGCTTTCGTTGAGCCTCTTTCCGGCGTTCTTATCCCTGCAAAAACCCGTGGAGGAATCCAGGGTGAATCGCGTCAAAACCGACTTCCTGAGCCGCTGGCTTGAACACCTCGGTCCGCGCCTTATCCGACGACGGTGGCCGGCTCCGCTGATACTGATTGTTCTCATCACGGTATTCGGCATTCTGATTCCCGGTGTTGAATCAAATACCAGCCCCATATCGTACTATCCTGCAAGGTCCGCAGTGATTCGGGAGTTGAAAAAGTTCAGCTTGGAAGTGGGAGGAGTTGATGAGCTGACGGTGACTTTGACGGCTCCCGAAAACGAGGCGAACTTCTTTCTACGCCCTGAGATTCTCACGACAATCTACAGCATGGAAAAACGGATCGGGGCTGATCCGGATATATCCCATCACATATCGCTCGCCTCATACCTATCTTTCGCCTCAAAGACGATTTTGGGGGAAGATGGAGACTTCTCCAATCGGGGCTTGAATCTTCTGGTGGGACGAATGCTGCTTTCCGGCGGCAACTCGCCTGATGCCAGGTTGTCCGACGAATCATTTTCTGAAATGAAACTGAAACTGAGAATCTTCAACGGCGCAGGGCAGATTTCCGTGGACGAAAACGAAACCCGAAGAATCACCGAAAAACTGCGCCGAGTGTTGGATGAAGAAATTCCGGAGGGCATCAGTTGGGAGATAACCGGCATGCCTCTGGAGTTTCTGAAACTCTCCGAAACCATGCGCCGGGATTTTCTCATCTCTACTCTGGCCGCACTGGCGGCGATCGGTTTGGTCTGCACAATTGCGTTTCGGTCTTTATGGTGGGGTTTTCTGGCCATTGTTCCGATGATTGCAGGTATCGCCGCAACATTCATACTGATGACGATATTCAGCATACCCCTGGATATGACGACGATTATGGTGAGTTGTGTCGCCATAGGTGTGGGAGTTGATGATGCGATACACTTTCTCCTTCAGAACAGAGGTCAATTGAAAGAACATCCGGAAAACCCGGAAACCGTCGCCAGAGAATCTCTCCTTCGCACAGGCCGGCCGATTATTCTGACAACCGCGGCAATAGTGCTGGGTCTGGCGTGGTTTATCCTTGCGGAATTCAGGCCAATCATGTATTTCGGAGTTCTGATCGTTTTCACACTTTCGTCTGCCTGTCTGGCCACACTCTTTCTTTTACCTCCTCTGGCCGGAAGAAAAAGATCGGTGAAGATTGCGAACCGTTAGTCGGAGAACAAAGAAGATCGGCACCGTTCCGAAGGATCGAAATCAGCAAAAACGAACGACTATTTCCGGAATAGTCCTTGTGCACTATCCTGCAGCGGCACATAATTCCAACTGCAATGAGAACATCGACGGTCGGATTTAAATACCTGCTGATACTCTTGCTGCTCATACTCACGTCTTGCCTGTCACCCCCTTTCGATATCTCTCCGTCCGGAACGCATGAAAAACTGGGAACCAGGCGTTTTCAGCTCCAGGATCCCAGGGGATTGGTTGTCCAGGCGTGGTATCCGGCTTCAGGAGAGGGAACCAACCGTCTCGATCCGATAATCGAGAAGAATCAGGCGGAAGCCTATGTCAGGTTTCTTCCCGTAATCGAAAAGAGCTTTGAAGAGCGGCTGCAATCGAATTCTTACGTGGATGCTCCGTTGAATCTGAGCGGCGCACCATATCCGGTTATTATTTTTGATCACGGGTACGGAGCTTTTGAAAAACAGAATGTGTCCCAAATGGAAGAACTGGCCAGTAACGGCTACATCGTGTTCAGCATCAATCACCCGGGAGAGAGTTATGTCACGCTCTACCCCGACGGTTCGATGGGCGGAGTTGACTCGGATCGTTATCCGTCAATGACGGCCGACAACAGGAAAGAACGGAAAAAACGTGAGGAACTGACCCGGGAATTCTTTCAGGTATTCCAGGCGGCTGAAAACGATGAAGAACTCATCGCATCGATGCGGATGTTTTCAGAATTCGACTATATGACACCTCTGGAACACCCGATCTCCGAACGCACCCGGGACATTCTGAACTTCATGGATGCTCTGGTGGAAATGAACGACTCGGGGTTCTTCAAAACCGGCCTGGATCTGGTCAATATCGGTATGTACGGCCATTCCATGGGTGGAAATGTCAGCAATAATGTCGGAGGAATAGGCGAGTGGCCGGTTTCCCTCAAAGCGGTTGCGAATCTGGACGGACCGCAGCTTCTGTTTTCCGGACAACCGCTGATAATTCCCCAAGTTCCGTTTCTCATGGCTTACAGCGAAGCGGCCTACACCGGCGGTGAGATTCTTGATTTGTCGGGATGCAATGATTGGATTCTCAACATGTCCGCCGAAGAAACCTGGCGGGTGGTCTTTAAAGACTCCGCTCATGCCAACTTTTCGGATTTAACATATGTCAAAATCCTCGAAGGGAATACAACCGGAGATATAGACGGACGGGAAATGGGAATTGCCCTGGAAAGGCTCCTGCTCGCCTGGTTCGACAGACATCTGAAAGGGAAAGAGATTGACCTTGTCAAACTGAAAAACTCCTACAGCGGCTGGGAGCTGAGCTTCAAGGAGTAACGATATGTTGTTTTCTCCGGGACCTGGAACTATCATCAAGTCATGGCGAAGTATGATCATGCAGTTCATCCGCCTATGAGCGGCGAAGATTCCCGTCAGTCACTGAAAACCCTTGCTTCTCGGGCCTGGACCTCAAGATTCGGTTGGTTTGTCATCGGCATCGCCAGTCTGCTTTGGCTGCTGGTGCGTACCGGTCCAAAACCCTCACGTGTCGCCTACCCCTGTCAGCGGATGGCTGCCGCCAATGCCGCAATGTGGATGTCGATGTTCTTCCTGCCTATCCTGGGAATCAGGCGCTTTAGACGATTGGGAATTGTGATTGCCGGAGCGGTACTGGCCGCGGCATCCGTCACGGTCCTCTTTTATGTCGTGAATCAATACCGTTCCGCGTCGTCCGATCTGTCCGGGGCAGTCCCCCGAATAAACCAGGCCCTTCCCCTGGTCATTTCCGCCGTTGATAGATTGGGCACAGATATTTCGGATGTCTATGTCGCCCGGGAAACCAACGGCGCCGATGCCGGCTTTTTGCGTCTGCTGTCCGCCATGGCGGATGACGGCAGACCTTTCTATGAGCTGAAGAACGGCAGTGCTCCCGCAGGAATCATCGGCTCGGATGATGTGGTCATCATCAAAGTGAACGCCCAGTGGGATTCCCGGGGGGGCACCAATGTCGATCTGGTCGGTTCCATCGTTGAGGCCCTGATTAACCACCCTGATGGATTCACCGGTGAAATCATCATTGCGGACAACGGTCAGTCGCAATACGGTTCATCGGGAAACGGCGGCAGCCTGGACTGGACCCGCAGCAACGGACTCGATACGTCTGTTTCCATGGCCGACGTCGCCCGAACCTTCGCTGAGGATTACCGTGTATCCACATACAGATGGGACAACCTGACCACATCCCGTGTGGAGGAATACTCGGCGGGGGATAACAGAGACGGCTATATTGTCACCGAAACTCCCGCCGAAAGAACCGGCGTCATCGTCAGCTACCCGAAATTCGAGACGGCCTATGGGACGAAGGTCAGCTTCACTCATGGCATCTGGAACGGCAGCTCCCGCGTATATGATGAGGATCGATTAAAGGTGATCAATGTCCCGGTTCTGAAAAGTCACTCTATATATGGTGTAACCGGAGCGGTGAAGCATTATATGGGTGTGGTGTCCGACAAGCTCACCCGGCACAATGCACACCGCAGCGTCGGGACAGGCGGTATGGGGTCTCAGATGGCAATGACCAGAGTGCCGGATCTCAACATCCTCGACGCCATCTGGGTGAACGCCCGGCCCGGAAGGGGCCCCTCAACGTCATATGACGAGGCGGATTTCACGGGCATCATCGCCGCCGGTGTGGATCCGGCGGCACTGGACGCCTGGGCGGCATCCGTCATTCTGATGCAGACCGCCGACATCAAGGGCTACCAGGGTTCCCGGCACATGGATCCCGCCGATCGTCGTCCCGGAACATTCGGCAACTGGCTGGAATTGAGCGCCCAGGAACTGCGTCAATCCGGCCGGACTTCCATTACAGATATCAATAAGATTCGGGTAGTCGTATCGGAA
The DNA here is from genome assembly GCA_029210985.1 of Spirochaetaceae bacterium. Classification (GTDB taxonomy): domain Bacteria; phylum Spirochaetota; class Spirochaetia; order DSM-2461; family DSM-2461; genus UBA2779. Next base: position 12,253 of record JARGFR010000037.1, on the reverse strand, counting down.
CGGAAATAGTCAGGTGCTGCGCTGCAGTCAACTTCGTCCTCTCGCCGCTTTGGAAAGCCGATTGTTGATGGTCTGTCCCAATCCCTGGGAGGGAGCAAACTCGGCCGCGATCTCCCGAAGTCCCAGAGCATCCAGGCGGCGGAGTGCCGCGTAGAGATTGGACGCGGCTTCGCCGGCATCTCCACTGTAACTTAATACTTCCACCACTCCCGCAAATGTTCTTGCTGCCGGCTCAAAAAGGAGCACTCCCACATCAGCCATGTCATTGTAGTTGTCGGGTATGGTCTCGAAAGCAATGAGCGGTGTAGCCGGCGCGTAGTGGTTGGGAAGCATACCGGGACTCTCCAGATCGGTCGGCTTGCCGGAAGACGGAGTCGCCACTTTGCCGATCAGACGTTCAATCTCGGAGACGGGTACTCCGCCAGGACGCAGCAGTACCGGCGAGGAACCGGTAAATGAAATCACCGTGGATTCCACGCCGACACGGCAGGCTCCGCCGTCGATTACGACATCGCAAAGGCTGCCCAGCTGCTCTTTGACATGCTGCGCTGTTGTGGGACTCGTATAGGTAAACTTATTGGCGCTGGGTGCCGCGATCGGGGTTTGGCATTGCCGGATCAGATCCAGGGCAATTGGATTTTCCGGAATGCGAACCGCAACAGTGTCCATACCGGCGGTGACAATGTCGGGCACCTCTTTGCATTTAGGGAGAACAATCGTCAGGGGACCCGGCCAGAACTCTTCCATCAACCGCATGGCCTGATCCGGAACCGAGGTTACCAGTTTCTTGAGTTGATCCATATCGGCGATGTGAGCAATTAAGGGATTGAATTGCGGGCGGCCTTTGACGGCAAAAATCCGCTTCACAGCGTCAGGTTGGAAGACATCAGCCCCAAGACCATAGACGGTTTCAGTCGGAAAGGCCGTCACACCTCCGCTTCGGATCGCCGCTGCACCGTTCTCAATCTGCCGGGCGAGATTGATTTCCGGATCAGGGTGATCTTTAATCCAATCCGCGGCATCGGACAGGCGATGAAACACCAGTTTGTCGGCAGGAAGACCAGGAAGATGTCTACCCCCATGCCCGGTGAGCAGATAGAGTCCGAAGACGCCATAGCTGTTCGCCGTCAGCACATCATGTGGATGATCCCCGATGACAAAAGATTTCGTCAAATCGATACCATAGGTCTTCGCCGCTTCGAGAACAAATTGAGGCTTGGGTTTGATACACGTGCAGTTCTGCTCTCGACTGTGGGGACAGACATACCACTCTTGAATCGTGATGCCTTCGTTCAGCAGCCGTTCATGAAGCGCGGTGTTGACCGCTTTCACCTGCTCCATTCTCAAGAGCCCCTGGGCGACTCCCGACTGATTTGTCACGACAAAAAGCTGATACCGGTGTTGGAGTTTTCGAAGTGATTCGACCGTATCCGGGAATAGGCGGATGTCTTCGGGAGCTTTCAGCACTCCCACATCTTCAATGAGTGTTCCGTCTCGATCTAAAAAAACTGCCGCAGTGCGATCGGGCACCGAAGATCCTCCAATTTGCCGATTTGTCCGCTAATGGTAGGTTTTTATGTTTTCGTGTCAAGCGTCGGTGGGTTGCCCATGCCGCTTCCCTCCGTCGATTTGTCTCTATATCATGGATTTATGAAAAGTGACCTGCTGCGCACCGGTGCATCAGGTAATGCCGGACTTTCGGAGAAAAAATGAAGATACTGATAAATCAGGTGGGGTATTCGCTTCAAACCGGGACTGATTTGGCGCCATGCCGAGCCGTCGTCCAAGGAAGAGCGTCTGAATCGATGCCGGAGTCCATCCGGCTCAGGGACAGTGAAGGATCCCTTCTCGCGTCTTTTACTCCGGAACCCAGTGCGCAGGTTGCCGGCTGGAAGGACCGATTCTTTTCAATTCTGAATTTCCAGGCACCGGAAGGAGGACCCTTCACGCTGGAAGCCGCGTCCGGAGAGGTACAAGTTGTTTCGGCTCCGTTTCGCATCGGAGTCGACCTGGAAGCGAAAACCACGGCTTCGGATATTCTTTTCGGCATCTTTACATACAGATCGTCGGGTATTTCGGATGCAGTGGATCAGAATATTTCATTTTTCGGCGACAGGAAAGATTCCGTTGATGTCCACGGCGGCTGGTATGATGCATCCGGAGATACCAGCAAATATCTGAGTCATCTGAGTTACGCCAACTACATGAATCCTCAGCAGACTCCCCTGGTGGTCTGGTGCCTGATCGATGCATACGAACAGCTGGCGAGAAGCCGATTTCCCCTTGAAGAACGTTTGTCCCTGCGATTTCTCGAAGAAGCGGCATGGGGAGCGGACTTCCTGATGAGAATGCTGGACCCGGACGGATACTTTTATACCACCGTGTTCGACGACTGGTCAAAAAACCTCGACCGAAGATGCATTTGCGCCTTTCGCACTCAGAAGGGGATTCTCTCAGACGACTATCAGGCCGGATACCGCCAGGGAGGCGGAATGGCGATTGCCGCATTGGCCCGCATGGCGTCTTTACTCAATGGATTGGATATCTATGTTGGTTCTTACACTCCCGATGAGTACCTAGACGCCGCATACAAAGCCTGGAAACATCTGGAAAAGCACAATATCGAATATCTGGACGACGGCAAAGAAAACATGATGGATGACTATTGTGCCCTGCTGGCGGCGGCGGAACTCAACTCGGCCGTTTCGAATCCCGTAATGAAGACTAAGACAAGCAAGGCCGTCGATGCTCGAACCAAAGGTCTTATTGAACGCTGGGACGTTGAGGGCGGATTTTTCCGTGCTGACGCGAAAGGGGAATGGAGCTGGTTTCACGCCTCGGATGAATCTCTGCCCCTGATTGTCCTGATGAGAGCCGTGGAAACCGGTGTCGTCACCGGCGATCTTGAAATTAGTGCCCGATTGGTTGTTCAACAGGCTCTCGATGCCGAGATTCAGCGATCGGCCGGCGACTTCAATCCCTTCCTTCATCCCAGGCATTTTGTCCGCATGCCGGGCCGACCCGATGAACGGCAATTTTTCTATCCGCACGACAACCCGTCAGGCTACTGGTGGCAGGGCGAAAATGCACGTCTGGCATCCTGGGCCGCCGCATCCAGACGATTTCTGCTTTCTGGTTCCTCCGGGGAACAGACGATTCATGGACTTGAGGATTTCGCCGACGCGCAGATAGCATGGATTTTCGGTTTGAATCCCTTTGATGCCTGTATGCTCCAGGGTCATGGCAAGAACAATCCGCCGTATGAATGGGATCACTTCAACGTGCCCGGGGGCGTGGTGAACGGTGTCACCTCAGGTTTCAAGGATGAAGATGATATTGCATTCATGCCTGCCGAGGCGGCGGGAAATGGCGACCATTCATGGAGATGGGGGGAGCAATGGATACCCCATGCCGCATGGCTGCTGCTGGCTGTCGCCTGGTCGGTTCCCGCCGGCGATTGAAGCCGAGTCTGTCGGCAGCCATCATCCCACTAACATTCCGGCCCGTAACTCATTCGCAGATGCCTCACCTTCGTGTGTTTCACCAGCTGCGAGCCCGGGAGGCTCTCGCCATTGGAGAGGAATCGCAAGGTCCGGGGATGTCCCGGCAGCAGCGTAAATCCGGCATCGTCAAAGCGACCAGGCATATCGCATTCGGGCTGGACGAAAAAGGCCGGCAGGTCGGTTTCCAACCGCAGAGTACCCGACTCTTCTCCGGAAATGAGAGTAATTTCGGCGTCCGCGAGTTCGCAGTCCCGAGGTTCGGTCAGAAACAATGTCGTGACGACGGGCGTGGCGGCGGGCCGCCGGTGCCATTCGGCAACGACGAATCGGTCCCTCAAGCCATCGTCGACGACGTCGGCTTTGTCCACATCATGAGGTGTCATTCCAACGTCAAAACGTCGGGCACTCTTCTCCTGGAGCTCGGCAAGAGGATGTGAAAAGAACTCCGAGGCACAACCGGCGGGGCACCGGAGGTCATCCATCTCCCAACTTTCCAGCTCACTGCCGTCAAAAGACAACAACCGGATGAAGGCTCTCCCCCTCGCGGAATTCGGCGTGTCGTTCAGGGCGGAGGCCCGAAGTATTCCATCCTTCTTGTACAGGGAGACCCATACGGGAGCGAAGAACCGTTTGGCCTCGTAATGGAGGAGCTTCCAAGTGCCGTCGTATTCGATGCTCGACCATGAGGCCACGGGCCAATTGTCGTTGAGCTGCCAAAATAGGGCGCCCATGCTTACCGGTCTCTGAGAGCGCCAGTATTCCACAGCGGTTTTGATGGCCCAGGCCTGCTGCACCTGACTCAGATATAACTGATTCTCCAATCCGACCGGCATTCGGAAATACCGCGCCATGGTGGAGAGAATGATGGTGTTGCCCGCATTGTTTTTCTGGTGATGGCGCATCACCGGTGAGGTCAGATTTCGTTGGTTCTCGGGGGCGAAGGAGGTGACGGTCTTGATTGACGGGAAGGATTGAAAGCCGAACTCACTGCAAAATCGCGGAGCGATGTCATAAAATGACTCGAAGTCCTTTCCCTCATGCCAAACGCTCCAGTAGTGCATGTCGCCCTTGGTGTCGTCGTGCCAGCAGTCTGAATAGTCCCCCTCCCCTGCCGACGGCGAGGAAGGCCACCATGTTCGGTCCGGATCGAGTTCCCGGACAACTCGGCCCACGACGCCTTCATTGAGCCGATCATAATCCACGACATAGCGATCGCGATTCTCCCGGGATTCGGGAAACCAGTTGAGCGCGCCCAGATCTTCGTTGTTGCCGCACCACAGAACGATGGAAGGATGGTGCTTGAGGCGTCTCACCTGGTGGCGGATTTCCGCATCAACGTCGGCCAGGAAATCCTTGTCGGCCGGATAGAGGGAGCAGGAGAACATCATGTCGTGCCACACCATGATGCCCATTTCATCGCAAATATCATAGAACACGTCTTTTTCGTATTGGCCGCCGCCCCAGAGCCGCAGCATATTCATGTTGGCCTCGACGGCGTCTTCCAGGAGGCGTCGGTACACCTCCTTGGTCTGCCTGGAGGGGAAGGCGTCGACGGGGATCCAATTGGCCCCCTTGGCGAAGATATCGCGGCCGTTAACCCGGAAACCCATACTCCGGCCCACTTCGTCATCCTCGCTGATCACCTCGACGGTGCGGAATCCCACTCGTTTCTCGATTCGTTCATCGGGACTCTCGACGGCCAGGGTGTAGAGAAACTGATCGCCCTGCCCGGCAGGCCACCACAATTGGGGATTATCCACTTCAATGACATGTTCCAGTCGGTTTTCTCCGGATTGCACGGCAAAAAGCTTCGCTTCCCTCTTACCGTCGAACTCATATTCCAGGTTGACCTCCCGGTCGGCCCGGCTGATGTAATCGCACCGGACGGTCAGGGCCCACCGGGAGCCGTTCGGGCCGGGAAGTCTTTCTTGCCGGGTCGTGACAGACTCGATCCGACCATCTCCGCCGACGAGGACGGCGGGCGGTTCGTAGATGCCGCCGGTCATTAAGGTGATGCCCCAATCCCAGCCGCCGTGACACGCCACTTTGCGCAGGAGATTTCGGTGATGCCACTGCCAAGGAAATTGATTGGTATGGGGGATGGGGTACGGGAGAGACTCGGCCGCGGCGGCGGTATCGGCCTCGGGCGATCGAATAATCACATCCAGGCGGTTCTCTCCGGAACGGATCTTTTCGGTCGTATCCAGCCGGATTGGACGGAACATGTTTCGTCCTCTACCGACAACTTTTCCGTTGAGAAGGATCTCCACGATGGTGTCGACAACGGGAAAGTCAAGAATGGTTTGAGTCTCAGCTAAAGAATAGTCTTCTGCTTCGATGTTGAAATAGGTGGTGAGCATCCAGTCGGTTTTTCCGAGCCAAAGGGTGTCGAGTTCGTTTCGTCCATAGAAGGGATCGCTGATATGCCCTTCCTGCAAGAGTGCCGCGGCGATATCACCAGGCACTTGCATGGGAATATCCGCCGGCAAATTCTTGGCTTCGGTCGGAGTATTCTCATGCACGACGACATTGAGCGCCCATGTCGAACTCAAATCCATCACTTTCATGCCTGCCATCCTTCTCTATTTATCATGTTCTACCTGATTCCGGCGACTTTCGCAAACCTTGTTGGTTTATATATAAACCTACGTCACTATTTTTTTTGTTTTTAGGTCGCTGCGAGGCGCTTTTTTGTTGACATATTGGACCAACCCCCATAACATACACATGTTGGTTCATAAATGCAACCAACCAAAAGGTGGAGAGAAGTTGGCCGGCGTTCGCAAACCCCGCATCATCAATACATCCCGCATATTAAGAGACATCTGGGTGTCTCGACGAATCAGTCGGGTACAACTGGCGAGGGATTTGAGTTTGAACAAATCCACCATCACCAACATCGTCTCGGATCTTATTGATCAAGAAATCATTATGGAAACCGCCGAAGGGGCGGCCGGTCCCACAGGCGGGCGGAAACCCGTCCATATCGAATTGAACAGGAAGTTCGGCTACGTCATCGGTTTGGAATTATTCAAGGACGCCTACTCCGCCGTGGCGGTGGACCTGGCCGGCGACATTCTCTTCTCCCGATCCGAGCACAAAGGATTGCCCGGCGATGATGTGGCGGAAATCGTGGTCAATCTTCTCTCGTCACTCCGGGAGGAACTGTCCTGGGTCGGCATACCTCTGCTTGGTGTCGGTCTCGGAATATCCGGTATCGTCAACTCCGAAGAAGGCATCATCATCGGCTCCATTCCCCATCAGATTCCCGAGCCCTTTCCTTTGGTTGATAAGATTTCCAATAAGATCGATGTTCCGGTTTTCGTGGACAACGACGCGAATGCCTGCGCCTGGGGCGAATTGGCATTCCATCGGACGAAGAAGCTCCGCAATTTCCTCTTTACTCTCGTGGAGTTCCATGATGATCCCAAACACATGTTCTATGAGAACACAGCCGTCGGACTGGGTATCGTCATCGAAGGCAAAGTCTATTACGGGCACAATCATTCGGCGGGAGAGTTTCGAAGCTTGTTCTGCAAACCCGAAGACAAGGGACAAAGCAGCGTATCCAGCCGTCAGGATCACATCTACAAAGATAGGGAGAAGCTGACGCTTTTCTTCAAGGAAATCTCCCAGCACCTGGCACTCTTCGTCAACACCTTCAATCTCAGCCAGATATTTCTGGGCGGTGATATCGAACGCTACCAGGACATTGTGATGCCCATACTCCTTGATGCCCTGGCGGGCAACTGGATGTACGACTCTCCGGTGGATTGTGAAATCAGGTTCTCCTCACTAGGCGACAAGGCTGTGGCCTACGGGGCTGCGGGATTGGTTCTGGAACGGCTGTTCGCCGATCCCGAGGCTCTGGACAGACTGGGTATGGGTACTTGGAACAGCTCCAAGGCACTGACCAGTCTCTTGGAAAAGAAAAAAAGCCCCGGTAGGGGCTAAAAAACATCCCGCAAGGGATACGGAGGATATTATGAAGAAAGCACTGCTTCTTCTGCTCGTCATCGTTCTGGCGAGCGTCTCGCTGATCGGCTGCAAGAAAGAAGCCGAGAAAGTCACCCTGAATGTCATGGGATACGGTGACAACTCAAACCAGGAAGGCATCAGCTGGAAGAGAATGGTCACCGAGTTTATGGAAGCCAACCCCGGCGTGGAAATCGTGGATGAGCTGCTCTACGACGAGGCCTACCACCAGAAAGTCACCGCCCGCCTCGCCGCCGGTGATGCACCTCACATGGCGTACATGGGTGCCGATGCCCGATGGGGAGCTCCATGGCAAGAGGCCAACCAGCAGATCGATAATCGTCCTTACATCGACGCATCTGTGTTTGATATGAATCTGATCCCGGAGATGGGCCCCAACGGCGAGGTGTACTACCTGCCCCTGGGAACATCCAACATCACCACCGTGTTGTACATGAATGAACCCCTGGTGGAATCCTTGGGCTTCTCCGAACCGCAAAGCTACGACGACCTGGTTGCGATGGTACCCGCCGCCACCGAAGCCGGCCTCCAAGTGGTCAGCATCGACGGCGCCGACGGCTGGGCCTGGGGCTCCTGCCTCCTTTCGGCCCTCATTGCCCGGACATCCGGGGATCCCATGTGGGTATCCAAAGCCGTAAACGGCGAAAATAGTTTCACCGACGATGCCATGGTGGATGCTCTGGGCATCATCGAGTCCATGGTGAACGACGGTGTGATCGACTCCAAATCCGTCCTGGTTGATTACGGTGCAAACATATCGACTTTCTCCAATGAACAAGCCCTCTTCTTCGTCCAAGGTCAGTGGGCCGCCGGCGGCGTAGAGAATCCCGATGTCCGGGATAATATGAAGCTTCTGGCATGGCCTAATGTTCCCGGCGAGAAACCTGGTGTGGCCGGTTCGGTCGCCGCCGCATGGCAAGTGGGATACGGCGTCACCCAGGCTGCCGTCGACGCCGGAGTGGATTCGGTCGCCGCAGACTTCCTGGCATACGTCAACCGCGAGGAAGAAGCCACTCAACGCCTCAGGGACGGTGCCATTGTCGCTCCGGTCATCAAAGGTTATACCACCCCGGCGGACCTTCCCAACGAAGTCGCCCAAAAGGTTGCCCTGGCTCAAAACGCCCTGAACACCGAAGTCATCGACGCGTTCCTCACCGGACCCCCGAATGACGCTCTGAATGCCGGCATGCAGAAAATCGCCGCCGGCGAGGCCACTCCGGCCGAAATCGCTGCGGAAGTGGAGGAGCTGGCCCGCAAATAGCGGTCTCGCAATCCATCCGGCAACGGTTAATACTAAATACCGGGAAGCCGCTCTCCGCAGCTCCCCGGTGCTTATCAACCCAGGATACGCACTCAGAAACTCTTTCCGGAATCCGGAAAAAAGCTTCACCAACAGGAGACAGACGTGAACGGACGTGATAAGCGCAAACTGGTCACATTCATTGGATTTGTTCTGCCGGGCCTGGCAATCTATCTACTGATTGTCGCCTATCCCATCATCTACTCGGTAGGACTGAGCTTTACGGATTTCAACCCCAATCGGGGCGGGAAGTGGAATTTCGTCGGTTTGCTCCAGTACAAGTCGATGTTCGAGGAGCCGATGTTCTGGCATGCCTTCAAAAACAACATGATCGTCGTGGCCGTCAGCGCCTTCGGTCAGATTCCCGTCGGGTTCGGTCTGGCCTACATCCTCTATAGACGGTTAGTGAGAGCCAGGAGCTTCTTCCAATCCATGGTATTCCTCCCTCAGTTTCTCTCACCCATCGTGGTCGGCATCCTATTCCGCAAGCTGGTGGGAGCCGACGGACCCGTCTCGACACTCCTGCAGATTATATCTAATGATCCATCGCGCCAGTTCATGATGATGCTCAAAGCCGAAACCGTGATGTTCCCCATCGGCATCGCGCTCCTGTGGATGTATACCGGGTTCTACATGATCATATTCCTGGCAAATCTACAGAAAATCGACTCGAACATCGTGGAGGCCGCAAAGATCGACGGGGCCAGCGAGCCCCAGATTTTCGGCCGGGTCATCGTTCCCATCTTGTCGGGAACGATCCTGGTGAGCACCATTCTGGCCATCGCCGGTTCACTTAGGGGATTCGATCTGATCTTTGCTATCACGACCCAGGGGCTGCAGCGAAATAATGCCCTTGTGCTCCCCATATTCATGTATCAGACAGCGTTTCAGGACTATTCAAACACCATGCGCTTCGCGTTCGGTTCGGCCATCGCCAACGCCATTGTGGTGATATCCGTCGTCCTCATCATGATCAGCAATACAATCGCCAGACGCTTCAACCATGGGGAGGTAAACTAGATGTCCGACGCACTCGAAAGAAAGGGCTTCACCGTCGGCAAGCCAATTTCCTACGTCATTTTCATTGGTTGGGCCCTTCTGACCATTCTGCCGCTCTTCTGGATGGCCTATTCATCGTTTAAATCCAACGAGGAGCTCACCAGGAACATCTATGCGTTCCCCCACGATCTGTTTGACAACAAGGACGACGAGTATGTCGTCATCACACCTTCCCTGAACCTCATCATGCCCAAGGATGTGAAGGAGAACACATCGGACTACCTGCTCCTGGAATCGACATCTATCGCCCCGAATCGGAAACTGCTCACCCAGTTCTTACCGAAATCGGAGTTGTCTCCGGATGTGGCCAATCGAACAGCCGGCGATCTGGTATATGTCAACGAACTCCCCAACAATCTACAGAGAAAAATCAGCCGATCCACAATGGGGTTTAACTACACTTCAGCTTTCGTTCGCGGAGCGCTCACCAAGAAATTCCTCAACAGCATCGTGTACACAACGGTGTCCACTTTCTCTATGGTCTTTTTGAGCCTGATGATTGGATACGCCGTGAGCAAGATGCCGTTTCCGCGCTTATCGGCTGTAGTGATCGGTCTTATCGGATTGGGTTATCTCATCAGCACGAACTCAGTCATTATCCCACTCTTTCTGATGCTGACCCGGATCGGTCTGACGGATACACGAATCGGCATGATCCTGGTGTACACGGCATTCGGCATCCCTATGTCTACTCTTCTCGCCTCGCAATTCATCAAGGGTTTACCCGACAGCCTGATCGAGTCGGCGGAGATGGACGGCGCAGGTCCTTTCCGTGCCTTTCTGAGCATCATCGTACCAATGACGGTCCCGGTGATCATCACCATCTCCATCATCAACGCTCTGGGAATCTGGAACGAGTTTCTTCTGGTTCTGGTACTTGCCAGCTCCGAAGCCACCAAGTCGCTGCCGGTCGGCGTCTATTCATTCTCCAGCCTTACCAGCACCCAGCTCGGCTGGCAGTTGGCGGCACTTGTCATCGCCACGGCTCCGGCAATGATCATCTACTTCTCCTTCAACAGACGTATCACTCAGGGTGTCGTGGCCGGCGCCGTCAAGGAGTAGATACATGAGTCTCTGCATAATTCCCCGTCCCGCAAGTGTGGAGGAGGGGCCGGGACGATGGCTTGCGGATCGGGATTTGTCCGATTCACTGGACGTCGTTCACTTCGGCGGACCTCCGCCGACCGGCGTCGTCTTCATCAATGCCGCCGACAATCCCACCACGACGCCTGCGGCCGGCTCCTATCATCTCCAGGCAGACGCCGAGGGAATCCGCGTACAGGCCTCGGACGACAAGGGTCGTTGGAACGCCATGATAACCCTGCGTCAAATACTCCGGCAAATCGACGCCCATGGTACCCTGCCCGAATTCAGCATCGTGGATTCGCCTTTATTCCCGGAGCGAGGGGTCATGCTGGATATCAGCCGGACCCGCGTGCCCACGATGGATACCCTGAAAGAACTCATCGATATCTGGAGCGAGTTGAAATACAACAGCCTCCAGCTATATACGGAGCATACTTTTGCCTATCCGGGCCACGAAAAGGTATGGAAAGACGCATCGCCGTACACCGGTGAGGACATCGAGACGATCGATGAATATTGCCGGGAACGGGGAATCGAATTGATTCCCAATCAAAATACCTTTGGCCATATGGAACGGTGGCTCAGGCACCCCGAATACCACGACATCGCCGAAGCCCCCGATGGTTTCGTGGATCCCTGGGGTATGTTCAGAGATCATGCATCCACCCTGGATCCGTCCAATCCGAAGTCCATGACGTTTCTCAAGGACCTCTTGGACAGCCTGCTGCCCCACTTCAGAAGCCGTTATGTCAACATCGGCGGCGATGAGCCGTTCGATCTGGGGAAAGGACGCAGTCGGGAACGATGCGATAAAGAGGGAACCGGCGTGGTGTACCTCGAGTTCATCAATAAAATCGTCGACGAAGTGGAACGCCGGGGAAAGACGCCTCAGTTCTGGGCCGATATCATTCTGAATTATCCGGAGCTGCTCAAAGACATTCCCGACGACGTGGTGGTGATGAATTGGGGATATGAGTCAGACCACCCGTTCGATGAAGAAACCCGCATCTTGGCCGAGTCTGGCCGCGTGTTCCATGTCTGCCCTGGTACATCGTCCTGGAACTCCCTGGCAGGCCGGTGGGACAACGCCCTGGAGAACATTCGTGCCGCAGTCAAGTGGGGCCGGGACCGGGGGGCGTCCGGATTGCTGGTGACCGATTGGGGCGACAACGGACACAAGCAGCAGTACGTCGTCTCTATGCCGGGCTGGTTCGCGGCGGCCTCCGCCGCATGGAACGGTCCGAAAGGTACCGACGAGGATATACGAAGGGCTATGCAAATCCACTTGTTCGGCAATGAACAGGGGAAG
>JARGFR010000036.1 GCA_029210985.1 Spirochaetaceae bacterium | reverse complement strand
TTGAGATAGACAACACGATGATCCGGGTCCTGGAGATAAATGGGAATAGCCGCCGCGTCCATGGCGATAACCGGGCCAATCCAGTTCTCCGGCAGCATCGTCATCATTCTCTCAACATTAATCCTGTTCAAATCATCCTCCTTCCGCCGGCAATTCGATTCGGAACACGGTCCCATCGACATTATCGGAGGAGAAGCTGAGAACACCCCCGAGGACTTCCTCGCCGATCAGCTTCATGCCGTAAGTACCCCAGCCTCGTCCCGGTCCCTTCGTCGAAACACCTTTCCGGAAGACGGACACCTTCTCTTCCTCCCCCATCTCACCGGGATTGGATACGGAGAAAACCGGTCGTCCGTCGGAACGGGTAAAACTGATGTGAACAACATCCCCGGGCGAACAGGCTTCAACGGCATTCTTGGCCATATTGAGGAGAATCCGGAACAGGAGCGACTCGTCGCTTTCTATCCGGGACGGTGGGATTCGGGCGACTTTTACCGCCACACCGTCAGGAGCATGAATCCGAGCCAAGGCGGCCACCCTTTCCATCAATTCTCCGACATCCAGCATCACCGGATATGCGGCGAGTTCGTGTCTTTGAGCCTTCGAGACCATGGCAAAACTCTGGATTTCCTCTTGAATGTGTTCGGCGACACGTCTGAGCAGGGTCCAGTCTCCGGTATTCGGTTCAAACGCATCGAGAAGGCCGACGAGGCTGCCGGACGCATTAAGGATGTCGTGAAAAAAGATTCTCTCATACTGCTCAAGTTGGGACTGATGAATGCCTTTTTGGAAAGAGAGTAAGACAACCGGACGACCGGCCATGTGATAGGGTCGGAAAGTGAATCGATACTCGAGGCCTCCAATTTGTCCGACAACAGGTATCGATGTTTCGACGGAAATAACCCGGTTGGTCTCCAGCGACTTTACTATTGAATTATTTGCACGGCAGAACTGACAGGCAACGGATGTTCCGCATCCAAGGCCGGTTTCCGAGGCATGCTTGCAGCCCAGAATGTCTCCGAGACGCTTACCCACGATGTCTTTCGCCTTCAACGGAACAACGGAATCCAAGAGTTCATCCCCCACAAGGATGAAACGACCCTGTTCATCTAGGATTCCGGCAAAATGAGGAATATTCTTGAGTACGGAGAGAATTTCCTCTGTTTTCGCGTCGTCCAAAACCTTCATAGCGAGTTTTCGTCATTCTCCAGAATAAACCCGAGTTCCTTCAGTTCGGCTTCAAGTCGCTCCCTTCGAATCGGTTTCTGCAGATATGATTCGCACTCTCCTCGGAACGCGGCCATGATGTTTCGGGAGTCGCCAAGGGCGGATGTCATGATAATCTTTACCCGCTCTACGGCGGCAAGGCCCTGCTCCTTTTCCGTCGCGCGAATCTTGTTGAGAACTTCATGCCCGTCCATTCGCGGGAGCATAATATCCAGGCAGATCAGATCGTAACGATCTTGACTGCCGAACGCTTCCTTGAACATCGCAACGGCGTCCGGGCCGTTTGCCGCCAGATCCACTCTACCGTAGGGTTCCAGGAAACGCTCCATGACGACCTGATTCGCCGGATAATCTTCGACAACGAGTATGCGATACCCGATTTTATTCATTCTTTTGCCTCCGTAGAAAAGAACATCAGTTGAAACAATGCTCCTTGAGCATCCAGATAAAAATTCACTTCCGGCTTGCGGGCCGGCAAGTCCTCACTGTCAAAGACTATCGACGGTATGGACAGTTTCAGGAAACCGTTTTGACGTTCTTGTGACGAAACATAATAACCGGCCAGCACATTGAGAACTTCAAGCAGCCCGTCGTCTTTCTGATTCACCGGAAGATCTTCCCAGGGCTGTGCATAGATCGCTTCAATCAATGCTTTCTTCAATTCCAGCGGCATCAGTATAACAATAAGTCCTCGTATCGAGCCGTTGACTTGAATTGACGCCCAAGGACCGTGAATGTCCGGCTTTACCTCTTCGTCATTCGGTTCGGCGACATCCAGGAACGCCATATCGGCAAAAACGCTGCGTGCCGCATCGGTCAAATCGGCTTGAATAGACTGTATGTCTTTCATTGAATACCCCCATTCCCGCTGATGCGGTCCAGAGCATCGACGATTTTTGCCGGAGATACCGGCTTCGCCAACACCATCGCAGCCCCGGCATCCATGAGCGATGCGGCCGTCGCTTCGTCACCCTGGCTGGTGATGACAATAATCGGGATGGCTTGAGTCACCCCGTTCAGGGCCAGTTTTCGAATAAACGTCCGGCCATCCATTTTCGGCATGTTCACATCGGTCACAATCACATCGAACTTCCGGTCCGCGAGTTCGGCCAAACCGGATATTCCGTCTTCGGCTTCGATGTATTCCGCCTCTCCATAACCTGCCATATTGAAACATCGCCTGATAATCAACCTTGAGGTGGTTGAGTCGTCGACGATCAACACATGATTCAATTCCATTTTCGCCTCCTTACAGGCTGACAGTTTCCCGGTTGCTCGTAACCAGAACTCGGCCGTCGGGGAATGCTTCAACAGTTCTGCTGGACTTTCCGCCCGTGTCTTCTTTCATGAGTCCGATGCCCGCCGTCCACAGCCATTTTCGAGACGCCAGGATATTCCGCTTGCCGATGTCGAAGGTTCCGTTTTCGTCAAGAATCTGGGATCCGCCGACAAGCTTGGCGGTGACACGTCCCCTAACCGTGCCGAGGTCGGTCATATTCTTCCAAAGGAGAGGCAGTCCCGTATCCGCGAAATATCCGGGCAGCTTGGCGACTTTCTCGTCATGTCCCTGGGATTCAGGCAGAGCGATGTGTATCATCCCCACCACACCGTTCGATGCGGAATAAAGAACGACGGCGACGCAGGATCCCAATGCATAGGTTTTGATACTGTCGTCCGGATTCTTTGTCGCGGCGTAATCGCCGATTCCCACATCATGTCTCATTCCACAGCATCTCCAAGGTATGACTGAACTGCCGCTCCGATCTTATCGATGGGAAGAACTTGTTCCGCTGCGCCGATCCGATCGGCTTCCATGGGCATCCCCCAGACGACGGAAGTCGTCTGATCTTGGACGACGGTCCGTCCGCCGGCATCCCTCAGAGTCTTGAGCTCGGATGCACCGTCTCGACCCATTCCCGTCAGAAGGACTCCGATGCCATAGCCTCCGGCTTCACGGGCAACCGAAGCGAAGAGGATGTCGACCGAAGGGCGGTGTCCGCTCACTTTTGGTCCGTCCGACAGGTGGACGACGTATCCACAGCCGCGTTTAGCCACCTCCATATGCCGGTCTCCCGGAGCCACCAGTACCCTTCCCTGACGCAGTAGGTCTCCGTCTATGGCTTCCGACACCTCGAAGGGCGTGGATTGATGAAGTCTCTCGGCGAACTTCTCGGTGAACACCGGCGGCATGTGCAGAGATACCGCGATTCCCGGAACATTCGGAGACAGCGAGGCCAGCAGCCGGCCAATGGCTATTGTTCCACCGGTGGAGGCTCCGACGGCGATCAGACGATCCCGAGCTCCCTTGGCCGCTATCGGCTGTGATAGATTCCGGCTCCTAAGAGACCACTGTGGGTTTCGCCAGGAGGATACATCCGCGCAAGAGGCCGACCTCACCTTGGCCGCCAATTCGTCCATCATTTCATTAACTTTCCGGCCGCCTGCTCCTCCGGGTTTGGAGACGACATCCACCGCACCGGCTTCCAATGCAAGGACAACGGTCTCGGCGCCGAATTGATCAAGTGCCGAGACAACGACAACCGGTTTGGGATATTGGGGCATCAGTCTCTTCAGGAAATCAACTCCGTCCATACGGGGCATGCGGATATCCAGGGTGATGACATCCGGATTGTCGTTCACGATACGGTCCCGTGCATCATAGACATCCGGAGATTCTCCGATCACCTGAATGTCGGGATATCGTTCCAGCCCGCGACGAATCATGGAACGCGCGACTGATGAATCATCAACCACCAGAACCCTAATCACGCAGTGCCGCCTTTTCTATATACAGCCGCGCCGACGGACTGCAGCGGTCCAAGGTGTTCCCTGGAGATGGTTTCGCTGTGGCCGATGAAAAGCAGGCCGCCCGGTTCGAGCGCCTCGGTCAATCGGGATATCAGACCGCCCTTGGACGCATCGTCAAAATAGATCATAACATTCCGGCAGAAGACCGCATGGAATTTTTTCTTGAATGGAAACTTCTCGGACATGAAATTGAGGCGTTTGAACAGTATCGCCGAGCGGAGATGGTCCACGACCGTGACGTTTCCCGGAAAATTTTCTTTGAAATATTTCTGCCGCAGGCCGCGGGGCATGTTTCTGAGTCTCTCAACGTCGTAATGGCCGTCTTTGGCCTTCTTGAGGGCCGAAAATGAAATATCGCTGGCGAGAATAGGGGGGAGACGAAACGGCTGAGCTCCCCCGCGATACTCGAAAAGTGTGATGGCCAGAGAATACGCTTCTTCCCCGGAGGCGCAGCCGGCGCACCAGATTCTCATCTGTTCTCCGTCGAAATTGGCTCCCGAGGTGATTTTCGGTTCCAGGATCTGCCGGCGAAGAATATCGAAATGTGCTTCTTCACGAAAAAAATACGTGTGGTTTGTGGTCAGTCTGTCGGCAAACTCCAGCAGCAGTCGGCCGGATAAATCGTTCTCAATTTCATCAATGTAGGACGCCCAATCCTCAAATCCGCGTTTGGCCAGGGTGTTGGAGAATTTGTTGGTGACCAGCTGCCGTTTCTTCTCCGGCAGATGGATGCCGAAATTGCTGTAGGCCAAATCGGCCAGTCGGCGAAACTCGGCGGGACGTATCAACCCGACGCTCATCGGACATCGCCCCCGAGTACCGTGCTCAGAAGGTATCCGACATCCAGAATCATACAGACATCGCCGTTGCCGAGAATGGCGCAGCCCGAAAGAGCCCGAACATCTCGAAGTCTCGGCGGAAGTGCTTTGATAACCAGCTGTTGATTGCCAAGCAATTCATCCGCCGGGACGGCGGCCCGTCGACTCCCGGAACCCAGAATGATGAAGACATCGTTCCCATCCTGGTCTTGGTTTTGGTCGAGGTGGTAATAATCCTCCAAGGTGATGATGGGCAGGAGCTGATCCCTGAGTCTGAGAATTCGGCGTCCTCCCGGGGCCTCTGTGATGGCGTCTTCAACAGGTCTGTGAAACTCGAGAATATCGGCAATGGGGAGAGCAAAGAGGATTCCTCCGGAGAGGAAGGTGATTCCGTCGATGATGGCCAGAGTCATGGGAATCTGAAGGGTGATGGTGGTGCCGTTCCCCTGTGTCGAATCCACGTTGACTTGTCCCCGGAGCTGTTCGATATTCCGTCGCACCACGTCCATGCCCACACCGCGTCCGGAGACATCCGATACGGTTTCCGCCGTGGAAAAACCGGGTTCGAAAATCAGAGCCCAGACAGCCTTGTCATCCATGGACGCGCCGCCGTCATCACCGATATCAATACCGCGTTCGCCGGCACGGGAGAGTATCTTTTCCCTGTCCAAGCCTCCGCCGTCGTCCCGCACCGAGATCCAGACTTCATTGCCCTCATAGCGGGCGCTCAACTCAATAATGCCCGATTCGCTTTTACCAGAAGCGACACGTGTCTTCTTGTCTTCCAATCCATGATCGATGGCGTTGCGAACAAGATGAACGAGGGGATCGGAGATTTGTTCGATGATTTGGCGATCCATCTCCGTATCCTCGCCTTTCGACAGAAATTCGGCTGATTTGCCGAACTTCCGGGACAAATCCCGAGACAGGCGCCTCATCTTGGAAAAGAGACCGTCGAGGGGAATCATTCTTATGGACATCGATAGAGTCTGTATGTCCCGAATGATTTTTCCCATGGAAGAAGAAGCCTTGTCGAACTCGGGTAATTCCAAGTCATCCAGCTCGGGATTATTAATCACCATGGCATGGGCGGTGATGAGTTCGCCGATCAAAGTAAAGAGCAAATCCAGACGTCCTGTGTCCACACGGACGTCTCTTTTTGTCGACGAGGCAATACCCGATTCGGCCTTCCGGGATCGGGAGGCTTGAACATTCAGCGCTTCTTGAATCGTAGACTCGGCGACAACGCCGTTGTCGATCAGGATTTCGCCGATTCTCCGTCCCTGAGCATCCAGAGCGGCATCAACGTCCTCGGGCTGAACGGCACCCATATCGACGAGGACTTTACCAAGTGTGAGAGGCGCCTGGTCCTCCGCATCATCCCCTTGGGAGGCACCGCCTGAGTCACCATCGCTGGAGAGTTTTGTCAAATGCACCCGCAGAGCGTCCACACCATCCAGGAGTCCCGTCACCGCCCCTGCGCCTATGGTCCGATTCCCTTGGCGCATCCCGTCCATAACGCTCTCCAGGGATTGGCAGAAACGGCCGACATCCTCCTGTTCGAAGAATCCGGCGTTTCCCTTAATCGTGTGTATACCGCGAAAAGCTTCATTCAAGGATTCGCGCCCTGCACCTTCATCCAGATCCATGAGCGCCCTTTCGGCCGAATCCAGGATTTCAAGTGATTCCTGGACGAAATTGTCAATCATCTCCTGGGTGTAGAGAGGGCCGTCCGACTTGTCCAGCGAGTTCAGACGGTCCAGGACATCTTGGATAACGACATCGGGTTCCGTCAACCGTCCCGGGCGGCTCGGCTCGACAGCCTGGGCCCAAACACCCAGTGCGTCGACAAAGGCGGTCAAGCGATCGCATCCTTCCAGAAGTATATCGATCAGCTCCGAATCGACGGATCGCTTTTCGTTCCGGATTTCGTCCAGGACGGTTTCCAAAGCGTGGCTCAGAGTCTTCACCCGGGGCAGACCCAGAAAAGAGGAGACACCCTTGATGGTATGAATGGATCGAAACACGCCGTTGACGAGTTCCGGATCATGCTGAGTTTCCATGGACAAGAGCCTGGACTCAATGTCTTCCAAATGAGTTTGTGACTCCGAAATGAAGGACATCACCAAATCGTAGTCCGCATCCTCCTCGTCATCTCCGGCTGAGTTGATTTTTTCGAGGGCCGAAATCAAATCATCTCTTTCCGTGATACGTTCTTCACCGAATCCATCTCTCATCCACATCGAGATTTTGTCAATCACATGGTGAAGGAGTTCTTTATCCGTCCTTTCATCAGGCGAAAGCGCTCCGAGAATCTTGTTTGCTTCATCCATCACGGCGATACAGGAAAGCAGGTCTCCGGCTTCTATTCGGGAAAAGGAGTCAATCAAACCACGGTATTTCATCGTTTCTTGCCTTCGGTTATGAAGTGAGAAGATCAACAATCTTGATCAGCTGAGGTCCTTCAAACGGTTTCACGATCCAACCCTTCACGCCCAGGTCCTTGCCGATGTTCTTCTTCTCATCTCCACTTTCTGTAGTGAGAAAAACCGCCGGTGTCTGACTATGTTCGGCCCGGGATTTGAGTTCCTTGACAAAGTCAAACCCTCCCATTACGGGCATATTGACATCAACGATAAACATATCGGACGCTGCGTCCGAGGAAAGGGCATCCAAGGCTTCCTGACCGTTGTTGGCTTCCCGGATCTGATACCCCTGCGGCTCCAGAGTTTTCCTGACCAGCATTCGGATACTTGGTGAATCGTCTACGCAAAATACTGTTTTACCCATGTTCTATTCTCCTATTGGCTCTAAAATAAAGTCACATCATCTCCGCTCGCCGGCGGATCCATTCCGAGTGCCTGCCATTCATCTTCAACGGTAAACCGTCGAGTCAGATCGTCATCCATCTGCTTCTGGATTTCCGTCGGAATCTGAGTTCCGACAAAATCGTCATAACGGCGGCCCATATCGATAATCGCACCGGATATATGTTCAATCGCCTGCCGCAGAGCGTCCTGGGTTTGAAACCAAACCGTGACGTCCTCAAGTTTTCCGGACACGGACCCGGTGAGTGATTCGGCCTCGGTGACGCTCATTGCCACCGACTCCACCTGGGGTACCAGCACGTCTACGCTGGTATCAAGAGCAGTACGAATTTCTTCAATTTCTCCCAGGACTTTCTTGAGCCGTACACTGCTGTCTGCAGACGACCTGCTGACGGCCCGGCCGAAATCCTTGATGACGCTGCCAATCTGGTCGGTGATCTCCGAAGTCGTATCCGACAACTTCCTCACTTCCTGGGCTATGACTGTGAAACCTTTTCCGGCCGAACCCGCTCGTGCCGCCTCAATCGAGGCATTGATGGAAAGTATCCCCGTTCGTTCGGCGATGTCCTGTATGGATGTCGTGTGGTTTTCCACTTGTCGGGCCAACTCATCCATACGGGCCAAATCACGCCCATAACCATGGCTCACCTGGTTCAGCTCCTCAACCAGGACATTGAATTGAGACAGCTCACTCCGGAGCAGCGCCACTCGGTTTTCCAGACAGTCGTCTCCACAGTTGACGTTATTGAGGAGGGCGGCAACCCGAGAACTGGCCTTACGAGCCTCTTCTGCAATGGAAAAGGCGCTCTCGGTGGATTGGGTGGCCGCCTCTTCGCTTCGGGACATGACGTACCGACTCAAATCGGCGAGTCGGGGAGCTATGGCGCGGAATGAATTCAGCAAGCCTTCCGCCTCCGATTTCCTCTTTAAGTCCGTCTCAGAATTCGCTTCCGCTGTCTCAATCTCTGGAGATTCAACTTCAGGAGCTTTAATCGGCTCCGGTATAACGAAGTCATCCGATGATGACGCTGATGCGGCTTTGGCCAATCTGACGACATGAAGAATCATGGCCGCCGCCGCGAAAAGGATCGCGATAACCGACGAAATACGCTGTTGAGACACCAAGGCCCACGAGGAAGCAACAATCATCGTTCCCAACAAAGGAATCATCGATACTCCTTAGAATTTCGTCAGATCGGTCATGGGCAGAGCTCCGGCGACTTTCGGGCCCGGATCCTCCAAAATAATTCTGGGCCGCCCGGTCGAAACCGATTCCTTCAAGACGAAGTTGTTGATTAAAGACAGCATTTCCCGAGCCTGTCCGGCCAGTTCCTCCGATGCCGCCGCACTTTCCTCCGCACTGGCGGTATTGGCCTGCGTCACCTGATCGATTTGCTCCAGGCCCGTGGATATCTGTTCGATTCCCCTGGCTTGTTCGTCACTGGCGACGGCAATACCGTCAAGAACGTCCGCAACCTGGCTGGAAGCTTCCACGATAGCCCGGAGAGATTCGGCGGTTGATGTGGCGATACCGCTGCCCTCCTCGATGGCTCTGGTGACATCGTCCACCATCGATGTGGTCTGCTTCACCGCTTCACCGCTGCGTACCGCAAGATTGCGCACTTCTTCGGCCACCACGGCAAAGCCCTTACCGTACTTTCCGGCCCGGGCGGCTTCCACGTTGGCATTCAGAGCCAGGAGATTGATCTGGAAAGCGATATCATCAATCACTTTCACCACTTTTCTTATCTCGTTGGAGGATTCGTCGATACGTCCCATGGCCCCCGACAGGCTGCTCATAAGCCCGTCGCCTTGGGCCGCCCTCTCGGAAGCCTGCTTGGCCAGGTCGTTGGCTTCCTTGGACCGGGTGGCGTTGTCTTTGGATTGAGAGTTGATCTGGGTGACCGTCGCGGAAATTTCTTCCAGAGAGCTGGCCTGCTGCGTGGCACCCTGACTCAAGGATTGACTGGCCTGGGCAACCTGATCCGAAGCGGACTGAACCTGGTTGGCCGATCGGGTTACCTCGGACATCACGTCGTTGAGTGAATCCTGCATCTCCTTCAGGCTCAATCCGAGTTCGTCACCGTCCGATGCCAAGGAGAACTCGCCGGAAAGATCTTTTGACGCCATCGTCTGGAGTACGTCGGCCTTTTCCCTCAGAACCGCCGCCATCCTGCCGAAGGAGCGGGCCAGAACCCCGACTTCATCACGGCTGCGAATATCGGGTATTTCCTTGCTCAAATCACCCAGAGCGATACTCTCGGAGATGTTCGTCACCTGTTTGAGAGGACGGGAGATGTTCAGTGCGATGACGATTCCAATCACAAGGGCAATGACAATGCTGACCACAACTGTAATCAGGAGAAAAATGGTGCTTTCTCGTCGGGCCTTTGCCGCATCATCCTTGGCTTGGTCTATCCTCTGTAAGACAACGGACTCCATTCTCTCCAGGGAGGAATTCAATTCAAGGGACGCCTCATCGAGACGATTCATCTCCGTGATTTCATTGCTTCGGAGTTCGGCTAGCATCGGCGCAATATGGGATTCCATGCTGCGGAAACGCTGCTCAATCGTATTTTTGATGGGAATGACACTGGAATCATACACTCCGAGCTTCGCATCCCGGCTTGGCTGGGAGTTGATAAGCTCGGCCTGAGCATGAAGACTGTTATGAACCTCTTCGAATTCCAGGAGAAGGGCTTTGAGCTCCGGATCCTCCACTTCATACGCGTAATACCATTTCCCGAAGAAACATTGGGTGGGGTCGCCCTGACCGGTAAAATTTCTGTTGGCCGAAGCATCCGTGTAGAGGGTATCGATCCAATTTTTGTGCTGGAGTTCGACTAAAGTCAGGAAATTATCAATGTCCCAGCTCCGGTCGTTGTAATCGAAATTGAAAGAAATTCGTTCGTCATGGGTATTCCGCATCGCCATCACTTGACTGCCGACACTCGACGCCAGTGAGATGGCCTGATCGACTTCGGCCGTCATTTCGGGAGGCACGGCTTCGGAACTGATATCCAAGCCCTGAGCCGCATAAAACCGGCCCGCTTCGGATCGGCGAAAAATATCGCTATCACTTCCGTAACGGAGTATGCCGAGCCATGCATTAAGATGTTTAATCGACATATCAAGTTCATGACCGATTTCGTCCAGACCCTCGCTGTTCAACTGGTACTCTCCGGCCGCATCACGAATGGAAATGGAGGAGATGATGGATTCCATAGTGAGATCCGCCAAGGGCATCTCATGGAGCATCACTTCGTCCATATCCCTGGCCAGACGATTCATGGAAAAAAGTCCGATCAAACCGGCAGCCAGAACCAGGACCGAGACGGAAAGAAAACCGAGAATCAGTTTCTTGAAAATCGACATTTTACAACATCCTATTCATTCGCTTCAGCCAGGGAAACCCGATCTTCGTCAGCCAATATGCGGGTGACATCCAGGAGGATTTTGACTTCCTGCTCCACCTTGCCGAGTCCCTGAACAAAGCGTTCCCGGGATCCCAGATCGCCGAAGGACGACGCCGATTCAATCTGATCGTCCGGAATATCTTTCACTTCCGAAACGGTATCGACGATGATGCCCAGTGTGATGTCGGACAGGCTGAGTATGATGATGCAGTTTCTATCGTCGTAATCCCTGGCCGAGAGGCCGAATCTCAGTCTCAGGTCCATAACGGGGATGACTTGACCACGAAGGTTTATCACCCCTTTCATCGCTTTGGAGAGGTCGGGTACGGTGGTAATCTTCTGCAATTCTTCAATCGATTGGACATGATGAATGTCGACTCCGTATTCTTCCTCACCCAGATGGAAGAGCAAGTACTTACGTGCGGTTCCGGCATCCAGAGTGTCGTCCTGATAGATATCGTCCATTTCCATTTCTGTTGACATACGTATCTCCTCGTTCCCTTATATAAGCATGAACCGTGCCATCTTATGGTTCGAATTGAGCCCACTCTCGTCATGAGAAACTATAACCAGGGTTATTTTATGCCAAAAAGGGTTATACCGAAGACATGGTATGATAGGCATATGGAGTATGGTCTCGCAGCCCGCTTGATGAATCTTGGGGATTCAGGTTTGCAGTTTCTCATCGATTCTCTCCCCTTCGGTATCGCGGTTGCCGCCCAAGACGGCTCGGAAATCGAAACTAATCGCGAGTTTCGGAATATATTGGGCTCTGCTTATGCAGCCGAATCCGGTGAGTCTCTGGAAGAATTGTTCCGAGCCGGCGGTGTGGAATGGTCTGAAATCGACGACGGATCAAAAACTTTCTCCAGAGTCCATTTCGGAATGCCCTCCGGAGCCGCCAAAGCACTTGAAGTCATGGTGATTCACTCGAATGAAGAATCGAACGGCCGGAGGTCCGTCATTGTCATCTTGTCGGATGTCAGTCTGAACCATCGACTTGAGCGGGCGTTGAGCGAGAGCGAGTCCCGGGCCCGGGGCTATTTCGATCAGGATCTCGTCGGTATGGCTCGAATTTCGAAAGAGACAAAGTTCCTCGAAGTGAATCATACATTATGCCGATTTGTGGACAAAAGTCGGGACGAGCTGCTGAACCTGGCTCAATTCGATCTCATTTCACCGGAGTATCAGGATGATTTCCAGCTGCTCATGGCGGACATCCTAAGCGGCAGGGTGACGCGCTGCGTCCAGGAAACCCTGATAAACGGTTCGGAAAGCGGTGAAAAATGGATGCGAATCCACTACAGTCGTGAGAATACCCCGGCGGGAGCGCTTGAGACGCTGGTTGCCATCTACGAAGACATCACCGCGGAAAAAGAATCTGCCCGAGCGGCGGAGCATAGGCGTCAGCAGCTTATTCGTGCGGATAGAATGTCCACATTGGGAACCTTGACCGCAGGAACTGCCCATGAAATCAGCAATCCGAATCAGGTGATACTCGGTAATGCCGAGCTGGCCGAAGAGACGTGGTCCGGCCTCCGGAGGGAACTTCAGATTTCCGACGAAAAGATGAGCCGCTACATCTCGAGAATTGTCGAAGGAGCACGGCGAATCGACGGTATTGTAGAGAATCTGAAAAGTTATGTCCGCAGTGCGGAAGCGCCGGGTCCCGAATTGATGAATGTCAATGAGGCGGCCATGCGGGCGGCGTCCCTGTTGGATCAGATTATCGAGAAGTCCACCGCCGGTTTCTCCATCGATCTCGAGCCGAACCTGCCGCCGGTGTCCGCAAATCCCGGCCGCATCGAACAGGTGGCGGTCAATTTCCTCATGAATGCATGCCAGGCCCTCCAGGATCGCAGTAAAAACATCACCCTGCGCACCCGGCATGAAGGACAATACGTGACGATGGAAGTGGCCGATGAAGGATCAGGCATTTCGGAAGACCTCATTGACAAGATTACCGATCCGTTCGTCACCTCAAGACGCGAAAATGGAGGAACGGGATTGGGATTGTCGGTTTGTGATGGAATTGCCCGGGACTACAACGGCATTCTGGATTTTGCAAACCGCCCTGAGGGCGGCGCTGTCGTCCGCCTGCATTTGCCTGTCGCGGTATTTTAGTCTTCACTTTCGGTTTTTTTCAGCCTCTTGTTCAAGGCCGGCTGGGTGATGCCCAGCAATTTCGCCGCCGCGGTCTGGTTGTCCCCGGCACGCCGCATGGCTTCTTTCACCAGCAGTTCTCCTGTCTGTTTCAAATTCGGAAGAACAGCGGGCCAACGCAAATCGCCGCCCCCGGATAGACAGAAGGATTCCAAAGAGGGAAAATTTTCCACACTCAGACGGTTATCCCGGCATCGGCCAACCGCATCAAATAAAATCGACCGAAGCTCACGGACGTTTCCCGGATATTCCAAGTCAGTCAGAAGCTGAAAGATCCCGCTGTCTGCGCTCGGAGTCGGTTTCTTAAACTCTCGCGCGGCATCGTCTATGAATTTGAGCGTCAGATCCGGAATATCCTCCGGACGCTCGTTCAACGAGGGCAGACGAACGACATGGGATGACAGCCGGTAGAACAAATCACGTCGAAACCCCAAGTCAGGATCTTCAAGATTCTTGTTTGTCGCGGCGATGATGACGGTATTTGATCGTTTGAGAGTATCGCTTCCCACTTGACGATATTCTCCCGAATCGAGCAGACGGAGCAATTTGATCTGAGAAGCGGTACTCAAATCACCGATCTCATCAAGGAAGAGAGTTCCTCCGGAAGCCTCCTCAATCAACCCCCCGCGTGTGCCCTCGGCGCCTGTAAAAGCTCCTCGAACGTGACCGAAAAGCGCGTCGGAAAACATGGAATCGTCATATCCCGAGACGTTGACGGCGACGAGCGGACCCTCTCGTCTGCTGCTCTCGTGTACGGCCCGGGCCATGAGTTCCTTTCCCGTACCAGTCTTACCGAGGAGGAGTATAGGGCGGGACGACGGCGCAATATCCTTGATGTATGCAAGAATATTCAGCATCTTGGTATTTCGAGTCACGATATAGGGAAACGGCGACTTCGATTCGGACTGTTCCGGGAGAATGCGTCGCCTTAAGGCCTGGTTTTCCCTCTCAAGATCCCGTATCTCAAGAGCCCGTCTCACAGCCGTCACCAATCGGTTTCTGTCGACGGCCTTCAGGAGATAATCCGAAGCGCCGGCCCGAAGACAGGTGACGGCCGATTCGATATCGGCATTACCGGTCACCACGATAATCTGGATGTCCGGGCGGGCGGAGCGAACCGACTCGAGCACGTCCAATCCTGTTCGGCCGGGCATCGTCAGATCCAGAATAATGACGCCGGGGGAGAACTCTTCAAGATGCCGTTCCACAAGAAACGGATCCTGCTCGGTCAGAATAGGCCCCAAACCATCGGCTTCCAGGATGTCGGCCATGGTTTCCAGGATGAGTCTCTCGTCATCGACGATGAGGATACCATCCATTATGCCGGAGCTCCTGCCAATCGGGATGCAATTGAACCGACTCCCCGGCTGAAAGGTCCGTCAGGATCGGATACCACGACGGGGATTCGGGAGAACGCCGAAGTTCGGACTTGTGAATCATGGGGAATCGAGCCGATATGAGTCATCGGCATTCCAAGATTTTTGTCGGAAACCGATGCCAGGTTTTTCCAACTCTCCATCTCTTTGTCATCATGGTAGTCGTTCAGAAGGACACTGAGATTCATCGCACCGACGAGGCTCTTGGCCTTTCGGCCGGCGCCGGGAAAGGAACGTTCCAACGCATCAAAGAGTTCAATGGCCGCGCCTTCACCTCGATCCCGATTCTGATATGCCCAGTTTCGAATCAATTCTCTCTCAGGCGTGCGTGAAGGGAACAATCGGAAAAGCAGCCGATAGTAAGAATTCTTCACAAAAGAGTAACCGTTCACCATGGCCGTCGGCTCCGGTGTGGTCACCACAATTCCCGTTCTGGACGACAGAAAGAAATCGATTGTGTTGTATGAAGAACCGGCGCCAAGATCAATTAAGGTAATATCGGCGGGTAAAGTCGCCAACTCGGTCAAGACTCGCTTCTTAAACCACCAGGGAATATTGGCGGAACCGGGAAGAAGCGAGTCACCCGCAACGATCTTTAGCCTTTCATATGGCGTGTCGTTCATGAGGTCATCCAGCTTCGATGCGCCTTTATGGGAGTATCCGCCGATACCCATCCGGGTATTCTGCACACCCACCAAAGAATGAAGATTTGAAGCACCGAGATCCAGGTCGATCAGGACAACATTCAAGCCAAGGGACGCCAGTGCGACACCGAGATTGGCGGTCAGTATCGATTTGCCGACCCCGCCCTTGCCGCTGGCGATGGGTATAAGACGATTCACACTGCTCATAGATTCAATATCCTCCGACGATCATTCAAAGCAAAATCCGCACCAAGTCCGGAGACTCAGTGG
The DNA here is from genome assembly GCA_029210985.1 of Spirochaetaceae bacterium. Lineage (GTDB taxonomy): Bacteria > Spirochaetota > Spirochaetia > DSM-2461 > DSM-2461 > UBA2779. Next base: position 6,691 of record JARGFR010000036.1, on the reverse strand, counting down.
AACGAACCTTATACCAACCTTCGGCTATAGCCATTATTATAGTCGATAGCCTTGGTTATAGCCGATTCGGGGATTCAAGGTATCCCAAACGGTATCTGAACGACGAATTTCGAGCCCTTTTCCGGCACACCGGTTGCCGATACCGATCCGTTCATCAGGGTGGTCAAAGTCTTCACTATGGACAGGCCCAGACCTGCTCCCTGGTAATTACGGGAATAACCCTCTTCTGCTTGAACGAAGGCTTCGAAGAAGGATTCGATCTGATTCTGATTCAGCCCGATACCCCTATCGGTGACGGAGAATCCCAGCCGAATGTCTTGATCGACTTTCCGTTCCAGAATTCGGATATCGACCGCAACGGATCCCTTGGCCGTAAATTTTATTGCATTACCCACCAGGTTGTTCAGAATCTGACGCAGACGATCGGGGTCTCCCACAAAATGCTCCGGTATGGTCTGGTCGACATCAATGACGCAATTCAACCCCTTTGCCCAGCATTGGGGAGAATGTGAGTCCCGCAGGGCATCCAGGACGTCCTGAAGCGAAAAGACGAGCTGTTGTATGTTCACATATCCGGATTCAATTCGGGTCAGGTCCAACAAATCGCTGAGGAGCGTTGTGAGCCGGGACACCATGATGCGGCCGAGTTCACATATTGCGCCTGCTCAACATTAAGCGTCGTTGTGTTCAACAAGGAGAACATGCCGGAAATGCCGTTCAAGGGTGTTCGAATCTCGTGGCTTATATTGGCCAGAAACACCGTCTTGGCCCGGCTGGCATCTTCGGCAAGTTCTTTGGCATGAATCAGCTGTTTTCGATATTCATGTTCTTTGCCGATATCCCGAAAGACACAATAGGTCTGCTTGAACGTCCCGTCGATATCCTTCCCAATACGGCCGGAATAGGAGACAAAGATATCACCGCCGTCCTTTAGACGCATCCCGAATTCAACACCATCAATGAATCCCCGGGCTTTGAATTCGGGAAAACCTTACCGGAAATGCTGATGCCAATCCGGATGAAGGACGGTTGTGAAAGAGCGCCCGATAAGATCTTCCCGGTCGTAGCCGGTCAGTTCGCAGAATTTCCGGCTCATCTCGACGAACCGGCCCTCGGCGTCCGGGGATTGATACCCGATGGGCGCATTGACGAATAACTCTCGAAACCGGTCTTCGCTCTCCTGCAGAGCTTTCCGGGCCATCCGGCTTTCGGTGATGTCGTGAAAAATAGACACCATATAGCGGTTTTCGGCGGTGTTGAACAAATAGGCCCTTATCTGGACCGTGCGCAGCTTCCCTCCGGCCGCAATAACGATCGTCTCGATCGTCGACGTTGGATTTGCCAAATGGCGGCTAAATGTATTGAACTCGTTATCATTGTCTCCGGGCTCAGGATGCAGAAGACTTTGATGCGATGCGATCCGATCCGATCAAATCGCCCCGTGAACGCCCGAAATAGTCACCGGCGGCTCTATTGCAGTCCGTGAGAATGCCGGTATCTGCATCCCCTATCAGGATGGGGTCGAGAAAATCGGTAAAGAGCGCACTGTATTGTTCCTTTTCCATTCGCATCTCACGGGATTTCTTACGAAGTGCCCGCCTCAGCGTCATCACCCAGCCGGCGGCGGCCAGAGTGAAGCCGAGGAGGGCCCAGAGAAAAACCCGGGGATCGACGCCTTCGGCGACCAGCATCAACAGAAACCGCTTCATCTATGGATGCTCAGAAATTACCGAAATCATCGTCATCCAGAGCAACAAGGGCCATAGGCCGCGTTGTCGATGGGGCTTTCGGAGCGGCGGCTTGTGAGGCTTGAGTGGCTTCTTCAGGGGCGGCTTGGGTGATCGTTCGAAACTCCATCGACTTCAAGCGGAAACGTCCCACCATACTCTTAAGCTCTCTGGCCTGGGCCGACAGTTCTTCACTGGCGGAAGCGCTTTCCTCGGCGCTTGCCGATGTGTCCTGGGTCACCTGCTCGATTTGCTCAAGACCTTTGGTGACTTCGGCCACACCCTTGGCCTGTTCACTGCTGGCCAGGGAGATTTCATCCAATCCCGCAGTGATGGTATCGATGCCGGACACGATTTCCGATAAGGATTCGGCGGTCTGTTTGGCGACATTGTTGCCGATTTCAATATTTGACATGTTGTCCTCCACCATGGTGGATGTTTCTTTGGCCGCCTGGGCGGAACGAGCCGCCAGGTTCCGGACTTCCTCGGCCACGACGGCAAATCCCTTGCCGTATTTACCCGCTCGGGCCGCTTCTACGTTGGCATTGAGGGCAAGGATATTGATCTGAAATGCAATATCATCGATGACTTTCACGATCTTGTTGATTTCTTCACTTGAATCGTTGATCCGATCGATGGCGCTGATCATTTCGGCCATCTGGGTATTTCCGGTTTTGGCTTTGGTCATGACATCTTTGGCGATTTGATTGGCGTCGGCCGATTTCTCGGCATTCTCTCCGGACTGACTGCTGATTTCGTTCACCGAGGCCGAAATCTGTTCCAGAGAAGCAGCCTGTTCCGTCGCGCCCTGGCTCAAGCTCTGGCTGGCCTGGCTCACTTGCTCCGAGCCGGCGCTGACACCTTCAACAGTCACATTCACATGCCCGAGCAGTTCGTTGAGGGATTCCACCATCTGCCGGAAGGAGAGACCCAGGGTATCTTTGTCCGAAGAGACCTCCACTTCAACCTGAAGATTGTTCTTCGCAATTTCCTCGGCGATGCCCGCTTTTCCTTTCTGGTAATCCACCAGATTGGCAAAGGAGTTACCGATGACCCCCAGCTCATCGGACCTGTTCCGAATACCGCGGAATTTCTCTGGGTCCACATCCGAAAGATCGATATCGCCGAGAGCCAGATTACCGGCTCCGGACACCAAGAGCATGATGGGACGGGAAATCGTCAAGGAGAAAAGAATCGCGGCAATCACCGCCGCGGCCAGCATGGCGATCGATCCGATGATGATGAATTTCACCAGGCTTCTGATCGGTGCTCTGACTTCCGCTTCGTCAATTTCTGAGAGAAGCGCCCATTCAATTCCAAATACATTGATATCGGTGTACGAGGAAAGAACGGGATTTCCGTTGTAATCGATGACGATCTGTTCGCCGGAGACTCCCCCAAGAGCCTCACGTGAAGCGTCAGTGTCCACCGAACCGGTCTCGGGCCGGGCAAAAGATGCCGCGACGCTGTGGTTCACCGGATCGAGGTAGGAATCGGATCTCATCAGTTTATCCTGCCCGACAAGGTATGTTTCGCCGGTTTCTCCCATCCCGGACCTCTCCTGCATGATGCTGTTGATCCGATCCAGGGACAACTGCAGACCGATGAGCAGCTCAACTTCACCGCTGTGAATCATCGGCTGAACCAGGAAAGACGCCGGTTCGCCGTCGGAAGGTTCATAGGGCCTGAAATCGGCAAACGTCAGCGCTTTTGAATCCAGTGCGGACCGCGCAGCATCTCCCAAAGGAGAATCGGCATATTCACCGGAGATGATGTTGGTTCCAAAATCCTTTTCTTTGGCAACCGAGTAGAAGATATGGCCGTTGGGGTGGATGAGGAAGAGATCGTAGAAACCGTAAGTCTCGACATATTCGGTCAGAATATCCTCGTTATGCCCCTTCAGATTCAACACGATTCCCTCCGCGAGGCTTATTTTCGTCACCATGGCGAGATTCATACCCGGTACGGGAACGGGAGTTGATACCACCGCGACGAGATTTCCGGCCGAATCGGAAAACACATCCTTCGTAGACTGACCGTCCAGAGCGCTAAGCAGATAGACCGGCGCGATATCGGTTAAATCGTACCCGGGGACGTACCGTCCGTTTCCCATGGTGGTCATTTCACTCCGGAAGTAGATGCGCCCGTTCCGGCGTTCGACGAGATAAGATTCACCGGACACACCGAGACCGGAACGTTCACCGATGATTCCCGACGAGAAGGCAATAAACTGCTGGTCGGTTATGACCTGCGGAGGCGGGACCGCGGCTGTTCTCAGATAGTTTTCCACCATAACCGCCTTATTGGCATGCAGGGCGGACAGACGGTCAAAGGTGCTCTGCTGCAGAGCCGCCACCATATTCACCAGGACATGCATATCCTCTTCACTTCGGGAAAATAGGGTCTCGATCTGTGTTTTTTTGACCTCTCGAATGGCGGTCAGTCCCTCAAAACTCTTCTTCATCAGGGCCTGGGAAGACTGGTAGATAGAGAGAATTGTCAAAGCCCCAATCGTCGTGAAGACGACAAAAACGAACATCAATGTGATTTTTCCACCGATACTGCGAAAAAAGGATATGCGATCTCGGCTCATGGGAGGATCTCCTTCCGAAACTGAATTTCATAAAGAGTTGGCAATTTTTATGCCAATCTGTAAGACCTGCTTTTGGAGGAGAGAGAACGTAATCTATAACATTGGTTATAGGACTGTGATAAAAGAAATAGTACTACCGAACTCATACCGAAGTCTGACGGGGGCCGTTGATCGGGGAGTAGGGAATGGAAAAGGAGAATGTCGAACCCTCTCCCCTCTTCGAAGACAGAGTCAATTCGCCCCCCATCATCCTGGCAATTTCACTGGAGATGCTCAGTCCGAGGCCGCTGCCGCCGAGGTGATAGTCCTGTCCATTGGATGACTGTTCGAATCTGCGGAATATTTTTTGATGGTCTTCTTCGGGAATACCCAGACCAGTGTCATGCACATGGAAAACCAGTCGCCCGCCCGAGAGTTGATAACCGAAATCGATACCGCCATGTTCGGTAAACTTCATCGCGTTGGAAATTAAGTTGCTTAACACCTGCTCCAGCCTGACAGGATCAATAAGAATTTTTGCATTGAGATCGTCCAACTCCTTCATCACCTTCAGATCAAGATTCTGTACGTCACTCTGCTGAGAATAGAATGTGTACAGCTTGTCCATTAGACGGTTTAAATTGGTCTCCGAGGGTTTTAAAATCATTGCCCCGGATTCGATTTGCGAAATATCCAGAATATCGTTCACAATCGTGAGCAGCCGCTGTGTGCTTTCAAGAACAATATCGGCGTATTCCCGGCTTTCCTCTCTGGAAATATCCATATCCGCGAGCATCCTTGAGAACCCGATGATTCCGTTCATCGGTGTACGAATTTCATGGCTCATATTCGCCAGAAAGGTGCTTTTTATCCGTTCGCTCTCTTCAGCCGTTTCCTTGGCCAACCGAAGTTCGCGTTCCTTCTTCTTGGTCTCGGAAAGATCCGTTAAGGTTCCGATCAGGCGAAGTGCTTCACCGTTCCGGTCTTTCAAGAGAAATGCCCGGCCGAGCACATCGGTAGGGGTACCGTTTTCGTGCGGGAAACTGAATTCCGCTTCAAACCGGTCGGAACGGCCCGCCATCAGAGCGTCGATCTGCTCCATAAACGACGTTCTGTCCCTATCCACCAGCTTCTCTCTCAATTCACTTTCCGAGCAGTCGAAGATATCTCTGCACCTGGAGGAGAAATACCATTCGTCGGTCTGAATATTCCAATCCCAAAGACCGTCATTGGAACCCTTCATCGCCAGACGCAATCGCTCCTCGCTGACCCGAAGATCTTCCGCGGCCTGCACCCTGAGCCTGATATCTTTGAGCCCCACAATGTAGCCGGCGGGTCTGTCATCGGAATCCTTCAGAATACCGATGATGATGATGCAGTACTGCTGCGCTTGGGTTTTCGGATTCAAGAAAACTGTATCGGAGGAATAGATCGAATCGTTTGTTCGGGGTTCTTTGAGCCAGCACTCGGCCTCATTGTTGATAACGGCAAGATCCAGGGCCGATAAGCCGGACATCTGTTCCCGGCCCATGCCGAGCAAACGGCACATCATTCCGTTGACTCGTCGGATACGATAGGATTGATCGAGTACCATCACACCATCGTTATAACTTTCAAAAATCTGCCGGTATTCACTTTCCATTTCAGAGAGGGCATTGCTGTTGAGAATGGCATTCTGGAGAACGATGCCCGAATAAGAGAAGAAGATGTCGAATTCTTCCTGGAACTCGAAATCATAGAGCATTCTGCCCCTGAGCTCCAGAACGGCGATGATGGATCCGTTGACCATCAGCGGTATCCCGGAGGCACATAAGCCGGTATGTTTCTGCATGTCTTGATGAGTATCATTAAAGAGTTCCTGGGGGGCTTCCTCCAGTTGTTCTACATAGGTTTTCTTCCCCAGCACCTCTTCCAGCATGGGGTTCTCACAGATTTCAACAAACCCTTTATCTCCATCCAAATCGTGCAGATGCCAATGGGAACCCAGATTGTAGTAGAGGCGAACGGACATTCCGCCGTGGAATATCAGCGCATTATTGATAATGGACTGCAGTATCTCCTCGAAGGTTGCCGCGGCGCGAAATGATCTCATGACTTCGCTCAGAAGCTGCGACTTGGCCTTTTCCTTGGCCAGGCGGTCCAATCGCCGTTCGAGTTCCCGGATTCTTATGTCTCTATCATCCATTTCCGCCATTATTCCGCCTGGGCAATGGTGCGCACCAACACTTCCTCCAAGTACCGAAGATCGGCACGATGCCATTTCAAGGGAAGCCCGATCTGCTCACTGATCGTCTCGGCGGCATGAGTGAAATTGTCGGAGCACGGTGTTTTGATGCCCAGAAGATAGGTGTGTTCCGATCGGAAGATTTCTTTGAAATTGTCGGGGTTGGTT
>JARGFR010000035.1 GCA_029210985.1 Spirochaetaceae bacterium | reverse complement strand
AAGGCGTCTTGGCATGAAAAATTTTTTTCGCATAGGTGAAACTCTGAGTGTTCCGTGGTTCCGTCTCTATCTGGCGGATTCCCTGGTCGAAGAATACGGCTCCGATTCGTCGGCGCCGGAACGCCGTCTTCTTCGCTGGCTTCTGGTTCACCTGGCTATGCAGGCGGCGGGCGGCCACATGAGGACGAATCTTCAACTCCTGGCCGAAGAGATGCCCGAATGGTACGCACTGCCTGGAGAGTCCTCTCCGCCCGGTTATAATCAAGAGCTGCCGACCAACCTGTCCGACGAGCTCCCCCGGCTGCTGTCCCAAGGTCTTTCCTCAGGATTGATCACCAGATTAGAGGGAGGTTTCCGCGAAGCGGACGATTTGCCGGTTCCCCGGACGCCTTTGGTACTGAGTGCCGACGGCAACTATCTTTATTTCCTGAAACGCCGCCGCTTGGAGGATGCGCTACTCACTCTGCTTGCCCGGCGCTGCATTGTCCGGACCGATGACGATTCCTTCCCGGCTCCGTCGGAGAGTCCCGACGACCCGGCGGGGGAACTCATGACGAAACTTGCCGGCGGGCGCCGTGTTCTGCTCCTCGTCGGCGGCCCGGGTACGGGTAAAACCACCACCGTCGCCTCTCTTCTGGGGCTAATCGGCCGGGGATGCAGGGAGAACGGACAGGATTTTCCCAGGACAGCCCTGGCCGCTCCCACCGGCCGTGCCGCGGCCAGGATGATGGAAAGTCTGAAATCAAAGGATCTCGATGTACCAGAAGATCGTCTGACCGGGAGGACGCTCCACGGTCTGCTGGGTATGTCTCCGGGCCGGCATCCGATCTATGACGAGAGGAACCCCCTGGACGCCGAGCTGGTCGTCGTGGACGAAGCCTCGATGGTGGACCTTCCCCTGATGAATACACTGCTGCGCGCATTACCCGACAGGGCCGCGCTGCTTCTGGTGGGAGATCCGGATCAGCTTCCTTCGGTTGAGGCTGGAGCTCTCCTTGGAGATTTATTGGCCGGAATAGCCCGGGAGGCCGTTCCGGGAAGCTCCCCTCTGGAAGGATCAGTTGTTCAGCTCAGTACGGTCTACCGATCATCCAACGTCATCCTTGACGCCGCCGCGGCGGTTCGGAGGGGAGATTTGCAGGCTCTGAATGCGTCATTTAGGGCCGAGGGCCTTGATATGCATCAATTGCCGAGCGTCGAGGCGATGTCGCACCATCTGGCCGAAGCATACCGGAATCTCAGTCACGAACACCTTGCCGTCTTATCGCCTTTACGGAGAGGTCCCTGGGGCGTACCCGATATGAACGACCGTATCTCCCTGCTCATGGGCGGTACGACAAGTCCGTTTCCCGGCATGCCGATTATGGTGATGAGAAACGATCCCGACAGAAACCTCTGGAACGGTGATCGGGGCCTCATCATCCTGGACGGCCATCGCCTCAGGGCACAATTCATCGACGGCGACCATCACCGTGTGCTGCCTCTGGCGGTTCTCCCCTCTTGGGAGCCGGCTTGGGTACAGACAATACACAAGAGTCAGGGATCTGAATTTGATGAGGTGATCATCCTGCTGCCCCAAGGGGCCGAGAGGCTGCTTTCCCGGGAAATCCTGTATACGGCGCTGACGAGAGCCAGGTTCTCGGTGACGCTCTTCGCCGATGAGGGAGCGGTGAAGGCGGCTCTAGAACGCCATGTGGTGCGGCATTCGAGAATTCGGGATTGGGCAGCCGGCCCCACGAGGCTTGAGACTTAGTCCGGGAGCCCTTACCAAGAGCCCTTGCTCTTTCTGTCCCCGGACGGTTATCCTTGCTGGCGATTTGATTCAGGAGGCTGACCATGGCCGGTTGTCCATGCGGAAGCGGCATCGCTTTCGGCAAATGCTGCAAACCCTACATCGACGGAACATCCCGGGCCCCCACGGCCGAAGCCCTTATGCGCTCGCGCTACACGGCTTACGTCAAGGGCAGTGTGGACTACATTATGAGTACCCATCACCCCGACGGGCGTGAGGAAATATCCCGGGAAGCAACGGCCCAATGGGCGGAGGAATCCGAATGGATGGGTCTGGAAATCCTGGACACCGTCGCCGGGGGCGTATCGGATACCGAAGGTCAGGTTGAATTTACGGTCCGCTACCGCGACTCGGATCGAGCGGTGGTCAACCATCACGAAGTCAGCAGCTTCGTGAAGAGCGATGGGCAATGGTTTTTCACCGACGCCAGGATGGTCAACAATCCCCAGAAAAGGGAGAGTCCCAAGGTGGGGCGCAACGACCCCTGCCCATGCGGAAGCGGCAAAAAATACAAGAAGTGCTGCGGCGCTTAGCCGGGGGAGTCTTGCCGGCGGAGTCTTCCCTCTCCCGCACGCGGCGCCCAGCCTGAGGCTCTGCACCCACAGCCCACGGCCGGCGGAGGCACTTCCCGCACGCGGCACTCCGTCCGCGACCCCTATTCCTCGTTCATCTCCGTTTCCAATGCGAGGCGAAAGTTGTCGACAAATGATTTGAGTTCCGCGTTCTCTTCCTTAAGACGGCGAATTTCATACACCATCCAGCGGATCTCTTCCCGGGCGTCTTCGATTTCATAGCCGTATTTTGAGTTGGGGTCCCAGCGAATCCAACACAGCCGGTTGCCCTTTCGGTCCTTCTTTTCGAGAAGTTTCTCCATTTTTGCGAGTCGGTCGTTATCTTCTTCTTCCACAGTCTCTCATTATAACGTTCCGCCGTATCTTTGCCTTATGTCCGGCAAAATTCCGTCGAGATTCAACGGTCGGCTTCCTTCCTTTCCTCCGCCGGACTATCATAAAGATAGACCCCGACTCAAAAGGGAGACTAATCATGTCGATTTGGGACGCATTGGAGAAAGCCGCATACACAGGACTTGGATTGGCGGCTCTCACGAAGGACAAGCTTGATGAGGCTGTTGACACTCTGAAGAAAGAAAGAGGGCTCACCGAAGAGGAGGGACGACGGCTCGCCGAAGAGATGAAAGACGGTGCCGAAGCCGCCCGGAAGAAACTCGATGAACGGGTGGACGAGGCCGTTGAGAAAGCCCTGGCGGAAATGCATCTGGCATCGAGAAAAGAGCTGGAAGCTCTGAAGGCTCGGGTGGAGATTCTTGAATCCGGCCTCGAGCCAAAGGACGCGGCGGAGAAATAGAACCTTGTCCTCAACGTACACACCTACTGCCGACAAAGACGGGAATCGCAAAACTCAAGGCGGATCCAGGAAGAAGGGATTTGTGGGCAAAGCCATCGGCCGCGTCACCCGCTACTCCGAAATCGCCAGGGTACTCATCCGATACGGATTCGCCGAAGTGGTGCGCAAGGCGGATACCGATATATATCGCAGACTCAGAGGAAGTTCTCGGGGAAATCGCCGTATCAGGCGGACTCTAAGCGGACCCGAGCGGATGCGACGGGCATTGGAAGAGCTCGGACCGACTTTCGTGAAGATCGGCCAGCTGCTGAGCCATCGGCCGGATCTTCTGCCGCCGGATTGGATTGATGAGTTTGAGAAGCTCAGAGGCGAAGTCCCCCCGATTGGAATTCAAGAGGTGCGGGATGCCGTGTTCCGGGAACTCGGATCTTATCCCGAGGACGTTTTCGATGATTTTGAACGGGAACCTATTGCCTCGGCGTCCATCGCTCAGGTGCATCGGGCACGGATTCGAGCCGCCGCGAAAGATAATACCACAGACGGCCCGGCCGATATATCGTCCTCGCCGGGAGTGCCGGCTCCCTGGGTGGCCGTAAAGATCCAGAGACCCGGGATTTCAAATACCATCTATTCGGACCTTGCCATACTCAGGGATTTTGCACGGCTCGTCAACCGGCATGTTCCGGCTTTGGCCGCCTTTCGGCCGGTGGAGGTTGTCAGGGAAATAGAACGTGCGATGCGTTCGGAGTTGGATTTCCGCAATGAGGCGGATAATCTGGAAACCTTCCGACGCAACTTTGCCGACGATCCCCATATTACCGCTCCGTCTCCCCTTCGTGATTATTCGGGACGGAGAATCCTCACCATGGAATATATCGATGGCGTCCCTGTGAGTAATGAGGAAGCCTTGGAGGCCATGGGCGCGGAACGGGCTACTCTGGCGCGACGGGGCGCCCGTGCCGTCCTGAAGCAAATTTTCGATCACAGGTTCTTTCATTCTGATCCCCATGGAAATAATATTCTCATCGAATCCGACGGCACGATTGCCTTTCTGGACTTCGGTCAGGCCGGTTCGATTCTTCCCAGTCAGAGAAGCTTCCTGGCCGATCTCATGGCGGCCATTGTGCGATCCGATTCGGTCAGAGCCGTTCGGGCGATTCTCGGGTGGTCCGGATATCGGGATCCCGATATCGTCAGGCGTCTGACAGGTGAAATGGAACTGGTGATTGAGCGTTATCTCTCCAGACCCTTCGGCCGGGTGGATCTTGGTGAGATGGTGAGCGCGCTGTTCAGTCTTATCCGGCGTTTCGAGATAGACATCCCCTCCAACTTCTATCTCCTGGCCAAGGCCATGGCCACCATTGAGGATATCGCCGGCCGGCTCGATCCTGAATTTGATTTCATCCGTGCCTCACAACCCTTCGTAAAGAAAATGATTCGCCGGGAATTGAGTCCCGAACGCATCACCGAGGAAATCATCGGAGCCTCCGGAGACACCCTGCGGTTTGTCCGTGACCTGCCCGGTGAGGCCAGGGATCTGGTGAGCCTCCTCAAAGCGGGCCGACTTCGCATGGAATTTGAACTCAAAGACATGAAAAAACTGAATTCCACTCTGAATCATGTCGTCACCCGGCTGTCGGCGGCGGTGCTTCTGGCGGCCATGATTATGGGGTCTTCCCTTCTGGTTCAGTCCTTGATACCGCCATTGATGTTCGGAATACCGGTCATCGGCATCTTAGGATTTCTTTTCTCCGGTATCGTTGCGGTTTTTTTACTGATTGACCTCTGGCGACACCGTTGAATCCCCGCATCTTGTACGAAGACAATCATCTCCTGGCGGTGAATAAGATGCCCGGCACTCTGGTCCAGGGGGACAAGACCGGCGACGAATGCATTCCGGATCTGATGAAAGCCTTCATCAAAGAACGTGACTCAAAGCCCGGCAATGTCTTCCTGGGGCTGCCGCATCGCTTGGACCGGCCCACCAGCGGTGTTCTGGTGCTGGCCAAAACATCCAAAGCCCTCAGTCGGCTCACCGAGTCGTTCCGAAATCGGGATACCAGGAAAATTTACTGGGCCATCGTCGAGTCACCGCCGAAGAAGCCCGAAGGGGAACTTGTCCATTGGCTCAAAAAGGATGTCCGGACCAATACCGCCCGGCTGATGGAATCCGGTACTCCGGGGGCCAAAGAGGCCCGGCTCCGATATCGTCAAATCGCTACGGTCCGGGACTTCTCTCTGATTGAAGTGGAGCTTCTGACCGGGAGACATCATCAAATTCGCGCCCAGCTGTCTTCAATCGGATGCCCCGTGGTGGGAGACCGGAAGTACGGCGCCAAGAAAACCGATTTCAATGGAAACATCTATCTTCATGCCAGGAGTCTGGAGTTTCCACATCCCACCCGTCCGGAACGCATCGTTGTGACGGCGCCGCCGCCTGAGGATTCGCTTTGGGACGCGTTGTGATGGATGACGACGCGGAACTTCTGAGCGCCGGCCAGGTTGAGGCCCTGCTGGACTGGTTCGACCGGTACGGTGTGGACTATCCCTGGGCGGACACCCGGGAACCTTGGGCCATATGGGTTTCCGAGGTGATGCTTCAGCAGACAACGATTTCCGCCGTTCAGTCTCGCTACATCCGGTGGATGGAGCGGTATCCGACACCCGGTCATCTGGCCGAAACCGGTGAAGATGAGTTCTTGAGGGACTGGGAAGGCCTGGGCTACTACAATCGAGCTCGGAATCTCGCCTCGGCGGCAGGTGAAATCGTCCGTCGCTTCGGCGGGCGAATACCCCGAAGCTATGACGATCTCCGCTCACTTCCGGGAATCGGGGATTATATCGCATCCGCGCTCTCGTCCTTTGCCTTCGATGAGCGGAATGCGGCCATCGACGCCAACGGCCGACGTATCGCTCAGAGACTATCAGGTCTTGAGGGGTGGGACAAATCCGTTGAGAATAGATTCCGAAAGGCCGTGGAATCCCGGATGCCGAGGGAAAAACCGGGCCGCCTGAATGCCGCCGTTATGCAGCTTGGGCAGTTGGTATGCCTTCCCAGATCGCCGCGCTGCCGTGATTGTCCCCTGGGCGGGAGCTGCCTGGCTCGAGCTCAAGGGAGGCAGGATGAGATTCCCCTCCGCAGAAAGAAGACTATTGTCGAGCTGAGAACGCCCATAGCGGTGCTGATCGACGAATGCCGGGTTTTTCTCCAGCAGCGCAGTTCCGGAATCGCCCGGGGTATGTGGGTCTTTCCGGCTCGGACGGAAATACCGGATTTTGAGATGAACTGGAAAATTGTCACAAATCTCCCAGTGATGATTCACGCCTATACCAAGTATAAAGAGCATCTTGAGCCGGGAATCTTCGTCCCCAGGCACGGAAACTCACCCGCGTTCCGGCTTTCCGGTGGCGGCAAGTGGGTGGAATCGGAGGGGCTGGACCAATTGCCTATGCCGACGGCATATAGAAAAATTGCCGGGCAGCTGGCGAATCACTCCCTTCTCCCTTGTGTCCCGGGAGTGGAAATCTGATAATGGACAAAATGAAAGCCGGTCGAAATATCATAGTCATCCTGATCGTCTCCCTGGTTTTGGTTTCCTGCGGAACCATCGAAAAACAAGCGATGAAATCAGTGGCCGATATGCTCTCCTCTCCGTCGGGATCCCAATCCTTCACCTCGGATGACGATCCGCAGCTGGTGGCCGATTCTCTTCCTCTGGCGCTGAAGATATACGAGATAATCCTGGAAAAGGATCCGGAGAACGCCGAATTGGCGGCCTCGACCGGCAAGAACTTCGTGATGTATTCCGGCGGATTTGTCCAGATGCCCGCCGATATGATGGAAGATGAAAAATGGCGGGAAGCGGATGCCGCCAGGAAGAGGGCAAAGAAGCTCTACCGCCGGGGCCGGGATTACCTGCTCATGTCCTTGGAACTCCGGCATCCGGGATTCACCGAACTCCTGGAGTCCGAAGAGTATGATGCCGCCGCTTCTCTTCTCGAAGAAGAGGACGCCGACGAAGCATACTGGGCCGGTCTTGCCTGGTTTGGAATGGCGAGTACCGACCCCTTCGATATGGAGCTTACAACCACACTGGATAGAGCGGGACTCCTATTATACAGATCTCTGGAGCTGAACCCCGACAACTCCGGTGTTCATGATGTCATGATACAGATTCAGTTGTCCCTGCCGCCTTCCCTTCTGATGTACCTGAATCAGCGGAGTCCCCATACCGCGGCGTTCATAGACGAATTCTATAAAGCCGCCGGGGCAGGGGATGATGCGGAGAAACGGGCGTACTATCATTACGATCGTGCTTTGGCACTTTCGGAGGGATCCGATCCGTCCCCTCATATCACCATGGCGATGGCCGTATCGGTCAAAAGTCAGGATGTGGCGGGATTCAGGGATTATTTGGATAAGGCCCTGTCGATAGACCCGGAACTGCATACCGAAAACCGACTGATGATTATTCTGTACCAGGAAAAAGCGCGGTGGCTCCTTGAACATATCGAGGATTATTTCCTGGTCGATTTTTCTTAAAGGATTCCCAGATGAAACGAACCGGAATATTGCTGCTTCTCATCATCATCCTCTCTCTCTCCCCCCTTGGAGCCTTAAACGTGAAGCTGGGAAGTCCTTTCCCGGAAGGCACGGCATGGGACACAAGTCTCAAGCGTATGGCCGCGGAATGGGCCGATATCACCGGGGGGCGGGTCAGAATACGAATATATCCGGGAGGAGTGGCCGGCAACGATGCCGACATGATTCGTAAAATACGGTTCGGCCAATTGGACGCCGCCGTGCTGACGTCATTCGGATTGAAGACTATCGTACCCAATTCCTTTGTGATGAGTCTCCCGGGGATGTTTCAATCAGAAGCTGAACTCGATTTTATCATGGAACAATACACGTCAAACTTTGATGAGGCTTTTATTCGTGAGGGTTTTCGAGTCCTGGCTTGGTCGAAAAGCGGTTGGGCCTACTTTTTTTCCAAACAACCCGCTTCAACACCGGAACTGATGAGGCGCGAGACTCTGGCGGTCAGCGCCACCGACGAAGAGGTGGCGGCCAATTTCAAGGCTTTGAGGTTCAATGTTGTTCCTGTATCTTTGAACGAGTTAATGGTATCTCTCCAGAGCGGAATGGTCAGTGCGTTTTATGCGCCGCCAATGGCCTCGGCGGCGTATCAATGGTTCTCCCAGGCTCCATTCATGATCGACGTTCCCATTGCTCCGGTTCTGGGCGGTTTGGTTATCAGCGAGCGCACCTGGAACCGCATACCCGTTGAGTATCATGCCGAATTGAAAAAAGCGATCGAAGATGTGGCCGGCAGTTTCTATGCGGAGTCCGAACGGATCAATACAGAAGCCATGAAAGTGATGTCCAATCACGGTCTGGAGGTGGCGCGACTGAGTGAGTCCCAGAAGAAAGACTGGTATGATATCCTCATCGACGGCCATAAACTGGTCGTGGGAGAGGGGAACTGGATTGATGAGGAAGTTTATGCCGATTTCATATCCAGAATTGAGTATTTGAGATAACCTTATTCATCGTTAACTATTCGATCTGGGGATTTTCATGTTGAAAGGATCGGTGCGGATCCTTCTGGTTTTCATGGTATTTGCCGTGGTCTCCGTTGGTGTATACGCCCAAACAATAAAACTGGCCAGTCCGCTGCCCGAAGGAACCGAGTGGGACACCTCTCTTCGTCGGATGGCCGGAGACTGGAATCGCATCACCGAGGGTCGGGTGCGTGTCCGCATCTATCCCGGGGGAATCGCCGGTGGGGAAGGAGACATGATCCGCAAGATGCGGTTCGGTCAGATTGATGCAGGGGTGTTTTCCGCATTCGGACTTAAGGCGATGGTCCCCGAGACCTTTGTCGTCACCCTGCCTGGTCTAATCCACAATGACGCCGAACTGGACTATACTCTGGATACGTTTGTCGGTCGTTTTGATGAACGGTTCCGGGAGGAAGGCTTCGAAATCCTGGCCTGGTCGAAGACAGGCTGGGCAAATCTCTTTGGAAACCAGCCTCTGCGCACACCGTCAGATCTGAAGCGATCATTCCTGGCTGTGGACAATTCGGAGAGTGAGATCGCGGCCGCGTTTAAAGAACTTGGATTCAATGTCGTTCCCGTCAGTCTGAACGAAGTCATGGTGGGGCTGCAGAGCGGTCAGATCGACTGTATTTACACCCCTCCCGTTGTCGCCGCAGCCTACCAATGGTTCGCTCTGGCTCCGCACATGACGGATTTTGGAATCGCGCCGGTCATCGGCGGGCTGGTGATAACTCAACGCATGTGGTCACGAATACCGGAGGAGTACCATGAAGAGCTCAGGAGTTCCATGGAGAAACTCGCCAGAGACTTCTATTCGGAATCCGTTCGACTCAATGACGCGGCACTGAGAGTCATGAAGGATAACGGTCTGGTTGTCATCAAACCGACCCGGGCTGAAACAGACACATGGCTGGCGGCAATGTCGGACGGTCAGAATCTCATGGTAGGTGAAGGCAAGGCCGTTCCCACGGAATTGTACGAGGATCTCAGCTCTGAGTTGGACCGATTCAGGAACGGACAATGAACCAGACAAGTCAAAGTCACGGGAACAGCAGAGTCGCTTTAATCGAAGATATCATCGGCGGAATTTTCCTTCTTGGGTTGGCGGTGGTGCCTGTACTGGAAGTAGTCATTCGTAAAACCAGCGGATCCGGATTGGTCTGGACCTCCGGGTTTCTTCAGCACATCGTCGTCTGGGTTGCCTGGGTGGGCGGCATTACGGCGTCCAGAGAGGATGCGCATCTGTCCCTGAGTTCCACAACTCTTC
The DNA here is from genome assembly GCA_029210985.1 of Spirochaetaceae bacterium. Taxonomy (GTDB): domain Bacteria; phylum Spirochaetota; class Spirochaetia; order DSM-2461; family DSM-2461; genus UBA2779. The sequence goes on along the minus strand of JARGFR010000035.1, from coordinate 12,324 downwards.
CCTCCGGCGAATTCTGGAAAGTCATTGATATCACCAAGAACATTGCTTCGAGTACCGTCAATATGGCTTTCGCCGTCGCTTCGGCGTCCTTCCTGGTACTGGGCTTCGCTCCGGGTGAAAGTGTCGGTATTCTGCCGATTAGGCTCATTCTCATCATCCTGCCTTTGGGTTATCTCTCCATGTCCCTCAGAGCTCTGTGGCGTCCCGGCCGGAAGCCGTCGGGTTTTCTGATTCTCGGACTCTTCCTGGGATTGGTCTTTTCATGGCCTTCTGTCGTGAACTTGCTCGGTGCGGCGTTTGTCAATCTTCCTTTTACTTTCTTTGACACTGTTGACCTCTGGTACACCGTCTTCCGTCTTCTGAGGTGGCCGCTCATCGGTCTTGTTCTATTTCTCGGCGCCCGCGGACTGCCCATATATCTGATGCTGGGCGGTACCGCACTTCTGCTCTTCTCCGGCAATTGGGGGGCCCTGGAGTCTCTGCCAAACGAAGCATACAATCTGCTCATTGGAAATATGATACCCGCCATTCCTCTTTTCACCGTCGCGGGATATCTGCTCTCCGAGTGCTCTTCGGGCAAACGTCTGGTCAGATTTTTTCGCGCGGCCCTGGGTTGGCTGCCCGGCGGTCTGGCCGTTGTCGCTGTGGTTGCCTGCGCATATTTCACCACATTTACCGGTGCTTCCGGAGTCACCATACTGGCCCTGGGGGGCCTGCTTGCATCTGTTCTAATTGAGAGCGGCCAGTACGGGAAGGATTTTTCCAGAGGACTCATCACGTCTTCAGGCAGTGTCGGCTTACTCTTCCCGCCGGCTCTTCCCATCATCATGTATGGAGTCACCGCCCAAATCAGCATCAAGGATATGTTCCTCGGCGGCCTGCTGCCTGGAATCCTTCTGGTTGTCGCTCTCTCCTCAATGGGTGTCTACCGGGCGGTTCGAAGCAAGGCTGAGCGTACGCCCTTTGTCTTTAAAGAGTTCAAATCGGCATTTATTGGAGCGGTCGGCGATCTGCTTCTGCCGGTGGTTCTATTGGCGTCCTATTTCGGCGGTCTCACCAATGTGGTGGAGACCGCCGCTCTTGCGGTTGTGTACACTCTGCTGCTCACCGCCGTCACCCGGGAACTTTCCCTGGATCTCATTTCCAGGGTGCTGCGGCGAGGCATACCCGTCATCGGCGGGGTTCTGGTTATTTTGGCCATGGCCAAGGGGTTGAGCTACTTCATTATTGACGCTCAGGTTCCCACGATGCTGACCGCCTTTTTCAGGGACCATATCTCCTCCCGGTTCGTCTTTCTGATACTTCTGAATCTGGCCCTGCTCATCACCGGAACTTTGATGGACATCTACTCGGCCATTCTGGTTGTGGCGCCCCTCCTCATTCCGCTCGGTGAGCTTTACGGCGTTCATCCGGTGCAGCTGGGCATCATCTTCCTGGCCAATCTGCAGCTCGGTTATCTGACACCCCCTGTGGGTATGAATCTGTTCCTGGCCAGCTACACATTTGAAGAACCGATGAGCCGGGTCTATCGTCAGATTGTGCCTTTCCTTGTGGTCCTACTGGTGGCGGTACTCCTGATTACCTATGTTCCATGGTTCAGTTTGGCTTTGCTGAGTTAAGGCGTCATTGTCTCGGACCGTATGCCGTGAGATACTGATGCGGAATAGGGCGGTTTCATATAATGGAAAAGCTCAATTGGGGTATTCTGTCCACAGGAGAAATGGCGGGAAATATGGCCGCCGCTTTTTCTTTTCAGTCGAGGGCTCGGCTTCATTCGGTGGTTTCCAGATCTTTAGAGCGTGCCGCCGCTTTCGGAGCACGGCACCGGATCGAACGGCAGTTCTCCGATCTAAACACGTTCCTCTCCGATCCGGATCTTGATGTCGTCTATATCGCCAGCCCTCAGAGCGAGCACTTCACAGAGATTCTGTCCTCGTTGGAAGCCGGTAAGCATGTGGTTTGCGAAAAACCCTTGGCAATCAATGCGATGCAGGCAAGACGATGCGCCGACGAAGCAAAGCGCCGCGGCCTCTTTCTGATGGAAGCAATGTGGATGCGATTCTTCCCGGCGATGTCCGAACTTCTGGAGGCTTTCGATACAGGCCTAATCGGAAAGCCGTACATGGTGGGCGCAGATTTCTGTATTAACGGCCCCGCGGCCGGCCATCGCCTTCTGAATCCCGCATTGGCGGGCGGCGCTCTTCTCGACCTGGGAATCTACCCCATATCGCTCACCCAGTGGGTTCTGGGCGAAATTCGGAATGCCGCGGGATACGCTCAAATCGGAGAATCGGGAGTTGATGTTCAGGATGCCTTCACCGTTCAATGCCGGGACGGCGGCATGGGCGTTCTTGCATGCGGACTCACCGGATACAAGCCGCGGGAGGCCTACATCACGGGTACGGCCGGCTGCATAAAGATCGAAAACATCTTCTTTCGTCCCCGCGCCGTTACCTACCGATACGGGACACCGGATGCCGAAACCGTCGAACGGCCTTTCCTGGGGAACGGTTATCCCCACGAAATCATACATGTCTGCGAGTCCATCGGAAACGGATTGGACGAGAGCCCGGTTATGCCGATGGCGGATACGATCAATGCCCTCGAAACGATGGATATGCTTCGGCTGCAATGGAAATTGCGATTTCCCCAGGAGGATACCGAATATGGCGACAAAACTTGAATTGTCGGCTCCAAAACAGGTCCGTTTCACCCAAGTTGACATCAAAGAGCCCGGTGAGAACGAAATAGCTCTTGAAGCCGTTCTCAGCGCCGTCAGTCACGGTACGGAACTCTCCCTTTACAGAGGAACATCCCCCTTCGCACACCGCAGCTTTGATATGGAAAAGAGGCTGTTCATAGACGGAGGTGACTCATTTCCCCAGGCCATGGGATACGAGTGGGTCGGCCGGGTTGTCGGCGTAGGTGGTGGGGTTCGGATATTTCAAAAAGGCGATCTCCTCCATCTTCCATTGCCTCACGCGGAATGGCATCTCTGCAGTATGGATCAGTTCACCGCGTGGGGTGTCCGGGCCCCGCTTCCCGATACCGTGGGGCCGGAGTCCGCATGTTTCCTCTCCCTTATGAGCATCGCCCTGCAGGCGGTTCATGACGCACGAATCATTTCAGGGGACCGGGCTGCGATCTTTGGAATGGGCGTCCTGGGGCTGCTGACCGTTAAACTTGTTCGATTATCAGGAGCCGATCGGATCTTTGCCGTCGAGCCGGATCCTTCCCGTCGTGCACTCGCCTTGGAATGGGGGGCCGATTCAAGCCTTCACCCGGATGAGAAACCGGCGGAACGAATTCGGGATGAATCGCCCGGTGCGGATATCGCTATCGATTTTTCCGGCAGAGATTCGGCCCTGCACCAAGCCGTACGATCACTTCGTGCCGGCGGGCTGTGTGTCGCCGCGGGGTTCTATCAGGGCGGTGCGGGAAATCTGCTGCTTGGTGAAGAGTGGCTTCATAATCGAATCACAATGGCGGCCAGTTCCCGGGGATGGGGGAACGCCCACAGATGTCACCCGCGATGGGACAGGGCGAGACTCCATGAATGGGCCGTCGAGCTCCTCGCCCGGAAACAGATATCGCCGGAAAGTCTCATAGCCGAATTTCGCGACTATACCGAGGCTCCCGAGGTTTATGCGGAGCTGGATACCGCTCCAAACCGCTCACTGAAAACTGTTTTTCGATACCAGACCGCATCGGGAGCCGCTATATGATGCCGCCGATGGGCTGGAACAGCTGGAATACCTTCGGGTCCGAAGTCGACGAGATTGTGGTTAGGGAAACAGCGGCCGCGATGATGGATACCGGTCTTCTTGATGCGGGCTATCGTTTCGTCAACATCGACGACTTCTGGCAGGCCGAGGCGCGGAAAGACGGCCGATTGATTTGGGATTCGGAGAAGTTCCTCTCCGGGATTCCCCGTCTCGCCGCCGACCTTCACGGAATGGGCTTTTCCTTCGGTTTGTATTCCTGTGCCGGCACTCATACATGCGGAGGACGGCCGGGGAGCTACGGCCACGAAGCTGAGGATGCAAAAGCTTTTGCCGAGTGGGGCGTGGATTTTCTCAAATACGACAACTGCTATCTGCCCCCGGGATTGGACGGCCGGCTGCTGTTTCGTCGAATGGGGATGTCTCTCCTCGGCTGCGGTCGGCCGATTCTCTTCAGCGCTTGTGAATGGGGACGATCCGAACCGTGGTTGTGGGCCGCATCCGTCGGAGCGTCGATGTGGCGGATATCCGGCGATATCGATGATCGTTGGGATTCCATTGTTGAGAACGGATTCCGGCTTCTCGCCGATCTGGCTCCGTATGCGGGTCCCGGACGTTGGAACGATCCGGACATGCTTGTTGTGGGTATGCACGGTGTGGGAAATGACGAAGTGGTGGACGGCACGGGCTGCACCGACGCCGAATACCGGAGTCAGTTTGCCCTGTGGTGTCTGGCATCCAGCCCTCTTTTCATCGGAGCCGACATCCGGAATCTGGATAAGAAATCCCTCGATCTGCTCTCCAACACCGGTGCGATCGCGATAAACCAGGACGTGCTGGGAATACCTGGGAGACGAATCGGTATACATGAACATGGCGGAGAGAACGCGGAGGTTTGGAGTCGGCCCCTGGCCGACGGGTCAATCGCCGTCGGACTCTTCAATATGGGAAACCAAGCCGGCCGTCGTGTTTCAGTGGCCTGGGAAAGTCTGGGGCTTGATGTCGGTACGTCTCTTCGTGTCAGGGACGTATTGGACGACATCGATCTCGGTCTCCATCATCATGAATTTACCGGCTTTGTCGATGGGCATGATGTGATGCTCCTTCAGCTCCGGCATGAAAAAAATATGAATTGAATCGATCAAGCGATAATCACGTCGATTCCCCGGCTTTCCAAGGCCGGTTTGTAAGCGTGGAAATCAAGCGCCTTGTCCATGGCGCCATTCTGCCGAACCGGGTCTGGTGAAACTGAAATTAACACCGTCTACCGGTTCTGATGACCCCCGTGAATATTCTCGTTTTGTGTGTACAAACGCCGTACGTTAAAGCATTCTTTAAGTGAGGCTGATTAAGTCGAATCAGGCCATAAATAACACCCGTCTCGAAATGCGGATCTCAACTAGTGTCAAAGAGGTCATTGAGAAGGCCGCCGTCATCAAAGGTAAGTCACTCTCCTCCTATGCCATCTCAACGCTCCAGGATCAGGCTCAGAAAGATATTCAGGAATACGAGACGCTGACCCTGGATAATCAGGAGAGAGATCGTTTCCTGGACCTCATGGCCAATCCGCCCAAGCCAAACGACGCTCTTAAAAGCCTCATGCGGGGCTGATGACGAGTGGCACTGGAATTCTCAATCGCATCCAAGAGTTTCGATTTCAAGGGCTTCGACTGCGGAGAGAAGTCACTCAATGACTATCTGCGCTTCTACGCCCTGAAAAATGACAAGAACTCCATCTGTCGGGTTTTCATCGTTCATGATCCGCAAGACGATCCTAAAGCAGTGCTTGGTTATTATGCGGTCAGTTCTGCACAAATCGCATTTGAAGATTACCCCGAGGGGATCAGTGGAAAAATTACCAGGTACCCTATTCCGGCAGTGAAAATCGGCCGGCTGGCTTGTTCTCTCTCGGTCCAGGGGCAGGGAGTGGGTGCCGCTCTACTCAGAGACGCTTTTTATCGGGCTATTGCAGCCAACCAGGTCATCGGAATCCATTGCATTATTGTCGATGCACTTCACGAGAAGGCCGCCGCTTTTTACAGAAAGTACGGATTTACTCCGATCAAGGATGATCCGCTGACGCCGGTTATCCCGATGGCGACCGTTTTGGACTCGCTGAAAAAGTGAAAATTGGGGGTCATGGATCCCATCAGCTCCGGCATGAAAAAAAATGAATTGAATCGATCAAGCAACAATCACTTCGATCCCCCGGCTCTCCAGCGCCGATTTGATCTCGTCGTTCAATCCGGAGTCGGTGACTATCACATCAAAGCTGTCGACTTCCGCGAAATACTCCGAACGGACGACGCCGAATTTTGATGAATCCGCCAAAAGCACTTTCCGTACCGAAGACTCAATGACGGCGATCTTGGTTTCTCGTTCGTAGTCATTCATGCAGGTGACACCCAGATCCAGCGAGACGCCGGCGGCTGAAATGAACGCCGTGGTGGCGCGGTATCGCCGGATGAGAGAAAGTCCTTCCGGACTCTCGAACATCAGCAGATTCTTATGAAGCATTCCGCCGGCGAAGATCGATTTGACCTGCTCCATCCCCGCAACCTGAGTGATGACGTTCAGAGCATAGCAGAGAACGTTCAGTTCCATGTCCCCGGGGAGATTGCGGGCGAGGTATTCGGTGGTGGAACCGCTGTCGATTGTCAGGGTTTCTCCCGCTTCGATGATGGAGGCGGCCCGCCTGGCGATCCGGTCCTTGGTCTCAGAGAGCTTTTCGCCCGCCTCATGAAGAGTGTAGGGATTCTCCCCACGATCGTAGGAAAGGCTGGGACTCAGGATAACACCCCCGTGGATGAGCCGGACCTTCTCTTCCTCCGCCAGTTCTTCAACATCCCGGCGGACCGTCATGTGGGACACCTCCAGCTGGTTTGCCAGAATTTGAACAGGAAGACCGTTTTCCTTCCGAAGTATGTCGAGGATTTTTATCTTTCTCTCGGTTTTTTTCATTACTCTCCACTATACCTCAAACCGAAATGTTAATAAAATAACATTAAATGTTTAAATATTAACGATTATGTTTGACCTTTGCCCGCCTGTCGTTCAGAATTGACAACATGCCTGCACGGAGGAGAAATCATGAGTGATAAGAATACCGACGCCCTGGGAATGATCGAGACCCGGGGTTTTGTCGGAATGGTGGAAGCCGCGGACGCCATGGTGAAGGCGGCCCAGGTGGATTTGGTCGGATATGAAAAGACCGGCGGCGGATTCGTTACCGCTGTGGTTCGCGGCGATGTCGCGGCCGTCAGGGCCGCCGTGGATGCTGGCAGCCGCGCGGCTCAGAAAGTTGGAGAAGTTGTCTCGGTCCATGTTATCCCAAGACCCCATGGTTCGGTGGACGACGCTCTGCCCCTGGGCCGCGGGGAATAAGGAGACTGTTCGATGAGCATAGATCTGAGAACTTATGTATTTCTCGACTCCATACAGCCCCAGATGGCTTCGTTCATTTCCACCATCTCCAAGGGGTATTTCCCGGTGGCCTATCAGGCATCATGCGTCGTGGAAATCGCCCCCGGCATCGAAATTAACCGACTGACGGACATCGCTCTTAAGTCCACAGGCGTAACGCCCGGACTCCAGGTTGTGGAACGGTCCTTCGGCATGCTCGAAGTCCACTCGGACAGTCAGGGTGATACGCGAATGGCCGGGGAAGCTATTTTGAAAGAGCTGAAAATGTCTGCTTCGGATGCGATGAAGCCCCGAATCCTCACGAGTCAACTCATTAAGAATATTTCCGACCATCAGGCCCAGCTGATCAACAAGGTCCGCTACGGCAACATGATTGTTCGCGGAAATACCCTTTATGTTCTCGAGATGGAACCGGCGGGGTACGCTTATTACGCTGCCAACGAAGCGGAGAAGACCGCCGGTGTAAATATCATCAACGTGTCCGGATTCGGAAAATTCGGACGGGTCTATATCGCAGGAGAAGAAGCCGAGGTGATCGAAGCGCGGAAAGTCGTGGAAGAACGCCTGGCGGCCCTGCCGGGCCGGGAAGGAGTATAGAATGGCCGAGAAGAACGGCGACGCACTGGGAATGATTGAAACCCGCGGTTTCGCGGCTATGGTTGAGGCATCGGATGCCATGGTGAAGGCGGCCAATGTGGAGTTGACGGGGTATGAGCAAATCGGCGGAGGGTATGTCACAGCCGTTGTTCGCGGCGATGTTGCCGCTGTTCGAGCGGCGGTAGACGCCGGGACTCGAGCCGCCGAAAAGGTGGGGGAAGTGGTCTCCCACCACGTCATCCCCAGGCCGAACGGCGCTGTCGATGCCGCTCTTCCTCTGGGGCGTGCCCCGAAGAAGAAGTAGGAGCCGCCCATGGTTCTGGCGCGAGTCAGCGGTACCGTCGTCTCTACCCATAAAGCCGAGGACATGACGGGCCTCAAACTATCGGTCCTGGAGAAACTGAATCCCAGGACCATGAAAGGAACCGGATCTTATGTCGTGGCCCTGGACGGCGTCGGTGCCGATGAGGGTGAGATTGTCTTCTATGTCACCGGAAGCAGTGCCCGATATACAGAAACGAGCAAGGGTAAGCCGACGGACGCCACCGTCATCGCCATCGTGGACTCGGTTGAAATCGACGGAAAAACCACTTACGCCAAATCCGGGGACGGGGACTGATGACTCTGGGCCGGATCGTCGGTACCGTGGTATGTTCCCGCAGCGCTGCCGAAATCCCGGGAGCTGTCTGGCGACTGGCGGAAACCTGCGACCACAATGGTGAAGGGAGCGATGATGTGATGATTGTCCTGGATCTCGTCGGTGCAGAGAAGGGGGACGTGGTTCTCCTTTGCCGGGGCAGCAGCGTCAGATGGACCGATCGCACCGCCGACAAGCCCGTGGATGCGGTCATCGTCGGACTGGTGGATATCATCGACGAAGGAGGCATCGTCACCTATCGGCGATGAGGAGGGACGCATGCAGCAGGATGAATTAAGGAAAGTCATCGCCGAGGTGCTTCAGGAGTTCAATTTGGACGCGTTGGGCAGCGCTTCCTCCACGGGCGGTTCCGGGACCGCATCGGCCACATCGGCCGCGCCCGAAGTATCCGCCGAGGACTCGGCGGAAGTCCGTAGAATTCCCTCCGGAGCCGGTATCTGTCCGGATTTGGATACGGCGGTCCGGACGGCCCTGAAGGCTCAGAGAGAACTGGTGGAACTCCCTCTGGAGAAAAGGCGGGAAATTATTGCCGCCATGCGGCGTGGGTTTACACAGAACGCGAGAGTGATCGCCGAAAAAGCCGCTTTGGAAACCGGCATGGGCAACGCCGACGATAAAACGGTGAAGAATCTCCTGGCCGCCGAAAAGACGCCGGGTGTGGAAGACGTGGAGCCCGGTGTTTTTACTGACGAGCACGGACTCACCCTGGTGGAAAGGGCGCCCTACGGCGTCATCGGCGCCGTGATTCCCAGCACGAATCCCACCGCTACCGTCGTCTCCAACGGCATCGGCATGATCGCCGCCGGAAATACCGTGGTGTTCAATCCACACCCCTCGGCCCGGGAGTGCTCGTGCATGGCCATCTCCATACTGAATGAGGCCATCGCCGAGGCCGGAGGGCCCGCGCACCTGCTCACCGCCGTGGCCGAGCCCACAATAGAAAGCGCCGAGGCGATGATGAAGCATCCCGACATTGCTCTGCTGGTGGTCACCGGCGGACCGGGCGTGGTGAAAGCGGCGATGCGCAGTGAGAAAAAGGTTATCGCGGCAGGCCCCGGTAATCCGCCATGCGTCGTGGATGAAACCGCGGACATCGAGAAAGCCGGAAGGGATATCGTTGCCGGTGCGGGTTTTGATCACAACATCATCTGCATCTGTGAGAAAGAGGTGGTTGTCGTCGAAAGTGTGGCCGACGCCCTGAAGAACGCGATGAAGAATGCCGGTGCCTATGAACTCACCGGCGATGAAATCCGAAAAATCACCGAACTGACTGTCGCCGATCCGGGCGGACCGGGCCGAGAAGGCGCCGCGAACAAAAAGTACGTCGGCAAATCTCCCAGACTCATCGCTTCCCACATCGGTGTATACGTTCCCGAAGGTACGAAGATCCTTTTGTGCGAAGTCGATGCCGGCCATCCTCTCCTCTGGACCGAACAGCTGATGCCTGTACTGCCGCTGGTTCGCGTGAAGGACGTCGATACGGCCATCAAGCTCGGTTTCGATCTGGAACACGGCTACCGGCACACCGCCATCATGCATTCCAGGAATATCGACAAACTCTCCGACATGGCTCGATTGATGAACTGTTCCCTCTTTGTGAAGAACGGACCCAGCTATGCCGGGCTCGGCAAAGGCGGCGCGGGATACACCTCCTTCACCATCGCCAGTCCCACCGGCGAGGGCCTCACCAGGGCCAGGACATTCACCCGGGAACGTCGGTGCACCCTGGTGGACCGCTTCAGGATCGTATAGCGATGAAAATCGGCAAGGTGATCGGCCGGGTGGTCAGCGAGAGCAAGATTGAAAGCTTTGAGGGGCGGAAACTCCTTTTGGTTCAGCCCCTGGATGAGAACAAGTCCCCCGTCGGCGATCCGCTTGTGGCCATCGATACCGTCAGAGCGGGCGAGGGCGATCTGGTGATGTACGAGGGCGGCAAAGAAGCGGCCATGAGTCTGGCGAACTGGTTCAATCCCTGCGATGCGGCCATTATCGGCATCGTCGACGAGGTGGGCTTATGATACTGGCCCGGGTGATCGGCCATGTGGTCTGTTCGGTGAAGGATCGGATGTATGAAGGGGAAAAACTCCTGATGGTGCAGCCTATAAACCCGGCAGGGCAATCGGCCGGTCCGTCGTTCCTGGCGGTGGATGCCGTCCAGGCCGGCATCGGCGATAACGTACTGATCATCGATGAAGGCGGTTCGGCCAGGCACATTCTGGGAAAGCCGGGGATGGGAACCATACGAACCGTGATTGCCGGGATTGTGGATAAAGTGGAGTGCTCCGAGTGAATATCAACGAAATCGACAATGTGAAACGTGTTGCTCTGGGTTGCGACCATGGTGCATTCGATCAGAAGATGACCATCAAGCGATATCTGGAGACTTTGGGATATGTCGTGAAAGATGTCGGCTGCCATTCCAAGGACAGTGTGGACTATCCCGACATCGCGGCGGCTGTCTGCCGGAAGGTAGTTTCCGGAGAATGTGAGAGAGGCATTATGCTCGACGGAGCCGGCATCGGCTCGTCCATGGCATGCAACAAGATTCGGGGCATCCGAGCGGCCCTGTGCTACGACATACGTACTGTACTCAACAGCCGGGAACACAATAACGCGAATGTACTCACCCTGGGTGGACCGCTTCATAATGCGGCTCAGCTTTGCGAAATGACTAAGACATGGCTGCAGACCCGCTTTCCCGGCGGCCGGCATCTGGTGAGGGTCAACAAAATTATGGCCCTCGAGAGGGTAGGAGAGGACTGATGGACCAGAATCAATTAATCGAAAGAATCGCCGAAGAGGTGATAAAGAGACTGCAGGGAAGCACCGTCGCCGTCGAAACGGCTCACTTGCCCGACGGACCGGACGGAACTCTCTCCCATGCGGAGATGGCCAGATACATCGACCATACCCTGCTCAAACCCGAATCCACCATAGACCAGTACGACCAGATGGTGGCCGAATGCGTTCAATACAATTTCAAGTCCATCTGCGTGAACTCAAGCTGGGTGGATTATGTGGCCAGAAAGCTTCAGGGTTCGGGCATCGAGATTTGCTCGGTGGTGGGTTTCCCTTTGGGTGCCATGACCTCCAGGAGCAAAGCCTTTGAGACCCGGGAAGCCGTGGCGGACGGGGCAACGGAAGTCGACATGGTGATTAACGTCGGCCGGCTCCGCTCGGGTGACTACGATGCGGTGGAGGAAGATATCCGGGCGGTTCGCCGGGCCACCAGGGCGAATACTATCCTCAAAGTGATACTGGAAACCTGTATGCTCTCGGATGAAGAGAAAATCATCGCCTGCGAGCTCTCCAAGAAGGCCGGAGCGGACTTTGTGAAAACCAGCACCGGATTCTCCAGCGGGGGCGCCACAGTCGAAGACATCCGGCTGATGCGCAGCACAGTGGGGCCCGACATGGGCGTCAAGGCTTCGGGCGGCATCCGGACCTGGGATGCGGCGGTATCGTTAATTCAGGCCGGAGCGACTCGGCTGGGCATCGGGTCGAGCATCAAGGTGATGACAGGCGGAGTGGCCGAGGGCAACTATTAGGCGAACGGCCGTCGGCCGCCGGCGCTCACGACTCTTATGTCGAACTCCGCACCTCGATGGGCGGGCGTGACGGTTCGCGCCTTAGGGCCGTGAACACGCCGGCTTTTGACTTGCCCTCTCTAAACATCCATACTTGAATCAGCTTCACTTCTACTCACTGCTCCATATTAGGCATATCTCATCTCTCCGGCTAAAGGATGTTGCAAATCATGAAAGAGCCTTCCGGTATACAAAAAATCGCATTTCTGGGTGACTATCTCCCAAGAAAGTGCGGTATCGCGACTTTCACTACCGATTTACGGACGGCGGTGGCCGGGGAATCCCCCGAATCCCAATGCCTCGTCATTCCGGTCAATGATATTGAAGGCGGATACGA
>JARGFR010000034.1:1920-22659 GCA_029210985.1 Spirochaetaceae bacterium | reverse complement strand
CCGGCGGTAATCGTCACAGTCCGGCGTGAGGGAAGCTGCAGAACCTCTGGATTTTCATCAAAGCAGGATGCACGGGAGGCCAATTGTGTGTTTCCATCCCAGTCGAATCGAACTTCACCTTTCATCAGCAGAAGCGCACGCTCCCGATTCGCCGAATCTTCCCAAACCTCCCCTGCCCCGAGGGAGACAATACCGAAATCCAACCGCAGTCCTTCCGGATTCTCCGCATCGGAGACCAGAAGATTCAGGCCCTTCGCATATTCTTTTTGTTTATGTAATACCATGTCCACCTCAGTCGTAAACGTTTGCGTTATTGAAAAAAAATAAACGCGGCGAATCGCCATCAAGGGATTCGCAAACGTTTACTAAATCTTAAAGTCACCAAGGCTTGTTGTAAAGTCCTGATTTGAGAAAAGTGAGAGTTTCTTAAGATGATCGCCTGACAATCAATTCCGGCTGGAGAGTCTTCCGCTCTATCACCCTTTCGTCAGGTTCCTGGTTGACCTGGTGCAGCATGATTTGTGCCGCATATTGACCAATCCTGTACTTCGGCTGGTGGATTGTCGAGAGTTGTATCTCCCGATGAGCGGTAATCGGAATATCATCAAACCCGATCACGGATATATCATCGGGTACCCGATACCCCGAATCGAGAATACCTTGTACGACTCCCATCGCAATCAGATCGTTCTCTGCAAACACACCGTCAGGTACGATTCCCCGTTCAAAAAGCTCACGGATCAGCATGTAGCCGCTCTGTTCCTGGAACTCTCCCAGGACAATCAGGTCTTCTGATGGAGTCATTCCCGCCCTATTGAGTGCCTTACGATACCCCACCAGCCTGTCTTCCAGAGAATGCGGTTCCTGAGAACTGCCGATGAAGGCAATACGGCGACGTCCCCTGGAAAGCAGGTGGGAGACGGCCATATCGGCCCCTTTGATATTGTCGAGACGAACATAGCTTTTCTCCGTTCCTTCGGGATAGCTGGAGAGATAAACCAGAGGTAATATGTTGGAAATCTGCTTCTCAACCTCCTCGGCATGTCCGGCGATAGTCGAGAGCAAGATACCGTCCACTTGTTTCCGGGCCAATTGACTCAGTGCGTTTTTCTCGCGTTCCAGATCCCAGTTGGTATTGCACAAGAATACGCTGAACCCGGCGTCCATCATTGTATCTTCGACACCGAGGGCGACCCTTGGGAAGAAAGGGCTCGTAATGTCCGGAATCACCAGACCGACAGTCTTGGTGGCTCTGTTGACCAAGCCCTGGGCAATGGCGTTGGGACTGTATCCCATCTCCTCCGCCAAAGCCATCACCTTGTCCCGGGTTGCCTGGCTCACACCGTACTTGCCGTTCAGAGCACGGGAGACTGTCGCATAGGAGACGCCGGCTCGAGCGGCGATATCCTTTATGGTAGGTGTCATTTGTGTATCGTAAACGTTGTCTGATGGGGCGTCAAAGGGGTAAATCGACACCGTATACACTAGTGCCGATCGTGTGATATCAGGACAATACCTGCGGAGGATGATCGGGATATGACTTTTATACTCATCGGATTAGCCATTCTCGGCCTGAGAATCGGCCAAGACACCCTGTTTCTAGCGAAAATCGACGCCTTCAATCGTGACAACAAGGTGTACTCGATGGCCGTCAATTTTGTCGAAGCCATGTACGGAATCACCGTGATAAAAATCATCCTCGGCTTGATGGATCGAAACCATTTCTTTGTGCTCATCTTCGGCGTCGGTTCTGTTCTGGGCGGGTTGGTGAGCTCGGCGGTAAAGCGTCGTTTGGACGACCGGCTGGAGGGACAGCGAAAGTTCTTTGCCCGTATTTCTCTGGAAAACGACATTGACAGGACCAATCTGATCGAGACACTCCGCAATAAAAATTTTGCTTTCACGATGGAAACCCGGGACTATTTGGATGGCCAGAAGCGAACAGTGATACAAGGTTCTCTGGAAAACCGGAAAAGAATGCACGAGCTCAAAGACATCCTTCGCGGCCGTCCGGGAAAACATGTCACGATATTTCGGGCCGAGGACGTTTATTTACTTCGATAATCCGAGATAATCAGGAATCATCGGGTTTTTTCTTGACATCTTCATAATTTTTGTAGTGGATTAGAGACGCATTAAATCTCTATTTCGACTCCCGGCCCCGGAGGTGTTCTTCATGTCCTCGATATTTGACAAATGTACCAAATGGAATACGGCCGACGAGTACCGAAAACGCGGCGAGTACCCATATTTTCGCCCCATCGAAGGATATGACGGCAGTTATGTCGTTATTGACGGTCGTCGCCTGCTCATGTGCGGATCCAATAATTACCTCGGTCTGTCTTTAGACCCCAGAGTGAAGGAAGCCGCGCTGAAGGCTGTGACGGATTTCGGCACAAGCTGTTCCGGTTCCCGGTTTCTCAACGGTACACTGAGCCTCCACGAAAAGCTGGAAGATCGTCTTGTCGATTTCAGCGGCAAAGAGGCCGCTCTTTGCTTCACCACCGGCTACCAGGTGAACCTTGGCACCATATCCAGCTTAATGGGCCGAGATGAATACATCATTTCGGATAAATTCAACCATGCCTCCATCATGGACGCCGCATTCTTCAGTCAGGGCATGGATAAAAGCATCAAGCTCAAGCGCTATAAACACAACAACATGGAAGACCTGGAGAAAACGCTGATGGGGATTCCAGAAGAGAGTCCCAAACTGATTGTCACCGATGGTGTCTTTTCGATGGAAGGAACGGTTGTCAATCTCCCGCAGGTTAGCAAGTTGGCGGAGAAATACAACGCCGTCGTTTACCTGGACGAAGCCCATGCTTTCGGCGTGCTTGGTGAGAATGGCCGTGGAACCGAAGAGCACCACGGATACGCCGCAAAGGCCGACTTGGTGATGGGAACATTCTCCAAGTCCTTCGGCTCAATCGGCGGATTCGTGGCAGGAGACGCAAAAGTCATTGACTATATCAAACACTTTGCACGACCGCTCATCTTCAGTGCATCAATGCCCCCGGCGAATTTGGCCGCTGCTTCGGAGGCCTTGGAAATCATTATGAACGAACCTGAACGAGTTCAACGCCTACAACAGATAGCCGAAATGATGATTAAAGGATTCAAGGCGCGTGGTTTCGATGTTGGAGCCACCGAGACACCCATTGTGCCCCTCATTACCGGAGAGTTCGATCGAACGTTAACCTTTTTCCACCGACTTTACGATCAAGGATTCTATGTGAATCCCGTCTTCCCGCCGGCGGTACCCCCAAATCGCTGCATGCTGCGCACCAGTTATATGGCCACGATGAAAGACGCGGAACTCAATGATTTCCTCGACGTGGCCCAACAAGAAGGGAAGAAACTGGGTATCGTTGATTAAATCCCTCGCGGTGACAACTCTTCGTTATATCCGGTTGTTCAGCCTGAACGGCCCATGAGTCGATCCACCTGACGAGTCGTTTCGAGGCTTATAAGGCCGAATTCCATCGCCCGGGCGTTTTCCGCCGCTTAAGCTTCAGTCCGGATACCCGGAATGGGAAAGGTCCGATCCGAGCGGGCCCAGATATAGCCCAAAGCGCCTTGGGCCAAAGTACGGCCGTCCGCCGTGAGCAAATCTCGAAGATCGTCCAGTTTCGTCGAAAGCGGTTCCTGGAAGGTCTCTACGGCCCATTGCCGCGTCCGTACGTCATCGGCGGGGAACCGCGTGGTTCCGTCGTATTTTCCGGTCAAAAAACCCATGGCCGGAGGACCGCGATTAAAGGCGGCTAATCTGTTCTCTTCACAGACCGACAAGAGCTCCTTCTGGTCGACGGCGATGCTGAAACTGATCTGCACCGACGAACAATGGGGCCCTTGGGCGAACAGCCCGGCCGATTCGGCGTCATCGGTACTCCAGCCGTAGCTGCGGATCTTACCCCCTTCCGCCAGTTTCTCCAGTTCCTCCATCACATTGCGGGCAAGCCCGAGATCGTAGTCGTTGACATGAAAGAAGTAGACATCGATATAATCCGTTCCCAGCCGCTTGAGGCTGGCCTCAAACTCCTGGGCCAACCGGGAAGCCACGGGCATGGTTCTGACGCTTCCGGCCGGCTTTCTGACCCTCTTGGCGGGAATATCCATCTCGTATCCGAATTTTGTCGATATCACACAGTCCTTTCGCTTCGACCCGAGAGCCTTGCCCAGAAGTTTTTCGGAATGACCGCAGCCGTAGACCGCAGCCGTATCGAAAAGCCGTATCCCATGGTGAAAAGCAGTCTCCACGGCTCGAATGGACTCATCATCATTAGTCGCACCCCAACCGGCCGGCATGTCCATGAAGGTCCAAAGTCCGCCGATAGCCCAGCAGCCCATTCCCAGGGCGCTGGTCTCGCGCTCCCAATCGATCTATCATCCTGTTCATCATGAATTCTTTTTATGCCGCCGCCTAAGCCAGGGGCGAACCGCCCTGCTCCAGATCGAGCAGTTTTCGTTTTCTCCATAAGCCGCCTCCGTATCCGGTCAGATTGCCGTCCGATCCGATGACCCGGTGGCAGGGAATGATGATGGCGATCCGATTATCGCCGTTGGCACGGGCCACTGCCCGAACGGCTCCCGGATTGCCCATCAGCTTGGCCTGTTCCCCGTAACTTACGGTCCGCCCGTAGGGAATCGTCCGAAGAGCCTCCCAGGTTTGCTTTTGAAAGTCAGTACCCGGTATGGACAGCGGAATATCGAACTCCCGACGTTCACCCCTAAAATATTCACCCAATTCTTTTTCCAATTGATCAAAATGAGGATGATCTCCGGGAAGAAGCTGAGACCGAAAGTGTTTCTGCAGGCGATCGAACTGGGTTTCCAGCATACGTCGATCGGCAAATTCCAGCAAACAGATTCCTTCATCCACAGCGGCGGCGAACATGGGGCCCATGGGTGAAAGAATCCGGGTCACCGTGATAACCACACGATCCGGACTTTGGACCGGGGCAAAGGCCGTGGCCTTCTTGAAACCCTCCCCGAAACCGGAAAGTGAGTCGTAGCCCGATTCGAACGCCGCATGAGTCACATCTGAACCCCGGCGAATTCGGCCGAAGGCCTGATTGATGCGCAAAGACCGCAGGTACCCCTGGAAGGTCATATTATGGTGTTTCTTGAACCAACGCCTGAGTCGTGCCGGATCAATCCCTCGATCGATCAGTTCCCGTTCCCTGAATCGGGCCGAAGGGTCGGACTGAACCTCTTTGAGGAGGTCTTTCAGCCAACCGGGAACCTCACCGAGGGGCTCCAGAGGGCGGCAGATTTTGCAGGGCCGATACCCGGCCATCAAGGCGGCTCGGACACTGGAATAGAACTCGACATTATCTTTCTTCGGCTTCTTCGCACCGCAGCTCGGTCGGCAGAAGATACCGGTGGAAGTCACCCCGGCAAAAAAGATCCCTTCGTATTCGGAATCCATGGATATCAGAGCGGCATACATCTCATCTTCCGGCGGCAGGCAGGACATTTCGTTCGGCATAAGAGTGAGCATAACCGGCTGCGGTCTACGGTGAAACCGAAAAAACGACAGAGTATTTGGAATAGTCGACCTGTCTCACGTCAATTTAACGGCATTTAGGTATTAATCAGGAGAGTCTGATGTCACAATACGTCCTGATCTAACTCGGCGACAATGCGCCATCGAGTCCGGATGTAAATAAGGAGCCCCCCGAAGGGGGGCTGCATCGATTTTGTTTCTGACCGAATTCCGGACTATTCACCGTACAGCATAGGATAGCTTGCCGCGGCACCCGCCGAAGCCCATTCAGCCGGTTCAACCCGCCAGTTATCATCGGCTGCAGGTGTTACGACCCGTTCGTTCTCAATCCACTTCATTAAGTAATACCGAAGATCCTTGTCGGTGGAACCGAGAGTCGCGGACTCGATATCCTCCTTATCCAGTCCGGCTCCCCGGGTCAGATGCCCGCCTCCGCCCGATGCCCTGTAAGAATTGATCGCAACCTCATATGCTGCGCTTTCGGAGAACGGTGCTCCGTCGGAGAATCTCAAGATTTCCACCTTATCTCCTTCGGGAGCTGAAACGTCAACCACATAATCGATGCCCGCCGCCGAGTCATAGTTGTAGTAGCGTGTCACCGTGTCATAGGAATTGTAGCGTTCATTGAACACCAGATTGCCCGAATCGTCCTTCTTGAACCGGATCAGCTGGTCCTGCGGGCCGGTCATGGTATCCATCCAGTTTCCATAGGAATACTCGAGGAAATCGTCGATTTGGCCCCCGGTGAGTTCCATCGTATAGAGCAGATTCTCATACTTATACAGATTGAACATATCACGAACATATATATCCCCTTCATTGATTTGGGCATCCAGGGACAGCGGTGCCGCGAAGGAAACATCGGCATCGGTCAGCTCGAGTTGGATTTCATGGATGAGATCGACAAATGCCGAGTCTTTGAACATAGAATCCCGTGTAGATATGGATTTGGTGAATCGGCCGATGGGCTTATTCACATATTCCATCACCTCCGTTTTGGCCCCGGAGAATCGAGACACGAACTCCGCATCAACAGGCAGATCGGCTCCATCCACAATCCCGCCTGTCAGTGATGCTTTCCATACTCCGGTTTTTTCGTCATAGTCCATCCGAACTGTCGCAACACCGACCGTCCGGGCGGCATCGTTCGCTCCCAGAATCAACACCTGTTCCCCTGCCGTATTCGTCACGAATTCATTATGGGTTTGGTGATCGTGTCCGGTGAGGATCAGATCAAATCCGGGTACTTCTTCGGCCACCACCTGCGAAGCGTTAGGGTTCAAACGGTCGTCTTTAGAGTATCCGCTGTAGGTGAAATCAGTTCCCGAATGGAACAGTCCGATGATCAGGTCGGGGGTTTCCGTCCTCTCAATGACAGGAATCCACTCCTGAGCTGTTTCCACCATCCCTCGGAACTCCAAGCCTTCCCAGAGATTCTCAGGCAGCCATGTTGGTACTCCCGGCGTGCAGAGTCCGAATACCACCACCTTGGCACCGTTTATCCGAAATGTCTTGTACGGCTCAAAATACGGCCGGCCCGTTTCGGTGCTGACGACGTTGGCCGCAAGCCAGGGAAAATCAAACTCGCCGACAAGCTTGTCATACGCGGCATGGCCGGCTTCAACATCATGGTTGCCCACCGATCCGGCGTCATATCCTAAGTAATTCATGACGTCGGCGGCAATGTGGGTTTGATTCACGGCTTCGAAATTGGAATAGTAGACGATTGGCTGGCCCTGGAGGATGTCTCCATTATCCAGCAGCAGTACTTCTTGACCGTCAACAGCCCTGGCCTCTTTGACAAGGCCGGCGACCTGGGCAAGACTTGTGTCTGTTTCCTTGTCGTTAATGAAGTCGTAAGGCAGCAAAGCGCCGTGAACGTCCGTCGTCTCGATGACTTTCAATACGAAATCCTGTGGCTGCTCGTCCAGACCTCTGGCCCAAAGGGTGGAAGTCAATACCAGCAGAACAGCGATTGCCGCCGTCAAGTGTTTAGCGATTCGTTTTTCAAACATAGAAATCCTCCTTTCCAAAATGGGGAAGATTATATTGTAAACCCCCATTATCGGATCGTGAAGAGTTCTTTACCGTGAATGAGGGATTACATGCTCAGGTCTTCGCCCTTGGAGACCCTGTTGAAGATAAGCAGGGAAATCACCGTCAGAAGCGCCAGAATCGTGGAGAGCGCGGCGGCAATTCCGTAATTGCCGCGAATAATCTGTGTGTAGATTTCCACCGTCAGAGTTTTGGTCCTTCCGACATAGAGCAGAATGGCCGTGGACAGCTCGCTGATCATGGTCACCCAGCTGAGTATCGCCCCGGAAATCAGTCCCGCCGCCATCATCGGCATGGTGATTTTGTAGAAGGCGTTGATCTTGGAAGACCCCAGACTGAGCGCCGCCTCTTCCACATTCATGGGTATCTGCTGGAGCACCGCGACACTGGAGCGGATCGTGTAAGGCAGTCGGCGAAGAACGAGTCCAATCACCATAATCAGCATCGTTCCGCTGAGCAGGATCGGCGGCTTGTTGAAGGCGATGAGGAGAGTAATTCCCACGACGGATCCGGGAATGATGTAGGGCACCATGGAGACCGTATCGGCCACCCCGGTGAAAAGATTCCGCCGCCGTACGGTGATGTAGGCAATCAGGGCGGCAAAGAACACAATCACCACCAGAGAAATTCCGGGAATAATGAGGGTGTTGGAGATGGAACGGCCGACTTTGTCGAATGCCTCGATGAAGTTCCCGAATGAGTATCCCGGAACGAAGACTGTACCATTCACGTTTTTGAATGCGGTATAGATGATGTAGGCCTGAGGCATGATGGAGAGGCCGATAAGTCCATAGGAATAGATGTGAATGAAGATCCGGGTCAGTCCCTTCGCCTGAATAGGGCGAATCTTATTCATCGAGTTCATGGTGAAGGTTTTACGGGTTGAGAGATATCGCTGAATCAGAAAGATGAACGTGGTGATAATAATGGCGATGATGGAAATCGCCGCGGCAAAGCCGTCATCACCGCCGAGCTCGCTGATGAACTCATTGAATATGGTCACCGGGAATGTCCGGAAGCCTTCGCCGATGAGCATGGGGGTACCGAAATCCGCAAGAGACCGCATGAACACCAGGAGTCCGCCGGCAAACAAAGTCGGTCCGATCAAAGGGATGATGATGACGAAAAAGCGCTTCATACCGGAACAGCCCAGGTTCTCGCTGGCTTCCAGCAATGAGTTGTCGACGTTCTTCAAAGCTCCCGAGACATAGAGGAATATTAAAGGATAAAGCTGAAGCGTCAGCACAACCAGGATTCCGGTGAACCCGTAGATGCTTGGAATGTTCACTCCCAGAGAATCCCGGAAGAATGTGGTGATGACACCGCTTCGTCCCAACAGGAGAATCCAGGAATAAGCCCCGATGAACGGTGCCGACATTGAGGAGAGGATGATGAGAATCCTTAATAATGATTTCCCACGGATATGATAGCGGGTGAAGATATAGGCCAAGGGAGTCCCGAGCATCACAGTCAGGACGGTGACGCTGAAAGTCACTTTAAAGCTGTTCAGCAATGTATTGAAGTAATAGGGTTTACTGAAAAATTTGATGAAATAAGCGAGTGTAAACTTCCCGGTCTCCTTATTCACAACCGCCTGTATCAGCAGATTGAAGAGCGGATAGATCAGGAATACGGCATAAAACCCCAGAACCAGAAGGGTAACGAGACTCCAGACGTCCAGTCGCTTACCGGCCCTGGAATGACTACTCATGAATCAGATTCCTGCTGCCGTCCCGGGTGAAGATATTGATCTTGTCCGTATTCAATCCGAGTCGAACTTCATCACCGGCATTGAACGGACTGTTCATATCCGATTCGTGGATTATCTCAACAACCTTCCCTCCGGGCAATTCCACTTGGTAGTGGGTGTTCAGACCCAGGAAGACTTCGTCGACGATTCGGCTCTGAATACCGCCGGGGACATCTCGGGCGTATATTTGCAGATCCTCCGGTCGAATGGATAGAATGACAGGCGTATCGGTATCGGCGTTCACGCCATCCAGAACAAATTCATGCCCGTCAATTCTAATCGTTCGGTCCGATACTGAATAATCGGCTTCAATCAGATTAGTCCGGCCGATGAATGTGGCCACAAAGACATTGGCCGGCCGATGATAGATTTCCCTGGGCGTTCCGACATGCTGAATGACGCCGTCCTTCATCACCGCGATGCGATCGGAAATAGCCATGGCTTCTTCCTGATCATGGGTGACATAGATAGTGGTGATTCCGACATTCTTCTGGAGATCTCGGATCACTTGACGCATTTCCATTCGTAATTTGGCATCCAGATTGGAAAGCGGTTCGTCCATCAGCAGGACGTCGGGTTTAATCACCAGAGCTCTGGCGAGAGCGACACGCTGCTGCTGCCCACCGGAGAGTCGTTCGGGCATCCGATCTTTGTACTCAAGGATCTGCATGAGGTCCAAGAACTCGTCGGTGGCCAGCCGTATCTGATTTTTGGGAATATTGCGATTCTTCAAACCGAATTCCACATTCTGACGCACCGTGTAATGGGGGAAAATAGCATAGTTCTGGAAGACCATGCCGATGTTCCGCTTGCTCACTTCCATATTGTTGATGAGCTTATCATTGAAGTGGAACGTTCCACCCTCGATGGTGTTGAAGCCGGCAATCATTCTCAAGAGAGTGGTTTTGCCGCAGCCCGACGGACCGAGGAGGGTGAAAAACTCCTTGTCGTGGATGTCCAGGGATAGATCCGGGATAATCGTGTTCTCTCCGTATCTCTTAACCGCGTTCCTGATGGAAATGCCGACACTCATATCCCGAAATTCCTCCCTTTGGGGTGTTAACCCTGGATGTCCACGTAAATATCTTTGAACTTATCCCGCAGAGCCTGTTTGTTGTCCGTCACGTACGCCATGTCCTCTTCGATGATATTGATTTCCTCGACGGGGGTCATGTAGGACGGCGTCGCCACGCCCGCCATCACGGGACGGTTGGTGACCGTTGTGCCGTAGGCGTTCTGGATCTGGGGAGAAGTGATGAAATCGATAAATCTTTGAGCGTTCACCAGGTTCTCGCAATCCTTGACGATGGCCGAGCCCGCCGGAAGGTAGACAACGCCTTCTTCCATATAAATCACTTCCACGTCGGCACCGTCACGGACGAGCTGAACGCTGGGGTCTTCATAGGACAATCCGACGGTGTACTCGCCGTCCCGGACACCTTTCCAGACCGAACTGGAGCTGTCGATCACCACGGTATTGGTGAAGAGATCAACCACGAAATCCCAAGCCTCCTGGCTCTCATAATCCCCATTGCCGATGGCATTGAGCATGTTGGTCAGGTGAGCATAGGCGCTGGATGAGGCCGAGGGATTGGCGGAGACGATCTTACCCTTCAATGCGGGATTGAGCAGATCTCTGTAGCCTTTCACCTCAATATTTCCGATGAGGCTCTTATTCACCAGAATGATGCTGCCGTCCAACACATAGGGGGTAATATAACCGGAGGTGTTTCTGTAGGGGGCCATCACCTTGCCGTCGTTTGCCGAAACATAATCCTGGAAGAGTTCCGGGCTGTTCATATAAGTGGCATAGGCGCCGCCGAAGGCCACATCGGCGTAGGGATTGTTCTGCTCGCCTTCCAGGCGTTTGAACACTTCACCGGTACCGGCGGAGATGACTTCCACTTCGACACCATACATTTCTTCGAAGGCCGGAATCGTCGCGTTCAGAAGGCCGTCGCTGTTCGGTGAATAAACCACGAGCTTATCCGTGGCTTCCGGCGTCATTGTTCCAGCCGAAGCCTGACCTTGAGCAGGCTCTTCGTCCTGCCCCATGGCAAACACTATGGCCGAAGCCATGATGAGCATCATGGCGAGAATCATCAGTCTTTTCATAATAAAACTCCTTTAAAATTAATAAACTTTCATAAATTATTCACCCGATCCTCACGGTATGCAAACGGTTTCGCGGCAGCGGCCGTCTAAGACACCTATTTTTACAGAATATTCGTGTTCTTGTTTTTATACTACTTTTTTAGTATTATATAATCGTTTTGAGATGAGTCAGATCGGAGGTTCGAGAATGAAGACGATAAAAATACTGACAATCCCAGTGGTCGCGATCGCGGCTGTCGTTGCCGTCATACTTCTGACCAGCGCGGGACAGGGAGCCACAGCAACCGATACCCCGACCGCCGAAACGTCATCTGTCGCTGCACTGGAAAAAGCACAACCCCTTTCCCCCATGGCCATTGAGAGCCTGCGGCAGGGAAGTTATCCCGGCGGGAATTTTGTGGTTGAAGAACAGCTGGCCGACGGCTCAGGCTTTGAGCAGTATGTCGTGTCCTATCTCTCCGAGGGCTTGAAAATCTACGGTCTGCTGACCGTTCCCCTTTCCCCGCGCCCCGAAGGCGGATATCCCGGCATTATGTTCATTCACGGATATATCCCGCCCAGCCAATACTCCACGATAAGAAACTATGCCACCTATCAGGCCAGACTCGCCCGCAATGGTTTTGTGACATTCAAACCGGACCTGCGAGGACACGGGAACTCCGAGGGTGAGCCGGTGAGTGCTCACTATTCGGAAAAATATGTTGTCGACACTCTCAACGCCATTGCCTATATGAAAGATTATGAGGAAGTGAATCCTGAACGTATCGGTTACTGGGGACACTCCAACGGCGGTGAAATCGGTCTCCGAGTCATCGTCGCGTCATCGGATATCAAGGCCGCGTCCCTGTGGGCCGGGGTCGTGGGAAGCTATGTCGATATGTTCGAAACCTACAACGATAAGATCGGTTTTCTCAGGAACGCTTCGAACTCGGAACTGGTGAGGACACACGGCATGCCCAGCTCCAATCCGCATTTCTGGGACACCATAGAGCCATACCGCTATTTGAACGACATCACGGCGGCACTGGAGATACAGCACGGAACGGCGGATAAAAGCGTCCCGGTCGAGCTGTCCAGACGATTGAAAGAGGAATTGGAAAGAGGGAACATTCCCGTTGAGTATTACGAATATCCCGGAGATGACCACAACATCAGCGGCAATGCCGGAACGGCGTTTCAGAGGTCAATTGATTTCTACAACCGCCATCTTTAATCGAATTATTCAATCCCAACCAAAGCCTGAGTCGCCGCACTCCAGCCCGGCTGTATATCCAGAGCCCTGCGATAGGCTTCAAGCGCCCTATCCCGATGGCCCAGCATCGCCTCAGCCCGTCCCTTCCAGTACCAAAGCTCTTCAAGGTAGGGATAGGGGGCCAGCGCGCGTCCGGTACGGTCGATGATCCACTGATACTCCCCGACTTCATAAACCGATTCGAGCTCCTCAGGCTGATACCAGAGCATTCGCCATGGAAGACCATACTCAAATACGGAAAATAGGGCTTCGGCGGCCTGATCGTAGCGTCTCAGAGCCGTCAAAGCCATGGCGCGATTGAATTCCGAGTACGCCATGTAATTCTCGGCGCTCATGCCCTCGGGAAGCGCGGCCGACGGCGCGGTTTCCGACTCGGCTCTTTTCAAAGAAGACTCCAGAATCCCAACTTCGGAACCTGATGATGACGTGATGGAAATCAGATCATCGGCTCGCTTTCGAGGATACACAACAACCATCCGCCGATTGAAGACCCGCCAAAGCAAATCGAACTCACGGTAGCCCATTCGGTACCCGATGGGCTCGAGGGAATCACGCACGGCAAACTCCGCCGCTTCATCATCATACCCGTGAACAAGTCGATAATGGCCCATCTGATTCCAAGGCGAATCGATATGCCAGGTCGGCATCATCACAGGCAATCCGGTGGCCACGAAAATCTTTACCAGCCCGAAGTCTCCCACCGGGATGTACATCGTTTCCATCCCGTACTCGGCGGCGGTGGAACGGATTTGTACGATGGACACATGGCCGTCGTTTGAATTCGGCCGGATGATCGACGCGATGTCCCCTTGATCGGCGGAAATTCCCCGTCGATCCAGCCCCATCACCAGGGTGGCCGGGCCGCAGTTGTTTCAGGTTTGGGGAACCCAGATGATGTCGTCGAGTTCATAAGCGTCGGGGATTTCGTCAGCGACTGCAGGGAGCAAGACCGCTGAAAACACCGCTATTATATACATGAACGAAATAAATTTGGCATTCTTCATAACCAAATATAATATCTGTTTTCTAACATTCACGGTATATCTCGAATCAGTCATGCTGTCAGAAGTTCCGGCTGAAGGAATCCACCCGCCAAGCCGGTAGCTGATTTCATTCGAAATTGACTACCAGTCTGTCAAAAACTCCATTTCGCAAATTCGTGGCTGGAACGGACGAAAGCCAAGTACCCCATGTTTTATCCACTCCATCCTTAGTTGTGATTATCGACTGAAGATATCTCCGGCTATCACTCAACAGATCCCGCCTCTTTGGGTTTCTATAGACGATCTCTGTATCTCCGAACAACCGGAACTTGAGAGTACCATCATCGCGAAACATATCGCCGGGGAGAACTGGTTTCGGTTGAAAATTCAGTTCACCGTCCATTAGGAAGAACGGCTGCTCCCCTAGCAGGAACTCCGACCACATCGTTAGATATTCGGCAGTAGCTCCTGAAAGGCGACCGATGAATCCTCTTCCACGAGACGCTTCCACAGGATATCTGCTCGAAGCGATGAACGAACTGTTCTCGTAAGGACTTCTTCCGTATCGGACCGCATCCAGAAAAGGAACTAAGCACCTCTTGGCAGTATTCCAGAAAAGGGAACCGTCACCGGATCGCAGCAGCTCAAGCAGATATTTGTATTCCATATGAAGCCAAACGGAGCCGTTTTCCAGCCATCCTTCAGGAAATGCTTTCGCTCGGCCAATCGTTTGAGGCTGGTGTTCGAGTGGCGCATTGAGAACATACATACCCAGTGTTCTATCGAAAAGAGGACTCTGTTCGACGCGTTCATGTATCCTTAGTTTTGATTCCGTCGTTATGGAAATTTTCATATGCTTCACCGCCCCTTCGAGGAACAGAGGAAGAACGTGTCGCGTGAACCCTGAGGGTACGGCGAAGCCTGTCTCCAGCAAATCCCAACCAGTAGGATCATGCCGATAGTACGTGGGGAGTATTCCATTGTTTTCAATCGCCGCCGAATCAAGTCCCGCTGCCAACCGCAGCTCCTGGGCTCTCAGGAACTCTGCAACAAATATCATCGGACGCGAATTCATGACCACATCATACCCAGCAACCTTGCTGCGGTACTCATCACGGGCATCCCACCGTTCCATCCACCTTCGGTGCGGATCCTCTTTTTGCCATGAGAGCGTCAATTTATTCATGAGGTCCCAGACCGGTACGGGCAGACATATCGATTGCTCCGTGTCTCCGGCCATCACTCCCAGCAGGAGATGGAGCAATCGAAGAAGTTCCACTCCATCACTCAGGGATGAACCAAAAAGCCCCGGAAGACCGTTGAGCGCGTCATACCAACCCGGACGGCCGGCTTCCATTTCGAGGCCGCATTCCGAGGGTCCCAAGGTAGCGCACTTAATGACAGCCAGAACCGCCAATTTTTCCAGTAGGCTGGACCGATGGCTGAGAAATCCGCCGGATCGATCATTCAGAATGAGGTGTTCTTTAGGAACTACAGCACCATCAACAAGTTTGAACCGTTCCTTCAGGGGCCGGACGAGAACACCGCAACGCCTCCACCTGTAAGTTGTTTCTCCGAAGAATAGGTCCCGTTCCCGGTCCGGGTATATCCGGAGGTACTGGTCTATGAGATCAAGATTGTATGTCCAGTGATCGGTCCAGTATCCTTCTCCAAAATCGGCATCGGGCTGGTAATCGGATGCCTCCAGTACAATGGAGATATCGTTCCTTGAATAACCGGCGTCCAGAAGATCGCCAGGCGTAAAAACATTGCTCAAACCACTGAGTTCCATTTGTTCCTTCAATTGAAACCCACCGGATTTGACAATGAGAGGATTGTATCCGTCCATTTGAATCAAATCGACAAACAGATGGATATCAGCGGTACCCACATTCGGGTTGACAACCACGTCAATGCGGCGATTCTGATTCATGTCTCTATAGTTGCCCAAACCTGCGGAATATCGTTGAGCCGGTAAAGCGAAATCATTGTAGTCCCGCTCCATATCGCCGTGCTTACGACTGTAGAGATGAAAAACTCGGGATTTCGTTCCCCTGCCCCACACTATAGGTTTGCCCCCTCTAAGCGTGTTGTCCAATGCCGTCTGCAGGGTGTAGGCATCAAGATTCGGCCAGGCCGTCGACATTACAAAGGGACAGACCGTCTCGGCGACATGATGCTCATATTGAGTGATCTTTTCACGAAACCACGTTCCGGACGACCATTGGTCTTTTAAATCAAGGATGACTTCGGGAGACGAAGCGTACCCGTACATGGAGTAGAGATCGATGTACTCCCCCGGTTCGAGAACCGTATCCACAGGGGCAAATCCGGACGGGAAACGACTGAAGAGTGAAGGTTTCTGAGAGACGACACCATCAAGACCAATATTCCGGAAAGTGTTCGGGATGGAAAAGGATAAATCGGAACCAAATATGGATGCCGGATCAACAATGGGGTGAAGAACTCGGGACACACCGCGATGTTCGGCGACAGCAACCATGAAGTGACACCCGTTAACCGGTTTGACTTCCACAGTATCGCCAATACTGGCTCTCACACGAAATCCCGGTACTTCAGGATATCGCAAATCGGTTTCGATCCATGCCGCCGCCGTCGTGCTCATGCTCTTGAGTATGCCGTCACCTATTCCATAGGGAGTCAGCCTCGGCAGTCCATCAATGATATCCGCTTGTGAGGTCAGATCTGAGATGTTGGTGATTCTCAAATACCGGATCAATGCCGGATATTTTTCTCCGGGAAGGGTTGCATATCCCACCTCGAACCTGAAGCTGTCATCCTCCTCAACCAGAGATAGACCCGATAAGCCGATCATCATCATCCGGGTTGCCTTTTGGCATCCGGCGTCACGGTTGCCGAAGGGCTCCCGATAACAACCATAACTGTCCCGAAGGAATGTTCTGAATCCGAGTCGGGCCGTCTGCTGGTATGCCTGATCCGCCGGCAGGAACTCAAGTATGGGATGATGCTTGTCACTATGTCCGAAACTTGCCACTCCCTGACCCCGGTTGGTGTAGAAGCACCAAGACGGTGTACCGTCCGGTCCGGCGATTCCGGGAAGGAAGCTGGCGAAGGCATCTTTCCGGTCGTATTCATAAATGATGTGGCGACGTTCATCGACTATCGTACCGATTTCTGCGGCGGCGGTACTGATCATGAGTTTCTCCTGAATTATCTCTGTTATTCCGTATCTTCTTGTCTATCTATTGATAAACCCGAACCCAATCCACATACATACTCTGCGGAAAAACAGTCGACCCGTCGGGTGAACCTACGAAATTCCCACCGACGGCCACATTCAACAGGAGAAAAAACGGCCTATCGAACGGTGCGTTGGATCCGCTTAATGATGAATGCCAGTTGTTCTGTCGGCTGTAGAGCGTTCCGTCGACATACCAGCGAATTTCACCCGGCTCCCACTCAAGAGAAAACACATGGAAGTCGTTAGAGAAATCCCCGCTTCCCGGCAGAATGTAATCCGTGCCTGAATAATCGTACGGATCGCCGTAATGGATAGTGCCATGAACTTGGTTAGTAATCTGACCCTTATACTCCATGATGTCGATCTCTCCGCACACCGGCCAACCGACCGAATCGATGTTGCTTCCCAGCATCCAGAACGCCGGCCAGAGTCCCTGCCCTTCCGGCAGCTTTATACGGGATTCGATTCGCCCATTTGTGAAGGATTGGAGAGACTGGGTAGTAAGTCGAGCCGAAGTGTAATTTGATCCTGAGGAACTCTCCTTCCGGGCTTCGATAACCAATCCGCGGCTTCCATCCGCGAAGTCTTCTATTCGGACATTTTCACCGCGATCCGTATAGTACTGCAGCTCGTTGTTGCCCCAGCCGACCAGCCCTTTATCGGCCCCAGTGCCGATGTCGTAGGTCCAGTTGGCGGAGCTCACCGAACTGCCGTTGAACTCGTCATTCCACACCATACGGTTAAATGAATACCCTCCGGTCAGCCGGCAGGAAATCAGAACCGCCGGCACATACAGCGCTGCAATCCCGATGAGCGCCGCCTTAAAGACCCAGCTTCGCTTTGTTCGCATTGATGCGTTCCTGTTTGAATGCCATGAGCTTTTCAAGACCAATTTTCTGACGTTCCTCCTGGAGCTCATTCCATAGGGCGTTGAACTCCGATTCAGACTCGGCCTTCAGAAGTTTCGGTAGATACTTTCCAAAGAGACTCGAAAGCTTCGCTGCAACGATACCTTCGGGTTCGAAGGGTAAGGGATCGATGTTGTCATAGATGGCATAGCTTTCGGTGTAGGATTTGGTCCACTCACTGAGCTCTTTATATGGAGTGACCGGATCGGTTTCCCATTGTGCAAACATCGGGTTATCCATCAACATCCAATATTTCACTGATGCGCCGTACTGTTTATCGAACGCCGCCCGATCGGTATTCAGGAGTTCGGCCACCTCCGGCAGGAACCCTTCCCTACCGTCTTTGGCCTCCCAAGTGACACCTTCGATTCCCAAGTAAAGGTCTCGCTGACCTTCTTCACTCATCATATAACTCATAAAGCGAATCGCCCTGTCGGGATCGTCTACACTTTTTGATATAAACGTCACTGTCCACCCGGAAAGTCCCTGACCGGCCAGGCGAGGATCGTCCATATTCGAGTTTGCCGGTCCGTCGACGGCAATGTAAATGGAGTCGGGATCTTCACTGAACCTGAGAGCTTGAGCATCGATCATATCTGTATGTTGATAGAACATAGCGAAATATCGACCTTGAGCAATCTTCTCTTCCATCTGAGCTCGGCGATCCAGATAAACATCGTTCGCAATCAGGCCCCGCTGCTGGGCTTCCCGGAATGTGTTGAGCCAGCGCTTATACTCCGGGTCCGCATAACGGTCGTAATATCGGCCGTTCTTTTCCATGGGAATGGCAAGAAAATTCATCAGGTAGTTTTCCAGTGCGTCGTTTCCGGTATCGGAGAATTCCTTGAAACCCAGAGGGATGAGCGGCTGTCCATTCACTTCAGGGAACATCGCCTTAGCCCTCTCCAGGGTTCGAAGAAATTCCTGAGGAGTACGCATAGACGGACTGCCCAGGGCTTCATACATATCTTTGCGCACAAGGAAGGTCTGGTAGGATGTAAGCTCATACTTGTCATAGTCGCTGGGAGAATACGAAGCGTTGGGGTAACAATAAATATGACCGTCGTCCTGGGTATACCAGCCTACCCGTTCTGGGACCGCAACTTTGAAAAAGTAGGGATCGTAGTTTTTAGCCAGTACATCCAGCGGGTATGCCATTTCCCCGGCGATGATTTCCTTCACCTGGGGTTCCCACCAACCAAGGGTGACGAAATCGGGAAGACTGCCTGAAGCGATCATCGTATTCAGTTTGTCCGCTTCATTCCCCGCGGGGATAATGAACTCGATGTCCACGCCGGTCTTCTCGGTGACATATCGGGATACCGGATCCTCCCCCCAGATACCCCTAAACCAGGCGAAATTGAGGTACCAGTCAAATTGGACAGGAGAGGTATCCAAAGTCCAGCCCGGGGTATCGGGATCCAAGGGTACGGAAGGCACCGGAGGAAGCGACGATTCGTCCTTGCCTCCGTTCGCCGCGATTGTTGAGAAACCAAAGGACAGCAAAATGAAGACCGTAATAACACGCAATGTCGTTTTCATGAAACGCTCCTTATCCTTTAATGGAGCCCACGAGGAACCCCTTGACGAAATACTTCTGGAGGAAGGGATAAACAACCACTATGGGGAATGTCGCCGCCACCATAGTCGCCATCTTGATTGACTGAGATGTTACTGCACTCCGGGAAATAGCCGCGGGCATATTCACCATCATCTGGCTGGATTGATTCTGAGCAATCACCCGATAGAGGTAAGTCGCCACCGGCTGGAGGTCCATCTCGTTGATGTAAATGACGCCCATGAAGAAATCATTCCAATGCCAGACACCCTGGAATAGGGCGATTGTCGCCATCACCGGCATGGAGAGGGGTAGAATGATCCGGACAAAGATACCGAAATCATTCATCCCGTCCATCATCGCCGACTCTTCCAGACTCTTGGGTATATCCTTAAAGAATGCCTGGAAGATGATGAGGTGAAAGAAATTGAACATCGTCGGCAGAATGTAGACAAGCAGATTGTCGATCAACCCCAGATTCTTGATCAACAGAAACGTCGGGATCAGACCGCCGTTGAAGAACATCGTGATGACGCCCATCGTCATATAGAGTCTGCGTCCGGTCAGTCTCTTTTGAAGAAAGGCATAGGCGACCATCGCCGTAAAAAGGATATGAGTGACCGTACCGGTCACAGTCCTTAGAATGGAGATCATGAAGGCTCGAATAATTCCGTTGTGAGAAAACATCGCCCGATAGCTCTCGAGACTGAAGATCCTTGGCCACCAGTAAATACCCCCCATCAAAGCATCGTTGCCGTCATTGAATGAAATCACCACTGAGTACCACACCGGATAAATGGTGACAAAACAGATAATGAGCATGATGACGGCATTGATCTGGGGAAATGCATTGAGTCGCCGTTTCCTCAATCCAACCCTTCGCCTCACCTTCCCATGCTTTCGTTCGCGTTCTTTCAGTTCTTCATTTGTCAGAGTTCTCATCATCGTCTCCTAGAACAGCGACCGGTTCTGCAGTTTCTTTGATAAACCATTGGCTCCCAGCAGCAGAATGAGGGCAATTACCGCTTTGAAGAGTCCCACGGCCGTCGAATAGGAGAATCGGAGACCACGAATCCCGACTCTGTAGACATAGAGATCGATGACGTTGCTGGCCTCATGATTCAATGGATTATTCAACACAAGCATCTGGTCAAAGTTGGTGTTCAAAATACCGCTGATCGCCAGGATCAGCAGAATCGTAATGGTCCCGGCGATGGATGGAACGGTGATATAAATGATCTTCTGGATCCGATTGGCTCCGTCTACGACGGCGGCTTCGTATAACTCCGGTGGAATCCCGGAAATAGCCGCCAGATAAATGATGGCCCCCCAGCCCATCTCTTTCCAGGTATCCGAGAGAACGGCAAGCAGCCAGAAACCCTCGGG
>JARGFR010000034.1:0-1910 GCA_029210985.1 Spirochaetaceae bacterium | reverse complement strand
AGGAAATCGGTTCGCGGGTCAGATGCAGCTTCATCAGCAGTTCGTTAATGAAGCCGTTGTCTGAGAACCAATTGATCATGATGCCGCCCAGTACGACCCAAGAAAGAAAATGCGGAAGATAGGAAATGGTCTGAACCCACCGTTTAAAGTTCCTCGATCTTATCTCATTGAGCATCAAAGCAAAAATGATCGGAAGTGGAAAAGCTATCGCCAGTTTCAGGACGCTGATTCCCAGTGTATTCTTCATGACCGAGAAGAACTCGGCATCCCGGAATATTTCCCGGAAATGCATCAAACCCACCCACGGAGCGCTGTTGATGCTGTGAATGATCCGGAATTCTTTGAAGGCGATGATAACGCCGTACATCGGAATATAGTTAAAGAGGATCATCCAGATAATTCCGGGCAGAGCCATGGCCTGCAGGGCTTTCTGTCGGGAGAGCCTGCGGAGCAGACCGTCGCCGTTTTTCACAATCATAGGTCGTTGGGCCTCGTTTGTCGGGGTGAGCCCCTCTGAGAGCCCGTGGACTCCCAGAGGGAGAGTTATTCTACAAATTGACGATCCACTAGTAAGCAGTTATGTTATCGAACTCGATTGAACTGGTCATAGTGCCTTTAGGGATGAATATCTGAACTCTGGCTACGCTGGATAAAACACCTGAGCCTTGGATGGAGTCAACAAAGGCGAATTGCTTGGTGTTCCAACCTCCAGTTGTCGGAGTAACTGCTGGGCTCTTGGCCAGTTCTTTGTCTGAACCATCCTTCACAACAATATGGAAGGGATCAGTTGCTGATGCGGCATTATAGTCCAGTTTAATCCCGGTATGGCCGTCCCAGTTCACTGGACCGAAATCAATCCAGACACCGGAGCCTAAGCTACTGCCCGTATCCCAGCCGACCGTAGCTTTTCCACCGGGATTCCCACCTGTACTGGAATAAGAGAAAGTGGCATCACCCCAGCCAACACCACCGCCGGTGGTCCAGGATGTTGAAGAATCGCTGGAGAAATCATCCACAAGAGCCGTTGTGGGGAGAGGTGCGGTCACAATAAACGGATAAGTGAATGTAACGCCGTCCAACGTGGACGTGATATCGGCACTACCGGCTCCAACACCGGTGACGACGCCGTAACTATCAACTGTCGCGACATCGGTATTGGTGGATGCCCAGGTGAAATAACCGGCAAGGCTCCCATTCACGGGGTAGATGTCTGTTCCACTATCATTCTTGTAGGTTCCGGCAGGATCTGATGATTTATAATTGATCCAGAAGGGGTTACCGGAATTCAAGTCGAATGTATTCCCCTCAGCGACACTCTGGACAACTGTCGAAGAAGTATTCGTATATGTCGTCAAATTGAAGGGGCCACCCATGCCGTCGATACTAAGGTCACCCTTTGCAATATACTGGACGTCGTCAATATAGACCTTATTGGGTTTGCTCGCGCTGTCGGTAAAGAAAAGAAGATTGGTGACGGAAGTGAGTTTGGATCCGTCGGGTATGGGCACAATAAACTGCTCCCACGTGTTATCGGCGCTCAATGTAATTTTATTCAAGGCATAAATTTCGTACTCCGATCCAACCGCAAAACCAACTTTTTCAATGATGCTGTCCGCTACGACGCTGCTGTCGATCCTGGCTTTGAAAATCATAGCGTCGTAGGAAGAAAGGTCGATGGGATAAAATCCCGTGGTATCGACGCTGAATGTCACACCATTCCAGACAGGACTGCCGACGCCGTCTAAGGATGTCGAGAAGTCCATCATCATGGCATTGCCCATTGTCGAACCTGCGTCTAGAGTGGTCGTGTCAAAAGCGAGATCTACATCAACATTGGCATTGACTGCTGCCGCGTTCATGAGCAGGTTGTCATAATCAAAAACAGGAAGCGTCTCGTTCTGATAAACAAA
>JARGFR010000341.1 GCA_029210985.1 Spirochaetaceae bacterium | reverse complement strand
TTTCTGGCTGTCGCCGGTGGATTTATTACTCTGGTGATTCAGGGGTAAATCAGCCGGAGTTTAGGTTTATCACCACCGCCTAACCAACGCACCACCGTATGTTTGGAAAGCAGCGTCTCGGTCAGGTCCGCCCGCCCGTTGAGAATCAAGCAAAAAATGCCTATGATTTGAAGTACATGGGCTTTTTGACCGGATATAGACGGCAGGAGGCCCGACATGGGAGAAGCCGTCATGCAGCTCGGACCAGAGCAGCTCGAAGCCATCGGAAATTACGTTCGTTCTCATCTGAAGGAATGGATGTCGGATTCCGGCGAGAACACCGGCCGTCGAAGTGAACGCGAGCTCGATCTGGTTGAACGCACCATCCGTGTCGAGGAGTCACTTAAAAATCTCCAGGAGCAGGTGAAAACCGGTTTCGAATATATGGAGAAGCGTTTTGAGCAGGTGGAAAAACGTTTTGAACAGATCGATAAACGCTTCGAACAGGTAGACAAGCGCTTCGAACAGGTAGAAAAGCG
>JARGFR010000340.1 GCA_029210985.1 Spirochaetaceae bacterium | reverse complement strand
GTCGATAGCTGGCGCGGTACTGCTATAACAGCCCGTTTCCAGCACCTCCTTTCAAACCGTGCGTGCGGGTTTCCCGCACACGGCTTACCGGTGATATTCTTGGTGCGGCATGCGAAGGGTAAGCCACCGTACCCTGCAGGCGATACAAACCTGCTTCCCAAAGTCGTTCGACCGGCCAGCGTTCATAGCGAAAGCAAGTCCTTTGACCCCCTTTACGCCACATCCATCTGGTGGCCCTGCGCCAGACATAACTGTCCAGCTGATTAAACTTGTCATCCGAGTTCCCGGTGGAGAAGTAATTCCCCCACCCCCTTATCACAGGATTCAATCTCCTGATGAGGATTCCGCTGTATGCTTCGCCTCTTGCGCACCGTCCATCCGAGGAACTCGAATCCATCGTTTCCCCGGCTGATATTGTCCATCTTCGTCTTCTCGGGATGCAAGGTGAGCCCCAGACGCTCCATGATGTAACCTATCCGCCTTAATGCCTCTTTTGCTTGAGACTCCCGACGGCACATCGCTACAAAGTCATCGGCATACCTCACAAGGATTCCCAGCTCTCCACAGCGGCGCGTCCACATGCAATCCATCACATTTAAGTAAATG
>JARGFR010000033.1 GCA_029210985.1 Spirochaetaceae bacterium | reverse complement strand
ATTCAAAATCATCATCGCAAGCCGGCAGGAACTCCGTGCTGATGCAGAGCCGACCGTCGGGTTCCAGTCTCCCGGCAAGGTCCTCAAGGACAGATTTGGGATCGGCCAGGTGTTCAAATACTTCAACGGCCGTGATCAGCGTAAATGGCCCCGGGCATCTGTCCGGAGCAAAAAAAACATCCTCAATGTCCACCTGCCACCCTCTTCTCCTCAATAGTTCGGCCATCACCGGTTCGGGGCCGCTGCCGAAATCCAGTATGCGCCCATTCTCCCGGGGGACCGGCTTTAAGGCGAAATTCAGGAATTTGTTCAGCCACTTCAGATATCCCGGATCATCGGGCCGATTTTCGTGAAGCCGATATCGTTTTTGCTCGTCATGAGCGGACATTCGGAAAGACGGATCGCGACTGATATATCCGCAAAAGGGGCATTTGGCGTAGAGGACTTTGTCACGTCGCGTTGTGAATGCATCGAGTCCGGATCGGCCGCAAAGCGGGCATAAACGCATCATGACGCGACGATCCTGTTGGACACCGATACCCATTCCCCGGGCGAAACCGTTTCCGGACGCCGGTCAAGCGTGATGCCTTCGGCGGAAAACGAATCTTTGACGATATTGATTTCGGGGAACGCCCTTAAACGCGACGCCGAGATAATATTGTTAGAGAGGGTTTTACGCCTAGAGGCAAAGAGGGATCGCACCAGCAGTCGGAATTGGTCCGCATCGGCAATGTCTCCCCATGGCCTGGCGGGTTTCATGACGATGATCCGGGATCGAACCCGGGGCGATGGATAGAAGGATCCGGGAGACAGTCGTCCTCCATCCGTGACGCTTGCGCCGGTTTGACACAACACGGAAAACGACGAATAGTCCTTTGTTCCGGGTGAGGCGGTCATTCGAAGACCCATCTCATCCTGGACGGTGAAAACACACCTTTCCGCCAGACGGTCCGATTCGATAAAAGCGGCAATAATCGCCGATGCCGCGTTGTAGGGAAGATTGCCCAATACCCGATCGGGCTTCTGATGCACCCACTGTGTCGGCCAGGTTTTGGTGACATCTCCGGCAATCAGTTCCAAGCCTCCGGAGCCCAGATATTCGGTCAGCCAATCACAGTAGGCCGGGTCTATTTCAAAGGCCGTCAGATGCGCTCCGATGTTCAGGATGCTCTGACTCATGGCGCCGAGACCGGGGCCGATTTCCCAGATATGAAGGCCGGGTTGGATATCGAGGAGTTTGAGTATTTTCTCCCGGGCTCCTCTGTTGATGAGAAAATTCTGTCCCCATCTCTTCCGAGGCGCCAGATCCCGGCTTTCCAGGAATGCCCGAATTGAGGCTGGGGAGTCGTGGTTCAAAGGGGAAAGTTCTTTCGTGACGGATTCTCCAGGACAGGATGAAGGGCAGTATAATGCCCACGGCCGCAACAAGCCAAGGGAAAGGACCTTGTAATGCAATTCCCGGTACGCAGGATAACAATCCGGAAACCGCTTCCATCACCCCGTAGATACAGTTGAGAATGCTGTGGAAGATTACGGTGACACCTGTCTCTCCGGCAACAAGGGCGCCAAAACCCGCGGCCATAGTCCATGCCACCAGGGGCGTCAAGATGGGCGCCGCAGCCAAACCGATGGGACGCCAAATCCCGAAAACGGTGCACACAATCGGCAAAGTCGCCGCCTGAGCGCCCAACCCCGCGCCGAATGCTCCCGAGACCACGACCGGCAAGTGCCGTCGGAGGAGTCTCATCCATACCGTTCCCGGCCCCAGCAAACCGGCCAGCGCCGCATAGCTGAGCAGAAAGGACACCGAGTTCGTCACCCAAGGGCAGAAGACGGTTTGAATCACAAAAGCCGAGGCCAGATATGCCCACGCGGCGGTTTTTCTTCCCCGCAGTGTGTCCGTTGTCCAGAGAAGATACATCAGAACCGCCCTCACCAGAGAGGGGCGCGGACCGACCAGAATAAGAAAAACGGCGGCTCCGATCGCCGACAGACATGAGGCGGCCCGGTATCCGATGAGAGGAAGACTCAGAAATCGTAAAGCCAAGGCGATGAGCCCGACGTGAAATCCGGAAAGCGCTAGAAGGTGCATACAGCCGACGTCCCTGAACCGTCTCATCAATGCCGAACCCGTATCCGTTTTTCGCCCCAGCAGCAGAGCGGATAAAAAGTTTGCCATATCAACGTCCATGAGGGACAGACGCCGGGTGACTCGACTGATCAAGCGGTATCTCACCTCAAAGGCCGGATGTGCCCAGGAGCATTGGCCTTGGTGGATGGAATCTGCTGAGAATAAAAGGGGTGTCCGACCGGTTTGATCAGTTGAAAAACTCAATGTACCGCGCACTGCCAGAGACATTCCCATTCCGCCGGCCGGCAGCGGGCCGCTGCCGTAGAGAGTGATTCGACCGTGTGCCTCGCAGCGGAGTTCGGACGACTCGACGGAGTTAAGACGACCGTATGCATACCATCGTCCTTTGCCTAAATGGCTGGGATCCGACGTGAGAAAGATTTGACCTATCTCGACATTGCTTGGTGAGATGCCCGACCACGCGGCCATGTCGATGATATCCGCCGTGAATGAGGAGAGACCGAACAGGGCGACACCGAGCGCCAGGCCAAACACTCGGCGATCAAGATGTCTCTTCCATCCGAGCCATCCGGATACCGCCAGAATCGGCATCACGGCCGCCACCATGCAGACGACGCCTGAGGTTCCCAGCACATCGTCCACCAGCAGAAAAAAAACGCCCCCCGCAGCAACGGGGAGCATTTTTTCTATTAAGGACTGCTTCATGCGGATTATATCCGCCGAAAAGCGTGATTTGCTTGAGCTATGGGCTGATTTTCTTCATGGCCTCTTCGGCTTGACGAACCAAAGCCGGAGTGTAGCCGACATAGGCCATCTCGGTCAGGGGCTGCAGTCCGACTTCATCACCCGCTTCTCCCAATGCAAAAATCAGCTGTCTCACAAACAGGAGTTCATCCTGGTTGATTGCCAGTCCCGCTTCCTGCCGTTCATTAAACTCACTCAGCCGCCGGGCAAGTATTTCCGCAGCAGCCCGGCTGCCGTCGATTCCAAGAGCCTGAATCGCAATGAGTCCTTCATCAATCTCGCCTTCATCGATGGCTTGATCCAGCAAGGCGGGAGATTCGGAATGAGAAGCATTCATTGAAATCAGGACCGTGATGGCATCGGATCGTAAATTGGCCAGCTGACGGATACGGGTGGGATCGGTTTCCGCGTATTTCAGTCCTTCTTTCAGGGCGACAACGGCCGCATTAGTCTTGCTCTCCGGGGGGGAGTCACTGTTCATCGCCAAGGCAAAAGC
Organism: Spirochaetaceae bacterium; assembly: GCA_029210985.1. Lineage (GTDB taxonomy): Bacteria > Spirochaetota > Spirochaetia > DSM-2461 > DSM-2461 > UBA2779. The sequence goes on along the minus strand of JARGFR010000033.1, from coordinate 19,642 downwards.
CTGACGCTTCTCGGCATAATCCGCAGCATCCGTCAAAACCGGTATCAGCATCGAAGCGGGATCGTCGGAAAGACCTAGAACCGCCTCTTCGGCGTAGGAAGTGACTCGATCGGAATACCAGCCGATCGCGGCGTAAAAGAGCGGTTCCAGACCGGCCGGATCTTTCATCTTGTCCAGCGCCGTCACGGCTCCGTATGCTTCAATCTCCGCAGCCTGATTTTCCTGCCGTGTATTGAAGTTGAGATTCCGTAGAATCGTTGCGATCTCGGATACGTACTCCACGGCCCGAATCTGCCCGAGAGCGATCAGTGCCTCGGCTTTCAGAAGCGGGACCTCCGCGGTTCTCACCACATCCCAGATCGCCGTTGATGCTCCCTGAGCCTTGACGTCTCCCAATTCTTTCACAATGAGCCGAGTCAGGGCTTCCCAATCGTCATAAGTTGTGGGGGTTCGACGGTACTGCGATAGATCACCATAGACCAAATCCTCAAGGGATGATGTCAGGAATGGCTCCAATGACTTGTCATCCAAGGGGGCGATGTTCTGCATGATTGCAAACTTCTGTTCAAGATCGGTGACTCGCCTGTATGTCCGCGACCAGGTTTCACCGGATTCCTCCGAAAAGGCGGACAATGTCAGGAGAACCGAAAAACCGGCGAGTGTGATGATTTTTTTCATTTCCATCTCTCCTTAGCCGTCTATTTCGAAGCTGAGCCATGTACGATCGACAACCTCAAAAATTCGGTCGTTCCGGTTGCGCCATGTTTCACGCACAATATTGCCCTGGTCATCAAGTTGGAAATCCACGGATTTTGATTTTGAATTTCCTGAAAAGTAAATCTCCCCGATCAGAAAATTTCCGTCATATTCGAATCTCTTGCCTGTCTCGACGGAACCGTCGGGTAAATAAGTCTTTTCTTCAATGACTCGAGTGTTCTGAAAGGTGCGTTCAAACCGGGCTTCGAGGTTCCCGCCGGGCAGCGAGTACTCCACGGAAGAGAGCATCTTGCCTTCGTATGAATAGTCCGACTGCAGCTGCGGCACCTCAGAGGCATTCAGGGCCACGCTTCTCACTATTTTTCCGTTGTCATACTCATAGGAAATCATAGATCGGATTTGTTCTTCGGCATCACGATTAATTTCTTTCACAGCAAGACCCTGGGAGTTCAGGACAAATTCCGTCCGGGAGACCAGTCCTCCCTCATCGAAGTTTCGACGGCCGATCAGGTTCTCTCCATCGTAATCGTACTCTCTGATTTCAACGATATTTCCCCGTCCGTCGCTTTCCAGCGATTTCAGGATTCTGCCGGTATCGTCGTATTCATACTCGATTCTTCTATCCACCGTACCGTCGATGTAGGAGAAGATTTCCAGCGCCGGTTTCCACAAGATGATCGGTTCGGGCTCGACTTCAGAGACCTGATCAACCCGGGCATCGGTGTCGACCGCATCGATCGGCGTCTCCGTTGACGTTGAACACGAATACAAAGATAAGAGCACGACCATCATGCTCAAAGAGAAAAATGTTCGTTTCATTAATTACCTCTGGGACAGAACAAACTGATTAAAACCTAATGACGTAAGATCAGATTGTAAAGGTCAACCCGTCTCATCATCCGGCACTTCTTCGAGTTCGGCAACCTCTTCGGCATCTTCGGCATCCTCATCTTCGGGTATCACTTCAGTGGGCTCTTCATCATCCTCATCGCCCGGTGTGATGCCGGAAATGACGCTGAGAGCATCCTGATTCTCTTTCAGGTTTCCTTCGGTTCTGCTGCGATCAATATCGAAGACGTAAGATAGTAAGATCATCCTGGTATTCTCCGGAGGCGGAAGGAATTCCACATGGAGCGTGGATTCATCCTCCTTCGGTTTATACTGGACTCGTTTGACAACACCGGAAACGATAACGATTTCATTGCGAATTTTGAACTGCAGTTTGAAGGGCTGATTTTTACGGCCTCGACCCCCGATCCTCAAGGCTGCTCCGTCCTCTGAAATATCGGAGATGAGACAGCTAAGACCGGGATTGGATTCGATCCACTGATTGGCCTCTTCCAGGCCCTTCAGAGGATAGAGTCTCGCTGAGATGCGTGCCGGAGCTCTGACCGATCGCCTCTTCTGGCTTCGGAGGATATTGTCGCTGTGGTATACGCGGAAATGAAGATTTCGCCGATCGTAAAATTTATCGATCAGGCGAGTTTGAAAAAAATAACCGGCATCCTCTTTGCGCCAGAAATAGACATTCAGCTTCACTTGACGCCAACTGAACCCGGCGGGCAGCGGATCGCCGATCGGAATGGTAATCGTCATGTACGCCTGATCGTTCGCCACAACCTTCGAGGAATATATCCCGACTCCGTCCGAGCGGATGGTGAGTCTCTGGCCGACCGCTATGTCTCTGGTGCTTTTCAGTCCCGATCGATATTTCGGTCGGCTCATTTCGACTTTTTTTCGATAGTCGAAGAGCTTTTTGAGCATATAAGTTTCCGGATCGCTGCCTTTGCGTTCGGAAAATTTTTTTGCTCCCGCAATCTGGTTGATGGCTTTATCCAGCTCCTCAACCGAACCGAAAATCATCGGCGGATTCTCCAACTCCGCACGACGGGACGCATGCCAGAGAAGATTGATTTCGGACAAAGAAAAACCGGCATCCATACCCTTGGAATAGAACTCGACTCTGCCATGTCCGTGGATGCTCGGGGGATGCAGCTGTCCCGGTTTGGTGACGATAAAGAAGAACGCCGCGAGAAGTATGATCAGTGCGATAATCCACATAGATAATTCCATTATCGTCGCAGGATGACTAAAATCGTGCCATGAAAGGCCAAAGCGTGTCTTTGATCCTGTCGATTCTCATTTATGCAGCGATATTCGTCCCTGTCGCATCAGCCGAGACAGAAACAAAAGCACTGTTAATGACGATTATATTCCGACTTCCAGTATTCTTCATTGTTTTATTCCTCAATCTCAGCTCCAGTTCGATGGAAAAAAAGCAGCGGGGCTGGAAAACACCGCGTCCAATCGATTGGTTATTGATTCCCATCTTGGTCATGCTCACTCTTATCCTGGGTATGGTGTTCTCCATGAAGAGTTCACCCGTTGATTACTCCATCGGGGCCTGGCCCTTGCTGACGCTGCTGGCTCTGATCATAGCCGTTGTGGAAGAAGGTTATTTCCGATCGTGGCTTCTCACCGAAATGCCCCGACTCGGTGTCCCTTCTCATTGGGCACTGGTTGTTTCGTGTCTATTGTTCTCTTTGGCACATGCCTGGCAGGGTTTGACCGGCATCGTGTTCGCGGCACTGATTGGAGTTCTCTATGGAGCAGTGTTCCTCAGGCGAAAGAATATTATCATACTGATCGTGTCTCATGCCGTGTACGACTTACTGGCAATGCTCCCGTTAATAAACCGATAATTCCCACAAAGGAGTCTGAAATGGCATCTTTCTTACGGAACAGTTTTCTGATCTCCGGACTGTTGATTGTCTTTGTTTTCGCGTCCTGCACCGCAGCCAAACCACCAAGTATCGATACCCTGAAAGAGTTGGGTATGCAGTCCATGCCCGGTGACAGAGAAGTTCCGAACATCAGTTTTACAGAATTGGACGGCACACACGTCTCACTGGAGGATTATCGCGGATCGGTTGTTCTGTTGAACTTCTGGGCCAGCTGGTGTCCTCCGTGCCGAGCGGAGATGCCGTCAATGGGACGTTTGGCGGAAGAACTCAAGGGAGGGGATTTCATCATGATACCGATTAATGTTCAGGAACCTCCGGCTTTGGTTCGCGCATTTCTCGAAGAATATGAGGTCGATTTCCCAGTCTATCTTGATGAACAGGCGGAGGCGGCCAGGGCCATGGGCGTCAACGGGCTTCCAACAACCGTTTTGATAGACCGAAACGGAAACGCCGCCGCCTTGGCGGTGGGAGCGTTGGAATGGGACGACAAAGCTGTCATCGAAATGTTTAAGGATTGGGTTCGATAGGTTTCTCAAATGAGTTTCCGCCTGTTTTCTCCCGACCGGATCGCCCGGTTTGTCGATCGACCCAACAGGTTTGTCATACATGCGGAGTCGGAGGGGAAGATTCTCACGGCGCATTGTCCGAATCCGGGAAGACTCAGAGAAATTCTAATTCCCGGCCGCACTCTGATACTGGAGAATTCCGGAAATACAAACAGAAAGACCGAGTGGACCTTAGCGGCCGCCCGGTATGAGAGCCGTTGGATTCCCCTGATATCCACAAGATCCAGCAAATTGGCCGCCGAAACGGTGATGAAGGATTTTCATCCCGGATATTCTGTTGAAACCGAAAAGAGTCTTGGAAACTCTCGAATTGATCTGCGGCTCAGCGGCCCTTCGGAGACAATATGGGTTGAAGTGAAAGCATGTACATTAGTGGAACACGGCCGGGCATTATTTCCTGATGCACCTTCGCTCCGGGCACGACGGCATCTATCCGAACTCGCCTCAGTGATTGTGCCGGACCGCAGCGAAGTATTATTCACGATCATGAATCCGGATGCCGAACGTTTTTCTCCGAATCCCCATACCGATCCCGGATTCTGCATGGATCTGGCCGAGGCGGAACAAAAGGGAGTCGCCATCCGATGTGTGAGTTTTCGGTGTGACGATGATGGGTCCTGCCGACCGGTAAATTCATCCGTTCCCGTTGATTTAAGCACCGTGGAGATGGCCTCCCTGGACTCCGGTGTTCTCATTAGGGTGAGTGACATGAGCGATGACTCCGGATATTGGTCAGTGGAATTTGAAATCTATACCGGCGGGTTGTCGAAAGCGGAGCGCCGCCGGGAGATGAAACGATCCACGACGCATTTGACGATCCGGGGTGAAATGTCCGTTTTTCTAGGACTGGAACAGGAACTGTCGAATTTACTGGATCAAACCGGAAAACGGTCATTCAGAACTCCAGAAAACCCCCTGATAAATCCAAGATTTATTAAACTGATACTGGAATATCGACATCGCCGGGTTTTTAGTCCTTGACGATCACTCGACCGGTATAATCACTGCGGTGCAGCAGGACAGGTTTCCCTTGATTTTTGAAAAAATCGTCCACCGCTTTTCTCGCTCCTGTGAAATGCCCGTAGTCATCAATAATCAGAACACCTCCCGCTGAAAGTCTGGGATAGAGCACGTTCAATTCCATCATTGTGGATTCGAACCAATCGGTGTCCAGACGCAGAACGGAGATTTTATCGGGAACCTCATTGAGAAGTGTTTCTTCCACACGCCCGGGCACAAATCGGAAACGGCCCTTATCGAGAGGTGATGATTCCAGATTTTTTCTCACTTCATCCACCCCGGCCGCCCACCATCCTTCGGGATGTCTGTCTTTCAGAGATTGACCATTGGATGCAATCCGGTCGTTATCTCCCGGCTCCACCATTCCGGTGAATGTGTCATACAACCAGATATTTCTAGGGCCTGAATCGGATTCCGATGCAAGGATATGCGAGGCCAGCAAACATGCCCCGCCCTTGTAAACACCGCATTCGACGATATCACCCGGTATGTTTCTTCGACAAACGTGACGTATCGCTTCGGCGAAAGCCCAACCCCGTTCGGGAGAAATGAGCGTATAGGGCCGGACATGATTCCATAAGTTTAGAAATTCTTCATCCATGTCCTTGAGATATTGCTCGGGAGAGATGACACCCCATCCCGAATCCCGGAGCAGTTCCGCCGCGGCGGCTAAACCTGAATCGTCGGAGATCATTTCGGCAACAGGAATGCGTCGGGAAATACCGTTGATCGGGCATTCTCCAGTACAACACCTTTTTCAGCCGGCCGGAGGGGGCCGATGAGCAGTTTGTACACCGGAGTCGCCGCATTGGTGTCGACGGTATAGCTCAGGGGATATTCGGGTGCGTCCCTCATCAACCGACCGGCCGTATTCTCGAGAACGGCCTGATTTCTGTACGCGCCGATCTGTATATACGGCCTTGTATCATCCGGCGGCATCATGGTGAGGGATGTGGAGAGATCCACGGGCACACTCGTCTCGACGCGAGCTGCAGCAGGCGGGGTCGGCTGATCCGGAACAGACTCTTTGACAACCTTATCGTCTTTCAATGCTGCCGGAGGAACGGTTCCCTCAGCAGCAGGAGGAGGTTTGAGGTCCGAGGGAGTCAAGAAATAGACCACCCGGTCGTCCTCCGACGGTTCGTCGGGGGTCTCGATGGGGGGCTCAGAAGGCTCTTCCAAATCGACGATTGGCTCTGACTCCAGCGTTTCGGGCTCCTCCGGTTCGTCATCGGTGGAAATGTCGTAGACAAAGATGGTTTCCGTATCGACAGGCTCCTCAATGGCTTCGGGCTCTTCGGGCTCTTCGAGCTCTTCGGGCGGTGTGACTGTTTCCGGAACGACGAGGATCGGAGGCTCTTCCACCGATTCCAAAGTTTCAGGGGCCGGTACCGGAGCCAGAGCCGTTCTGACTTCTCCGATATCGTCATTGAGTGTCACGGCCGGGTTGTAGTCGGAATCATCACTGAGAGGATCAGATTCTCTGACCGCCGCCGTCGGGCTCAGAGCCCTTTCGGCTTTCAGCGGTGTCACACGAACAGGAAGGACATGGTCGGTCGGCAAATCGATGGCTGTCGCTGCGGCCCGCTCTATCAGAATGAAGACCCCGGGAGTCTCCAGCCGTCCGGTAATTGTCACCTCAACACTCTGTCCGCCTCGGGGATTGGTGACTCTCAGCTCCGTGCCTGAAGGAAAGGAATTTGATGCGGCCCTCAGAACGGCGGACTCACCGGGGAAGTCGCCGCTTGTGCCCACTGCCGCATTCCCTGTCCAAACGGACTGGGCGGATAGTGTACCAACCAAGAGGCACATTGCGATGGTGCCCAGAATTCTCTTCATGACGGACATCTCCTCAAAACATGGGCATCCGAAGTCGGAAAGCCCACATTCTACTCATCGGCCGAGTCGTCCCGGCAAGTTAGGAATCACCGAATAGACTCCATCATTTGGTCGGCCACAGACTCACCTAGAGCCGTCCAGCGATCAACCGGCTTCAAATCGGAATTGACTGTTGAGATTTCGGCGTAGCCCTCGTCCAGCATCCGCGTACCCCGGACGATGTAGAATTCCCATGAAAGACCGTTGTCATCGGGTGTGAGCTTCAGAAGGTAGTTCGCACCGACATCATTTGCGTGAGTCACAGTGGATTCCCAGGAAGGGAGATTTCCCTCATCGTCGGGAACACTGTAAATGTTGAAAAAAATATGCCCTTCGTCGAAGAGAGTGTCCATGATTCCCGATTCCGCGGAAACCACATGGATTCTCCGGTCAATTCCCATGTCTTCCAGAGGCATCGAATCCCTGGTGTCCACCAGGAACGTGAAGGCCGGCAAACCGGTTGAAACGACAAGGAATACGATTATGCAGGTCAACTTGAAAAAGCCTTTATTCATACACTCTTGATATCGGAAGATGGATTCAGGAACTGAGGATAAGGTATTCCCGCTTCCCCACGCATCGATTCGATGCTACATTTTCGGGTATGGCCAAAGGCAACCGTATCTACATCGTCGGCGCCGGACAGTTCGGCCGGGCCATCGCCAGAGAAATCACGGACAACGGCGTCGTAGGCCATGTCGTAGCTTTTCTTGACGATGACAGGGAAAAAATTGGAACACTCGTCGACGGTTTGCCCGTTTTGGGTCCCATTAACGCATGTGCGGGGATCTTGGACCGCGGACATGATGCCGAAGCACTGATTGCTTTGCCGTCGGCCTCCAGAAAACAACTCAATCTTGTTTATGAAGCCTTAAGGCGAGCGGATTTTACCCGAATACGCATCCTCCCTTCGGTCAGTCAGATTGTCAGCGCAGATCCCCATTTTGTGCAGGCCAGAGACATGGATCCTCAGGATCTTCTGGGCCGCGAACCGGTTCTCATCGATCTGAAGGAAAGTCTTTCTTATGTCCGGGGCAAAAGAGTTTTGGTGACCGGCGCGGGGGGGAGTATCGGCAGCGAACTCTCCCGTCAGCTGCTTCATGGCGGTGCCGAGCGCCTGTATCTCCTGGGCCATGGTGAGAACAGTATCTGGAGAATAGAACGGGAACTCCGGCGTCTCCAGGATGCCGGTGTCGGAGAAAAAGCCATCATTATACCCATCATCGGTGAGCTCCAGGACCGGGACTACGTCCATTTCCTGCTCAAACGCCTCAAGGCCGACGTCATATTTCATGGGGCAGCCCATAAACACGTACCCATGATGGAACTCAATCCTGTTGAAGCCGTGAAAAACAATGTACTGGGCACGCACAATCTGATTGGCGGCGCCGTCGCCGCGGACGCGGAACGATTCGTTCTCATTTCCACGGACAAGGCGGTGGATCCCACCAGCATCTATGGAGCGAGTAAAAGAATCGCTGAGATGCTCGTATTGACCCAGCGTAAAAGCGGTCGGGATTTCATGGTTGTCCGTTTCGGAAATGTCCTGGGATCCCGGGGAAGCATCATGCCCCTTTTTAAAGAGCAGATATTCAACGGCGGACCGGTGACCGTCACCCACCCGGATGCCCGACGCTGGTTTATGACGATTCCCGAAGCGGTGAGCCTGGTTCTCAAGACCGCGGGATTGGTGAAGGACGGCGGGCTGTATCTCCTGGATATGGGCGACCCGGTTCGTATAGTCGATTTTGCCAGACAGATGATCCGTTTCTACGGATACGATGAGGAAAGCATCCCCATCACATTTATCGGGATGAGACCCGGTGAGAAAAAAGCGGAACGCCTTTGGTCCGGGGATGAGAATCCTGTGGAAACCGAGCATCCCCGAATCGTCAAAGTCTGTTTTCCGAGTGACGACGGCGAAGTCTTATCGGACATTCTCCGGGGAATCAAACCCATCGCGATGCTGGATTCCGAACGTCCTGAACTCTTTCGGAACCGCCATGCCCTCAGAAGTCTGATCGGCCGGCATTTCCCGTCTGTGGAAGGCCCTGATAATGAACCCGAATACTAAAGCGCTGCCTTTCTTCAAACCCCTTCTGGGACGCAGAGAAATCGCCGCCGCGGCCAGGGTGCTCAGAAGCGGTTGGCTCACCACCGGACCGGAAGCCTTGGCTTTTGAAGATGAATTCGCGTCATTTCTCCAAGTAGATGACCTTCGGGCCTTATGTGTGAATTCCGCAACTTCGGGCCTGCATCTGGCACTGGAAGCGGTGGGTGTGGGTCCCGGGGATCTTGTGGCGGTCCCTTCCCTCACCTTCACGGCGACGGCTGAAGTGGTTCGCTACCTGGGGGCCGATCCGGTATTTGTGGATTCGGAATCTGAAAGCGGGAACATGGATCCGAGGGCTCTCGATTCGGCATGTCATAACGCGAAGCGGAACGGCCGCCGCATCAAAGCCGTCATACCTGTTCATCTGGCCGGCAAGGTCTGCGACATGGAGTCCATTAACGGTGTGCTGGCCGGCTCAGAAACCGCCGTGATTGAAGATGCCGCCCATGCCTTCCCCTCCAGAACGGATATGGGCAGCGCCGGCACTCTGGGTGATATCGGTGTGTTCTCGTTCTATGCGACAAAAACCATCACCACCGGGGAAGGTGGAATGGTGGTAACCCGGAATGCCGTCTATGCCGAGCGGATGCGGTTGATGAGGCTGCATGGAATCGATAAAGCCGTGTGGAACCGCTACAGCGCCGGCGCCGCCAGACGATCTTGGGAATACGACGTCATCGCACCCGGTTTCAAGTACAACATGACCGACCTGGCGGCGGCTGTCGGCCGGGTTCAGCTGTCCCGGGCCGATCATCTTCATGAGCTGCGAGTGAAATTGGCTCACAGGTATATCGACGCGCTGGGCGGACTTGACGGCTTGGAACTGCCTGTGGGCGGACCCGACCACGCCTGGCATCTCTTCATCATCCGTTTGCCCGACAAAGAGATGCGGAACCGCAGCGCCGATATGCTTTATGATAAGGGCATCGGAAGTTCGGTTCATTTCATCCCTCTGCACAGAATGGAATACTGGAAGAATCGCTATAAACTCAATCCGGCGGATTTCCCCGTCGCTGAGAATCTGGCGGATCGAATCCTGTCGCTGCCCCTTTGGCCGGGAATGAAGCGCCGGGACCAGGACCGGGTGATACGGACTGTCAGGGAGAGTCTCCGTGGATGAAGAACGCACTTTGGCCGAAAAACTCTCGGGACGCAGCCGATTTCCCGAAGACGCCGGAGGGAAGAAAACCTTAACGGGTCGGTATCTGCGTTCCACCGAAGGAAACTGTCGTATTGCATCGATGAACGTTCCCGACCCGCCTCGGGGCGTTGTCTCCGTTTTGAATAAGGACATTCCCGGCGGGAAACGTGTCTTCTTCGGCGGTGAATCATTTCCGGTCCTTGTGGGCCGCAATATCCTATGGACAGGTCAGCCGATTCTTGCGGCGGCCGGACCCGATCCTGAGGTTCTGGACGAATGGCTGACCAGGATTGAGTTGTCCACCCACCCCCTGAAAAGAGCCGTAGAGATTCCCTATACCGAAAAGGAGTACATCAAGGGGTCAATCAACCAGGCTTTTTCTAAAGCATTTCAGGTGGTGGAGGACATCGTCGAAGTTCCGCCGATGAGAATGCAGAACTATCCTGAGAATGTCACTTGTCTGAAAGACGGTGCGACATATGTCATTCATGCCGTCACCAATTGGCCGGGATCCATCCGTCGCAGCGTATCCAAAACTCTAAAAATTCCTCGTGAAAAAATTCTCGTCCGGCCCTATCCGAGGATTTCAGGAACGAAAACACGAATATGGCAATCGGCGGTGGATGCCTCACGAGCCGCGCTTCTGGCTTGGAAGGCAAAAAAGTCGGTTCGTATCGTTTTCGACCCTCAGGAATTGCCGTTTCACGGTGCGGATGCGCCGGGAGCCCACATACAGATGCGTGCGGCGGTGGATTCCGAAGGCCGAATTATAGGATTGGAAGCCGATGTGTCCATCGAAGCGGGTTCTCTGTTTCCCTTGGAATCCCTCTACCTTGAGCGTGTCGTAATGGGCCTTTTCAGTTTTTATCCATGCCGAAATTATGTCGTGCGGTGCCGCACGTCATACAAAGAAGGCGGCCCGACAGGATTCGGACCGGCCGCCGGTTTTGAACTGGGATTCCTGGCCGGAGAAAGTATGGCATCCCGGGTGGCGGAACACAGCCTGATACCGCCGGGGAGCTGGCGCCGCGTCTCCTTTCCGGCTAAGGGACAGGCCATAGGTCCGGGATTGAGCCAGCCCAACGATTTTCCCATGCAGCGTTTGCTGGAGCGAGCACTGGACATATCCGATTTCGAAAGGAAGAACGCGGCGTTTGAACAGACGCGTCTGGCCAGAGCCTCAATGAGCCGGCAGCCCGAGGATTACAGAGGAATCGGCATCAGCTGCGCCTGGTTTGGAAACGGCTTCCAAGGATCTCCCAAAGAAATGAGCTCAGCCGGCATCGAGGTGACCATGGATAAAGCCGGTCAGGTCCTGGTTGGTCTTCCCGGTTCCATGATAGGCGGCGCGTTGGTACGCAAGTGGACACAAACCGCCGTAGAAATTCTGGGAGTGGAGCCGAAGGACGTCAAATTCGCCGGAGAGCTCGCCGGAGGAGCTCAAGACCCCGGACCGTCAATCCTGGGACGCCATGTCTCGATCTATTCCAAATTATTGGAACAGGCATTCAACGATCTGGCTAAAAGACGATTCAGAGATGCTCTGCCCATCACCGCCACACGTACGAGAAGGAGAAGTGCGAGCCGTTCCTGGAATCCCGAAGAGATTGACGGTGTTCCCTTCGACAGCACAAGCTGGGGAGTCGGGATAGTCGAATTGACAATTTCGAATCGAACGCGGATCGTACGGCCGACGCAAATCTGGCTGGTATTGGATGGAGGGAACCTATTACTTCCCGCCATCGCCAGATCGTCGGTGGAATCATCCGCCGAGAACGCCATGCGCTGGTGTCTCGGAAATAACGGATATAGAAGCACACCGCTCATGGACATCGATTTTCATCCCGCCGAAAAACGCACTCAATCCAAAGATGTTTCCACATTGCCCTGGCTGGTTTTGCCCGCGGCATTTCTCCAGGCGGTGAGACAGGCTTCCGGGTTTGATATCTCCAGAATACCGGTCTCTCCCAGCGATATAAAATTCGTCGGAGGCACAGAATGATTATCTCTTTCTTCCTCAACGGCCAGCCCGTCGAATCCGATACGCCTCCCCACCGGAAGGCCGTCGATTTCCTGAGAGAAGACTTTCAAATGAAATCTTTGCATATCGGGTGTTCCGACGCTCTTTGCGGCAGCTGTTTAATTATGGTGGATGACCAACCGATTCTCTCATGCATGCTGCCGGCGTTCGAATTACGTTTCCGTGATATCTGGACTATGGAAGGTCTCTCGACCCTTAAAGGGTTCGCCGATATCACCGCCGGTTTTAAGGGTGCCAACGCCGTGCTTTGTACCTTATGCGCTCCGGCCCGGGCCCTGGCCGTCGAGTCCCTGCTCAGAAGAACACTGAGACCCACATCCGATCAGGCCAGGGAAGCGGCGGAATCGGTCAAATGTGAATGCTGCTCAATCAGGCGGGTCCTGGACGGCATACTCAGGGCGTCGAGAATCAGAGAAAGGCGCCTTCATGGCTGAAAAGCATACCTCTCCCAGAGTTTTTTTCCCGCGAACCGTATCCGAGGCATTGGACCTGGCAAACGACCAGCCCGATTTCGTCTTTTGGGCCGGCGGTACTCATTTGGCCGGGGATTCAAAATCCAGGGATATGATTGATTTGCCTCGAACGGTCATCGCTCTTGGTTTCGTCGAAGAACTGGTTCGAGCGTCCCGGTCCGAACACGGCCTGGAGCTCGGCTCGATGATAACTTTGGACCGTCTAACCTCCATCGGACGAAGTGCATTGCCGACAGGACTCTCTGAAGCCCTGTCCGGAATCGGCACCCGCCCCCTCAGATGCCGAGCCACTCTGGGCGGGCATCTGGGCCGCAAAGGAATTGTCGGGGATCTGGCCCCGCTGCTCCAGATACTTGATTCCAGAATAGAAACCCGCTATTTGAGGGAACGCCGGGGCCGCAGAAAACCCACGGCAGCAACTCGAAAGATTCCGGTCAGTCTACTCGCCAGCGACGAGGGACTCCGAAAAGGAGAATTGATTACACGAATCAGCATTCCCAACGAGCCATGGAACTTCGGCGCCGTGAAAAAGATTTTTCCCGAATCGAAACCGGGACGGGTTTTAATATTTTCCGCTCTGGCTCGTCTCGACAAAGGAATGCTCTCGGAATGGCGAATGGCGCTCTCCGACGGGCTCGGACACATCCTTCGAGACAGAGAGATGGAAGTCGGGATGGCCGGTAAACCGCTGCCCCTCTCCAAAAAGGATCTGGACGGCATGGTCGAAGCGATCCGCTTACTGACGGAACCGTGGTCGGATCGGGAATATGAAAGAAAAGCCGCCATGGGCCTGGCCAGAGGATTCATGATTCGAGCCGGTTCATGAACCCGTCGTGACAGAATCCTGCGTCGGTTTTACAATGGAATGACGCGACCCTGGGGAGGGGACCTATGAGCGGATTTGTTCATCTTCATAATCATTCTGATTTCTCTCTACTCGACGGTGCATGCCGAATCGACGATTACGTTAAGAAATCTCTCGAGCAGGGAATGAAGCATATTGCCCTCACCGACCACGGAAACCTTTTCGGTGCATTGAGATTCGAACAGGCGTGCCACGCGGCGGGCTTGAATCCCATCATCGGAGCGGAAGTGTACGTTGCGGCCGGCAGTCGCTTCGTGAAGCCCACAAGCGGTCCGAAAAGCTACCATATGGTGCTCTACGCCAGGAATGAGACCGGTTATCGGAATTTGATGATTCTGACGTCCAAGGGGTATTTGGAAGGGTTCTATTACAAACCGAGAATCGACGATGAGCTGCTGGAGAAGCATCACGAAGGACTCATGGCATCGGCGGCCTGCCTGGGAGGAGAAATCCCCCAAGCCATTCTCAAAGGCGATTGGGAGAAAGCAAAAGAGAAGGCTCTCTATTATCGGGACCTCTTCGGCGAAGAGAACTTCTATCTGGAAGTGATGAATCACGGTATACCCGAAGAAGAAACGGTTCGAAAGGGTATGCGCCGACTCCACGATGAAACGGGTATACCCATCATCGCCACAAACGATGTTCATTTTCTCGAAAAAGACCATGCCAATGCCCATGACATACTTATCTGCATCTCCACCGGTAAGAAACAGACCGATGGGAAACGTCTGAAAACCGAAAATCCCGAGTTCTATTTCAAGACTGAAGACGAGATGAAGGCACTGTTTCCCGACTTCCTCGATGCACTTGAGAACACGGTCAAACTCGCCGAACGATGTGATTTAACCATCCCCCAACCCGGTCCCCTGCTCCCTCATTATGAGATTCCCGAGCAGTTTGCCGATCCGGAAGTGTATTTGATACACCTGACCGAAGAAGGATTGAAAGAACGATATTCAGCGGCCTTTTCACAGAAGGGCGACGAATGGTCGGCTATTCGGGATCGGGCGGATTTTGAACTGAAAGTCCTTTTCGACATGGGTTTCTCCGGCTATTTCCTGATTGTGTGGGATTTTATCGACTGGGCCCGCCGCCACGACATCCCCGTCGGCCCGGGACGGGGCTCGGGTGCCGGCAGTATTGTCGCCTATGCGCTAAAAATCACCGACATCGATCCTCTGAAGTACGACCTTCTCTTCGAGCGCTTTCTCAATCCCGAGCGTGTCAGCATGCCGGACTTCGATGTCGACTTCTGCTTCGAACGGCGCAACGAGGTGATTGAATACGTTCATGAGAAATACGGCCATGACAATGTGGCGGGAATCTGTACTTTCGGTACCTTGAAAACTAAGGCGGTTCTCAAGGATGTTGCTCGGGTTCTGGACATCCCGTTCAGCGAGTCCAATGCCATCACCAAGATCGTTCCCGAGGGTAAAACACCCGACGGACGAAAAATCAACGTCAAAGTGGCTCTGGAAGTGGAACCCCAGCTCAAGGCCTTTTATGAACGCGGCGGGGCATATAAGGACCTGTTTGACGTAGCGTCGGTGCTCGAGGGAATGAACAGACATGTCTCCACCCATGCCTGCGGCAAGGTGATAGGACGATCGGTACTCACCGATTATGTCCCGCTGATCAAGGATCAGAAATCCGGTGATATCGTCACGGCGTTCACCATGGATATCATCGAACCCTGCGGTCTGGTGAAGATGGATTTCCTGGGACTCAAAACCCTGACACTGCTGAAAAACTGCGAACGGCTGATTCAGAAACACACGCCGGATTTCGATCTGGAAAGCATCCCGGAGGATGATGCCGCCACATTCACCATGTTGGGCGAAGGACGCAGCGAGGCGGTCTTTCAATTTGAAAGCCAGGGAATGCAAAAGATTCTAAGGGACGCCAAACCCGCAAGCATAGAGGATCTCATTGCCTTGAACGCCCTTTATCGCCCCGGTCCGATGCAATTCATCCCTCAGTTTGTCGAATCCAAGAACGGACGTCAGAAGATCACTTATCCTCATCCCGATCTGGAAGAAGTTCTCAAACCCACTTACGGAGTCATTGTTTATCAGGAACAGGTGATGAAGGTGGCTCAGATCATCGGCGGTTTCAGCCTGGGCAAGGCGGATATTCTGCGCCGTGCCATGGGTAAGAAAAAAGAAAAAGAAATGGCAAAGATGGAGGTGGAGTTTATCGAAGGGGCTGAGTCGAAAGGCTACCCGAAGAAACTCGCCAAAGATATCTTCGAGATGCTTAAACCTTTTGCCGGCTATGGCTTCAATAAATCCCACGCCGCGGCGTACTCCGTCGTGGCCTATAAAACCGCCTACTGCAAAGCCAATTACACCGCCGAGTTCTGGGCGGCCAACCTCACCAACGAAATCAACTCCACCGATACTCTACGTAACTATCTGAGCTTCACCCGTGCCGAGGGAATCGAGATTCTACCGCCGGACATCAACCTGTCGGACAAGGAATTCACCGTTTCCGACGGAAAGGTGGTCTACGGGCTGATGGGCATCAAGGGCATGGGACAGGCCGCCGCGGAAGCCGTTATCACCGCCAGAGAAGAAAAAGGATTCTTTGAAGACTTTCCGAATTTCCTGGAGAGGACCGATCTGAAAGCCTTCAACAAGAAAGTGCTGGAAACGAGCATACAGGCCGGCTTGTTCGATTCGATAGAATCCCGCAACAGAGCCACCCTCCTTCACAATCTGGAGGCGGTACTCGAATCCGCAGTGAAAAAGAAAGAAGATGAAGCCGTGGGTCAAACCTCCCTTTTCATGGATGCTGCCGAAGAGGTTCAGGCCGACTTGAGCTGGGAAGAGGTGGACGGCTGGTCGGATGCGGAACTCCTCCGGTTGGAGAAAGAGCATCTGGGCTTCTATGTCTCGGGTCATCCGCTGGACTCGTTCCGCAGCGCCTGGGAAAAAACCGTAAACCTCGACATCAGTAAAATCGAACGCAGTTCCTCCGATAAACCCTACACCATGATGGGCATGATCAGGAATGTCCGCACGCTCATCACCCGAAAGGGAGACAGGATGGCCTTTGCCATACTCGAGGATTTTAACGGAACAGTGGAACTGACTGTATTCAGCAGAACTTTTGAAAAATACGGACACCTACTGGAAGAGGACGCGATTGTCGGCGTCATCGGCAAAGTGGATTTGAGCCGGGACACTCCTCAAATCAAAGTCGAGGAGATCCGAGTCCCGGAAGAACTTAAAGAAACGACAGTTCCAGAAATTCACGTTGAACTGGCCGACATGGACTTCAAAGAGGAAGACCTGATTGATTTAAGGTCGTTTTTCCAGGACGTTTCGGGACCGGGTTTGTTATATTTGCACATACCCGAAAACGGAAAACGGACCGTGGTGAAAGCCTCAAACCAGCTGGCGCTGGCCGTCGACGATTTTGCCCTGCAGCGCATTCGGGATAAAAAGGCCGTTGCCGCGGCCTGGAAGGAGTAGACGAAACTACATGGATTTTTTTCAAACGACAATGAGGGTGCTCAGCGCCCTGCTGATGATGTACTTCTTTCTGATCATGATCCGAATCATTCTGAGCTGGCTGCCCGCATCTTCGGAAGGTACGATGAAGCTCAGAGCCATGATAGATAAACTCACCGACCCATACATGAATCGATTCAGGGGAATAGGCTGGCTCCGATTCGGTATGCTGGATTTTTCACCCGTACTGGGCCTGGCGGTTTTGAGTTTCTTCCTGTATTTAACCCAGCGTCTTTCCCTGGGCAGTTTCCCCGGCCCGGGGGAACTCATAGCGTGGGTACTGCAGATGGTGTGGGGAATCATCGCATTCCTGATGACTCTGCTGGCCATTGTCATGATCGTACGGCTGGTGACTCTCTACACCATGAAAGGTTCGCGCCCGGATTGGATTGACCGACTTGATGCATTCCTGTTCCCAAAAGTCTCCCGGATACTCGGTCTTTTCACCCATAAAACGGTTCAGTATCCACTTGCACTGGGTATTTCCGCCGCCGCCTTGCTCACCATCAGATTCGGCGTCGGCTGGCTGCTGATTAGATTTGTTTACCCCTTGCTCCTGGGTATCTAGGACCGCCGGTTGTGTTCCTGGGTGAGCTGAACTATCCGGTGGGCAACATCGAGGGAATCGGACCGGCGGCGGTTCGGAATCTCTCGACCCTGGGTGTGGTCAGTGTCGCTCAGCTCCTTCGGCACTATCCTGTCCGATACGAAGACAGGAAGAATCCGGTTCCCCTGGTACTCTCCAGTCCGGACAAGCCGGCTGTCACCGTGGCCACGGTGATACGCCACGAGACGTTTCGATGGAAGCACGGAGGGGCCCTCAAAGTCATCGTGGCGGACGAAACCGACCAGGCTTCCATGCTCTGCTTCGGCAGAAACTTCCTGGCAGGGAAACTGCCTCCAGGCAAGAAAATCCGCTTGACCGGTCCTTTTGAGCGGACAAAATTCGGTGAACTGCAGTCCGGATCCTTTGTGTTTGAAGATTTCGACGAGGATGTTGAATCCAAAGAATTCGGTCGCATACTGCCTGTCTATCCCCTGAGCGGTACGTTAAATCAGGCCGTTCTGCGAAAAGCGGTTCGGATTGCATTGAACACCTATGCCGTGGGGATACGCAGCGAACTGCCGCAGACCGTCATCCGGTCCAGGCACTTTCCGGAGAAAGGGGAATGCCTCCGAAGCATTCATTTTCCCGATGAACACAGCGACATAGAAAAAGCACGCCGGATGCTAATCTTCGAAGAGCTTTTCCACCTCCAGTGGACGGTCGCCCGCAGAGCCATGGAACTGAGGCCGTCAAAAAATGCCGGCCAGCCTTGGTCGGATGATTTGATTCTCCGACTCACCGATACCCTTCCCTTTCATCTGACCCCGGACCAGGACACATCGCTGAATGAAATCCGGGAAGATTTGTCCTCCAATCGCCCCATGTCCAGACTCCTCCAGGGAGAAGTGGGATCCGGAAAAACATTGGTGGCGTTCATGGCGGCTCTGGGCGTCATCGGTGCCGGGCGTCAGGCGGTTTTCATGGCACCCACCGAACTCCTGGCCAGGCAGCATGCCGACAACGCCGCCAATCTTCTGGAGCCCCTGGGGGTCAGAGCGGCCTTCCTGACAGGGGATGTCACCGGATCATCCAGGAATGCCCTGACCGATGCTCTGGCGGCCGGTGATGTTGATCTGGCGGTGGGAACCCACGCCCTCTTTGGATCGGATGTGAAATTCAAAGATCTCGGACTGGCGATTATCGACGAACAGCACCGCTTTGGCGTGGAGCAAAGACGAGCCCTGGCGGAAAAAGGCGACAATGTCGACGTTCTGGCACTATCGGCGACTCCCATTCCCAGAACTCTGGCCCTCACCGCCTTCGGCGACATGGATGTGTCGTCCATCCGGACTATGCCGGCCGGTCGGCTGCCGGTGGAAACCCATCTGGCGCGGATGGGAAACGAAGTCAAGGTCTATGAGTTTGTCAGACGGGAGCTTGAGGCGGGCCGCCGGGCCTATTTCGTCTATCCTCTGATTGAGGAATCGGAAAAAACTTCCCTCAAAGACGCCGAGAACATGTACATCCATCTCTCCAAAGTGGTTTTCCCCGATTATCCGGCGGCGCTTGTGCATTCCAGGGTGGACGAAGAGGAAAAACGACGCATTATGACCGGTTTCAGGTCCGGGGAAATCCGTCTCCTGGTGGCCACCAGCGTCGTCGAGGTGGGCGTGGACGTTCCCGAAGCTACCTGTATGGTGATAGAGCACGCCGAACGCTTCGGACTCTCGGCTCTCCATCAGCTTCGGGGCCGGGTCGGCCGGGGAGCGGATCAGTCCTACTGCTTCCTTGTCTACGCCGAACCCCTGTCGGACGACGGGAAGCGCCGGATGATGGTGATGAAGGAGACTCACGACGGCTTCGCCCTGGCCGAGGAAGATCTCCGAATGAGAGGACCGGGGGACATGGCGGGCCGCCGACAATCGGGTTTCCTGAAACTCACCATAGCCGATCCGGTTCACGACCTGAACGTACTTCTGGAGGCCAGACGGGAGGCCCAGCAGCTTATGAAGTCGGATCCCG
>JARGFR010000339.1 GCA_029210985.1 Spirochaetaceae bacterium | reverse complement strand
CCCGAAGCCCAATAGCCATCCGGAAGATGTGGAAGTAGATGCGGCGGGTATGTGGGATGAAGGTCGCGCGTCTTACCCGGGGAGGTCTGTCCACCTGCCTTGTGCTACTGCCATCGAGAGGTGGCGGGATGGGTAGGCAGAAGTCAGCAGACGCCATATTAGCTGGTCTAACCGTCCAGTGAAGGGCTGAACCTGACATGCTGAGCGGAGCCGATTTTCTGTCAGTCTTGAGCAGATGCCTCTAAGGAGGGCCTGAAGCTGGAAGTAGCGGCCGGAAGCCGTGAGGTAAGGCTGGGTGCTTATAGGGCTGCAGGCATTGAGGTGTTTTAGAGTTACGGCTTGTCAGGAACCGCCGTGGTACGGAACCGTACGCCCGGTGGTGTGGGGGGACGGGGGCCGTGAGGCCCCCTCCCATCCGATCACCACCCGCCAGGGTGAGAACCTTGTTGCGGCACCGTGGTGAAACTTTCTACAGAACCAGTCAGCTTCCTTGAGTGAAAAAGAACCGAGAGAAATCTAGTCCCGCCAGAAACAAACAGTGTAGGCAATGCTTAGCCACTTCGGAAGCTGACCTTCCACAAAGAGTGCCGCAACATTAGTGAGCCTGCCCTGAGAGAATCGAAGGGAATCCTGTCGGGCGTGCCAGCAAATACAAAGCCTCTCCCAACGGGGGAGGCTTTGTTTTTGCCTTCACCCTTC
>JARGFR010000338.1 GCA_029210985.1 Spirochaetaceae bacterium | reverse complement strand
AGGCACGTGAACGTGGTTCCTCGCGGCGCTCTTCGCTCCGCCACCTCCTGTCCTCATCGGAGATTTTTTTCACAATCCGCTCAAGTCGCTTCCCGGGCCACCGACATATCGGCCGATTTGATGATCACTTAAACATTTCTTGAATTTTTTCTTCAAGTTTTTCACCTTCTCCTGTCGATGATCGAAGTAGAAGATTTCCTCAAGTCTTCCGAGGATACGCCGATAGGGCGCCTTCGGCAGAGGAGCGGAATGATTCGGCGGGCAAGGATGCCCGTTATCACCATCATCTTTCATGGAGGAACAGATGATTATTAACCACAACATGAGCGCTTTGAACGCTCAGCGGAACCTGAAGGTTGCCAACGAAGCGACGATGAAGAGCATGGAGAAACTCTCCAGCGGTCTTCGAATCACTCGGGCCGGCGACGATGCTTCAGGCTTGGCGGTTTCCGAAAAGATGCGGGCTCAAATCCGCGGTTTGAATCAGGCGAGCCGAAACGCTTCCGACGGCGTCTCTTTCATCCAGACTACTGAAGGTTATCTCCAGGAAACCACAGACATCCTGCACCGCGTTCGAGAATTGGCGATTCAGGCTTCCAACGGCATCTACTCCGCCGAGGATCGGATGCAGATTCAGGTCGAGGTATCGCAGCTGGTGGACGAAGTGGACCGCATCGCATCTCATGCCCAATTCAACGGCATGAATATGCTGACCGGCGCCTTCTCGAACGAGTCGGACCGGGTCATGCAGTTCCAGGTTGGAGCCAACATGGACCAGAGTGAGCGGATTTACAT
>JARGFR010000337.1 GCA_029210985.1 Spirochaetaceae bacterium | reverse complement strand
GGCCGCATCGGAAAAACTGGATCCTGAAAGGGTGAAAAAATTCTAGTAGGATTTGGAGGTCAACAACTTCCGAACACACTCGTCGGAAGAAGGCTATGCATCGGTCGATGAGCGTGCAACCGAAGCCATGCGATTCTAGGAGGGACATGCCTGAACGTCTCGGTGAATCTTGTCTGATAGGAATAATCACTCTTTCTGAAAAAGGTATTTCTGCAAAAGTGTTGATTGAAGGACTCGCAAAGGAAGGGGGGCTGTTTCAGCATCAAGGAATCAGCGGCGTCGGCGCCGGAGGTTGGTGGGAAAGGAGTTTTGTCGGTCTCTTTCCTCGTCAGTGCTTCCTTTAACAGCCGTTGATCTGCTCCGGCGCGAGTACGCGCCTCCGGGGCTTCGCCCAAAGTTTTCTTTGTCACAGCATTTGCGAGTGAAAGTCGGATGCGGTTGTGATAGAGTCATTGGCGAACGAGGTCTTGCGGTTAATCGGGCAAATGCTGCGCCAACCGCCTGTCGGCGGACGAAAACCTTCAGATAACGGCGGAACGTTTTACGACATCGATTTTCGATGGGGATTCTGTCGAGCCATCCATGGCTCGACTGGTTCAAGCTACTTATCGGTACGCTGTACTTCTCGGTTCTAGTGCGACTATGCTCACAATCCTTATATCATCATCAATTACATAGAATAATCGGAGATCTCCGATTCGATAGCGCCAAGTCTCAGGCTTCCAGTTTCGTAGCTTTTTGATATTCTTCCCAAAGTAGGGATTCTCCCGAAGCTGATCGTACACAGCTCCCGAGATCTTTTTATATCGCGTACTGTCTACTTTGATTCGAAGCTTTCGCA
>JARGFR010000336.1 GCA_029210985.1 Spirochaetaceae bacterium | reverse complement strand
TGATTTTCGTCATACAAGCGGCTGTCCAAGCTCTCCGGGCTTTCCCGGATTTCAACAGCTCTCTGGTCTCGGACGGAAAATCCCTGATCAGAAAGAAGTTCTACCATATCGGTATTGCCGTCGATACTCCGGGGGGATTGGTTGTACCGGTCATCAGGAATGCCGACACAAAGGGCGTCTTTGCCCTGTCGGAAGAGCTGATGGACTTGAGCTCACGTGCTCGGGACGGAAAACTCAAAACTGATGAAATGAAAGGGGCCACCTTCAGCATCTCCAGCCTGGGGGGGATCGGTGGAACCTACTTCACTCCCATCGTCAATGCTCCGGAAGTCGCCATTCTGGGTCTTTCGAAAAGCGCAATGAAACCGGTATGGAACGGAGAGGAATTCAAACCCCGACTCGTCCTGCCCTTCTCGGTGTCCTACGATCATCGCGTCATTGACGGCGCCCAGGGTGCACGGTTTGCCGCTCACCTCTCCGGTCTATTAGGCGATATGCGCCGGGTACTGCTTTAATTGGGAAGCGAAAAAAAAGGAAGCGACAGACATGAGTGAAAATATCCGATGCGAAGTGGCCGTCCTCGGCGGTGGACCCGGAGGCTACACCGCGGCATTCCGAGCCGCCGATCTGGGAAAAGACGTTGTCCTTATCGAGAAAGAAGAACGGATCGGCGGTGTGTGCCTGAATGTGGGCTGCATACCGTCCAAGACGCTGCTTCATGCGGCCGAAATTATCGAAGAAGCCTCAAAAGCCGGCTCATATGGTCTGGACTTTTCTTCACCGAAAATTAATCTGGACGGTCTTCGCGGCAAGAAAGATGAGGTTGTAGGTAAACTGACCGGCGGACTCAAAGGCCTGGCCAAGGCCAGGAAGGTCCGGATTGTCACCGGCTCAGGCCGTTTTGAAACGGCGAAAACGCTGGTTGTGGAATCATCAGGTGACGCAACCACCATCGAATTCGAGAATGCCGTGATTGCCGTGGGGTCCCGGCCTGTCAAACTGCCGTTCCTGCCCTCGGATGATTCCCGGATATGGGATTCCACCGATGCCCTCGCCCTGCCTTTCATTCCCAGACGTCTGGCGGTCCTCGGCGGAGGCATTATCGGACTGGAAATGGCTCAAGTCTACTCGGCGCTGGGCAGTGAGATTACCATCATCGAGATGCTCGACCAGATTATCCCGCCCGCCGATCCCGATTTGGTTCGGCCGCTGCAGACCAAACTGAAAAAGCACTTCGCCAAGGTCGTCAACGTGAAACCCCCGGCAAGCCGCGCTGACAGCTCGGAAAAGTTTGTGGTCGCAACTGGGTTTCGGCGACCGGGGGCAACCGAGACATCC
>JARGFR010000335.1 GCA_029210985.1 Spirochaetaceae bacterium | reverse complement strand
AGAAGCACCATCGTGGGGATTTTCGGCTGAACAGCCCTGTTTCAGTCAGGAATTCCGGGGAATATTTTTTTTTGGACAGGAAGTCATAAAGCCACTCACCGTCGCCGGGAGCCCATCCGAGTTTGTACCGTTCAGCAGTTTCATCGGATATCCCTCTTGCGGTGATATAATTCCTGGCGTTCTGAGCGTCGGGATGGTTTAAAAGGAGCCATCGAAAAGTTTTGGACACACGGATATAGAGATCTTCCAGAACACGGCGATTATCTGTCCGTTTTTCATCACCTTCGCTCTCGGGAATCGCAATACCCGCTTTTCCCGCAAGCTGACGTGTCGCCTCAGGGAAAGTCAGACTTTCCATGTCCATGAGGAACTGGATGACTCCGCCTCCTTTTTGACAGCCGAAGCAATGATAGAGGTTCTTATCCGGACTGACGGAGAAGGATGGAGTCTTTTCCGAATGGAAGGGGCATAATCCCCACCAACGGTCGCCTTTACGAGAAAGATTTACATAGGAGCCGACCAGATCCAGGATATCGATTTTATCCCGGATTGCGTCGATCACTCCTTCCGGTATTCTCCCAGACATCCTGTATTAGTCCTTGACGACAAATTGATTAAGATAACTCTCTCTCGCATTCAGATGATCGTCATAATTTCTCGAAAAAGTATGGGTACCGGCCGCCGGATCCTTCACGACAAAGAACAGCGCATCGCTCTCTGCCGGAAAGAAGACCGATTCAATAGCTACTCTGCCGGGATTGGAAATCGGTCCAGGCGGTAGACCCCCGTTCACATAGGTGTTGTATAAAGAGTCAATTTCCAGGTATCGCTCGAATATCCGCCTGTTGAAACGGAGATAATCATCTTGGAACGGACGACCGGGCGCGGTTTCCTCTATTGTGTAAACCACCGTCGCACATGACTGGAGAGGCATTCCTTCGATAATTCGATTATTAAAAACCGCGGCAATCATCGGTGCCTCCTCAGGTACGCGATATTCCCGCTCAACAATCGATGCAAGTGTAATCTTCTCGTGCAGCTGAGAAGGTGTCAGTCCTTTCCAGGTCGGATCCACGTCATCCAGTACATCGAAGAACTTATCCGCCATCGCCCTGATAATGATACCGGCATTCGCTTCGGAGTCGGAGAAGGATTCATCCAGAGGTTTTGCAAAGTTATACGTGTCGGGAAACAGATAACCCTGCAGGCCTTGCGGATTTCGTTTGATTGGATAATCCAACGCGATATCCCTGATGGCGTTTTCCACGTCCTCGGCACGGGCCAGTCCGGCCTCTTCCACACGCTTTGCGATACCGCTGGACGTCAATCCCTCGGGGATGGTGAGTTCGGTATAGATCCGACGAATCTCCGACGGTGAGGTGAGTCTGTGCATAATTTCAGATGGTCGGCGACCATGGGGCAGTGAGAAACGTCCGGCCTGCAATGTGGTTTCCAAACCCAGTTTTTTGACGGTACTCGACGGCAGCTTGCCTGCGATTCGATCGATGACTGAATGGCGCCGGGCAAAATAGTCTTTGTTTTTAATCAGCCCCGCCTCTTCAAGTTGAATCGCAACATCTTCACCGGTATCACCTTTCTTCACAACGAATTCCATCTCAGGTTTTCCGGCATCGCCATAAGGACGATCCAAAACAAACCAAAACGTCGCAGCCCCTGCGAGAGCTAA
>JARGFR010000334.1 GCA_029210985.1 Spirochaetaceae bacterium | reverse complement strand
AGGATTGGGACACCTTTATTGACGCGTCAAATTGGGGTTTCACTTGAGTCTGCAATAACCTTTTGGGCATTCAAGAACTCTTCTGAAATGCGACTGAATTGGTATTCATTAATCTACCCTTGTTTGCAATTATAAATTTAAATACAATTAAATATATTTATACTAAGAAGAGGTGTTTACATGAAAAGGATTGTCGCTCTGGTTCTGGTCATCGCAATGATCAGTCTCGTTTTCACAGGATGTGTTTCTAAAAACAGAAGCCTGCCTGGAACATCCTTACCACTGGCGGATGCCGATTATGAGGTTTTGGGTGACACTCAGGCTGAGTTCACATTGATGCGTGTCCTTGTCTTCAACATCGGCGAGGGCAAAAGAAACCTTGGAACGCTCAGCGGAGCCGGTGGTTTCTTGGCAAATCTGAATATTCCCGTTGATACGACCGGCATCGCCAAAAATGCCGCCTTGTATAAAGCCTTGGAGCAGATGCCCGATGCTGATATGGTGATCGAACCACGATACAAAATCGATCGGACTAACTACTACATTTTTGAGAAAGTCACCGTCCAGGTCACGGCCAAAGCCGTCAAGCTGAAACTCGGAGACCAGATCGCTGACGATTGATCGACAAAGTTGTCATTGTCTTAGAAATAGAAAGGTTGTACCATTTGATACAACCTTTTACTTGGATTCATATATGAAATTCCTCAAGGTTTTCTCTTTCATTCTACTGGGTCCGATTCTACTCTCCCTCACGTCCTGCATTGCTAATCAAGTCGAATTTTCACCCATCAAGCCTGTGGTGCTGGTGCGGCCGTTGGCGCTGGCGGAATTGCTTCAAATTGATGACAAGATGGAGTTATATGAGAAGAACTTGTTTATTGGAGATATCCGCTACAGCGGCGGCGTTGTCAACGATCCTGCGGAAGGAATGCGGGTCAGAACACGGAACATCGAATTGGAGCCATACCGATACTTCGAAAGTATCGACTCGGCACTATTCCAGATTGTCGCCGAAGTCCTGTCGGATAAGGGAATAGCCTACGTCATAAAGGAACCGCAGGGACCGTATAGACCGGATCTCGACATCGTCGAGGATCTTGTCCCGTCCAGGGACGAAGGTCATGACAATATCAATTTACCGATATGGCTCTATCGACCGGGTCCGATCGATACCAAATTTCTCCGAAACAACGGTATTTATGAGGGCATTGTTGTCGTTCCCCTCATTGAACACGCGTACTCTCATATGGGCGGATGGTTCTACAACCAATGGAGCGGGACTTACGCCGGCGTGAGAATGACATTTCACCTTGTCGTGATAGATGCAGCGACTGGAGCGGTGAGACATGTCGACACTAAGACATTCAAAATTGTTTCAAACAAGGGTATATTGTCAGATTTTTTTATCAAAAGACATAAAAATCAGCTTCTTGATGAATATCGGGAACATCTTGAAAAGGTCATTAAATTTAATTGATGAAGGGTACGAAGGAGTTTAATCATGCACATTAGGAACATCACGATGGTACTTCTTGGAGTACTCGTTTTTTCCGGGTGTTACACGCTGCTGGATGAGGAATTTAAATACGAGGCAAGGCTCCAGCCTCTGAACGGAATGGACGAACGATCCTATCTCTATTCAGGGGATCAGATTTATCCCGTACGATTTATGGCCGAATCGGTGATGAACGAAAGACTCAAAATCCAGGCGGCC
>JARGFR010000333.1 GCA_029210985.1 Spirochaetaceae bacterium | reverse complement strand
CAGAGTTTGGAACAGGACGGATATGCTGGTCATGATGCCTTCTTCCGATATCGTGAGGGCAATTCTCTCGGATGTGATTGTCAGGATCGCGATGGGGAACACCGCCGCCGAAGTCAGGGCCGAAAAGCCGCTCCATTCCTGGTTTAGAGACAGAATTGAAATCGCAAGCAGACTGAAAATGACGGCCACCATCATGATAGCCAGCTTGGGTGTATGGAGAAGCCCGAGTTTTTCCAAGGGATAACGGGCCAACACGGTGATGAATAATACAAGAACAAAGGCGAGCAGTCCGGCTTGGAGTCCGGTTTCCTGGACGGCCATGGCCATGAGAGCCGGCAGGAAAGTTCCGTAAGTTCTCAAACCAATGACATTCTTGAAGAAGACGACGAAAAGTACAGCGAAGGGAATCACCAATAGAAACTGGAGTATCGAGAGAGAAAAACCACCTTTGATCAGCCTGTCAATCGCGTTGAATGAAGCGCCGGATTGGTCGTTGATGAAACCGGGCAATCGGGAGTTCGACACAGTGGATTTCTTGATATCGAAGTGATAATCGAAGCCGATATTCCGTGAGTGGCGGAACAGGACTTCATCGCCGTGATACAGCGTGAGGTAATTCTTGGGTAATTTGGCAAAATGACCGTTGAGCGTATCAAAAGGCACCCAGTAACCGTTGATGAACACCTCCAGCCATTGGTGAGACGTTCGCTTGGTTCCGGGATTCAGGATCAAACCGCCGACGAGTCTGGAGGGAATTCCCAGATTCCTGGCCATCGCGACGAACAACCGACTTTTTCCATTGCAGCTGGCTTCTTCGAGCCGAAGGGCCGTCAAGGCGTCGGTGGTGCCTTTGAACGGTTTTGAGCCCAGTCCATAAACATAGTCAAATAGATTCACGAGAATGTTGAGAAGGTATTCCTCTTCGCCGACGAGTTCACGGGTCTTGCTGACAATTTCGGGGGAATTGACCTGTATGTCCTCCGTTTCTTCCAAATACGGTGTCATACTTTCCGGATAGGAGCCCGGGAGTCGAATGTCCGACGATATCTCATAGCGAACCGGCTGTATCGCCACACGATAATTGATATCGATCTCATAATCGCCTTCAGTACGATATTGGAGCCAGTTCCCACGATCATATTCAAAATTGGAATCACGATTGAACTCCAGCCCATCGGCGATGATGGTTTCATTCGTTACGCTTTGTCGATCCGTTGTCTGCGGGAGGAAGGTTCGGACAACCAGATCATCACCGTTGCCGGTAAAGGTCATACTTGTTCGCACCGAGTAGGTTTCCACAGGTATCACCGATTCCATTGAATAGCCGAAAAGAATAAATTTTAGTCCGATGAGAACCACCATGGCGGAAACGAGAATGACCATAGTGATAGTGATGAGGTTCCGTCGATTTATAGGCATTGAATCAGTCCCGATAAACGAGTCCGACGGAGACTTCAAAGATATCGTAGTTGGTCAAATAGGAAACCTCGTAACGATGATTGGACATTCTGGAGGTGTAAAGGGTGTTGAAATAGAGATCCATCTGACCCTTGTCATTCGTATCCATCACCCGGAATCGATTTTCCCAGGACATATTGAGTTCCTGATCCAGGCGCAATTCATCGATGAAATCCTGATTCGCGTTCCGAGCCGGGTAATTGAGGAAGTGTCGGAAATCATACCCGGCGGAGATAGAGCCTGAATATATTCCTTTTTTCAGTTTGGCGGAGATTTCGGCGGCATTGAGTATATA
>JARGFR010000332.1 GCA_029210985.1 Spirochaetaceae bacterium | reverse complement strand
AATCCTTCCCGTCAACGACACGGGTTATGAGCGTTCTCCATACAGCGCGCTGAGTGCTTTTGCCCTCCATCCCATCTATGCCCGACTGAA
This sequence comes from Spirochaetaceae bacterium, assembly GCA_029210985.1. Taxonomy (GTDB): domain Bacteria; phylum Spirochaetota; class Spirochaetia; order DSM-2461; family DSM-2461; genus UBA2779. Next base: position 1,714 of record JARGFR010000332.1, on the reverse strand, counting down.
ACTGTTTCCCGAGGCAACGGAAGGGCCTGCGGCCATATCGGCTGAAATCGAGCAGCTCAAAAAGGCTCACCGCCATAAACCAAAAATTGATTTCGACGCGGTCCTCTCATCCAAGATGGTGATTCTGAGGAAGATGTGGGAAGGTGTCTCCTCGTCATCAAGAAAAGAGGCGGCCCGATGGGCCGACAACAATCCCTGGGTGATTCCATATGCCGTTTTCTCCCTTCTCAAAGAAGACAACGGTCTGAAATCCTGGATCGCTTGGGAAAAACACCGAAATCCCGACTCCAAAGACCTGAAAAAACTCTGGAAAAAGCGGAAGCAGGAAGCCGAGTTCTGGGTCTGGCTGCAATGGCGCCTGGAAAACCAATTCCTTGAGGTGTCCCGACAGCTGGAAGAACTGGGCGTCGCGCTCAAAGGCGACATTCCCATACTCATCACCGACGACAGTGCGGATCTTTGGGCGGAGCGGCGGAATTTCAACTTGAAGATGCGGGCCGGTGCACCTCCCGATGCCGGATCTCCCGGAGGACAGAACTGGGGCTTCCCCACCTACAAATGGACTTATCTGGAAGGGACGGATTATCGGTGGTGGCGGGAGAGAATCGATCAGGCCGCAAAATTTTATCACGCTTACCGAATCGATCATGTTCTGGGTTTCTTCCGTATCTGGGCGGTTCCAGAAAACGATATTGCGGCCCTTGGCGGCTGCTACGAACCGTCCGTTCCCATCACCGCTGCGGATCTCAACGCATTGGGCTTCGATGAAGGCCGGATCACATGGCTTTCTTTGTCCCATTTCCCAGGAGAGGAAATCCGTGAAATTTTCGGCAAGGAATGGGAAACTGTTGTTGGAATGCTCGATCAGGTTGAATCTGAAGACCTCTGGCGCCAGACTCGAAACGGACCAACCGAAAAGGACGTGGAAGCCTCCGCTTTAAGCGACGGTGCGAAGGAAAACCTGAAGCAGCTGCTTCGCAACCGCACCTTAATCGGTCTCGGCGGAAATGCGTATCTGCCGGCCTGGAATCATGAGGCTTCACGCGGTTGGAACAGTCTCTCGGAGGATGAACGCGCCGCTCTGGATGAATTGATACACCGTCAAGGCCGTGAATCTGAAGCGCTCTGGGAAGAAACCGGCCGGCGGCTTCTGAAAATGATGAAATCCGACGGCTCCATGCTTGTCTGTGCCGAGGATCTGGGTTCGGTTCCAAATTTCGTGCCGGGCGTCTTGAACGACCTGGGAATCCTCGGGCTCAAGGTGGTTCGATGGGCAAGAATGTGGGACCGGCCGGGACAGCCCTACATTCCCTTCTCCGATTATCCCGAACTCTCGGTGGCCACCGGGTCTGTCCATGATTCCACCACGGTACGCGGCTGGCTGGCCGGTGAAGCTCAAAACGATATCGAGCTGCGCCGGGTGATGGACGTCGCCCCGGAAACCGACTTGTCGGGTGTTTCAGGCAGCCGGCAAATCCTGGAGAAGATCCAGGATTCGAACAGTCTTATCGCCGCGCATCCCCTGCAGGATCTCCTGGCCCTGGACTCATCATGCAGCTCCGAGGATCCCGAGAATGAACGGATCAATATGCCCGGAACCGTCGAACCGACCAACTGGTGCTGGAGAATGATTCCCGAATTGGAAAACCTCAGTGATTGTACCGAACTGAACAGTTCACTTCGAACCCTATGCGCTCGGCGTCAAACCAGAAGC
>JARGFR010000331.1 GCA_029210985.1 Spirochaetaceae bacterium | reverse complement strand
TTACCTTGGAAACTTATACAGTTTCTATAGTTTCCAACATGAAACACGAACAAATATCTTGTCAAGGACCCCGACAGGTTTTGGAGGTTCAGTCGATCAGTTCGAGGGTTCCCTCGATGATGTTTTTTATAAAAGAATCGAAATCAGCCACTTCAGATTTCGGGAGACGAAAGCCCACCGCCCCCTCGTGTCCTCCGCCGTTGGTGAATCCAAAATGTGCGATGACGGATCTGAGGTCGAGTTCCTTGTAGCTGTGGCTGCGCCGCATACGCAGCTGTATCAGATCCGAGCGTTCCGGATCATCATAGAAGGCAATAAGACTCAAATAACCGCTTTCGTCCGCCAGGATATTTGCCGTATATTTGACCACGGTGACAATGATATCGGTTTCATAGCGTTCCAACAGTTCCCGAGAGGCTTCATAATCCAACGCGATCCAGGAAATGACACCGGTTTGCCGGCGGTGATCAAAAAGATCTCGAAAGCAGTTTTCTTCCTGTACCGAGAGCTTTTCGAGTTCGGTTAATATGTCCTCGATACTGGAGAAGTTACCCGAATTTTTATCGGTTTTTTCGATGAGCATTTTGTTGAACATACGACTGAAATATCGGTAATACCGTTTCTCTCGCCGGGTTTTGAGGAACTGACCCATCTTGGAATCCCCAACCATTCCGGTGACGATGGCCAGCACAAAGTTCCTGGAGAATATTTCCCAGATGCCGAATTGCCGAATGATGGATTTTTTCTTCGTTAATCTGACGGCAAGGTAGCCGATGAGCTCGCAGGTGGAAGAGGCTTCATCCACCAGTCTATACCCCTCTTGGCCGATGTATTCACCGTCCGCTTCCAGATGGTGATCAATTTCCATCACCGTCACCAGCGGCTGGGCGGTGAGTTCATCCAGCTCTTTTTTGAACTCAAGCATGGATGGTTTGGGTGTGTCGAATGCGACAACGGTATCAAAATCCCCTTGTTGAATAACTTCCGGATCTCCGATAACCAAAATGGAATTATATTTACAGATGCTCAGGAGATAGGGGAATTTATCCCAGTTCTCCCGACTGAGAATCATCGCCTGCTTCTTATTGAATTTACCCATCAACAGGCAGAACGCCACCATGGAGGCCACACAGTCTTCATCAGGACTTTGATGTCCGGCCATCAGAAAGGAATTTCGTTCCACCATGGCGTGTATAAAAGAATCAACAATCTTGAGTTTTTTCCATCGGTTCGGGATCCGCTCTTTTTTCATTTCATCTTACCCATTCCGTAGAGGACGGCTCGGTCTCGGCCGGCTTCTTTCGCAGCGTAAAGAGCCTGATCGGCCCTATCCAGCAACTCTTGGGTGTTCTCTCCGTGAATTGGGCATGTTGCGATGCCGATGCTGGCGCTGAGATGATCGAATGAGCCCTTTTCCAAGGCGGGAATTTCCAGTTCTCTCAAGCCCCGGCAAACCTTTCGGCAGCGCTCCAGAGCTTCTTCTCCGGTCTTGCCGGGAAGAATAAAAGCGAACTCATCTCCCCCGTATCGGGAGAGAATATCAGATTCGTCGAACACACCGATAAAGACGGGTACCGCGGCCTGTATCACCGAATCACCCACCGCTTCTCCGTACTCGGCGTTCAAGGTTCCGAAACGATCCAGGTCCAGTATCACCAAAGAATAGGGCCGGCCGTTTAAAATCGATTCCTGAATCGAATCCTTCAAAGCATCATCAAAGAAACGCCGGTTGTAGAGGCCGGTGAAATCGTCGGTGACTGCGCGAATACGCGCGCTCTCGCCCCATTTCACCATGTCCGAGAGGAATGCACCCGTATTCTGAAGGCGGGAAGTGGCAGTCTGAAGCATATGGTGCATCACTTTTATGGCGGCGGCAGGCTCGCTGTCCATCAACAGCCGGAAACCGTCTCCGTCCAGAGAAAGGAGACGGCAGTCTTCTACAGTGCGGCAGGTGGCGGAACGAACGTCCTTTTCCAGGATGGACATCTCGCCGAAAAAGC
>JARGFR010000330.1 GCA_029210985.1 Spirochaetaceae bacterium | reverse complement strand
ACTCGAAGGACCTGACGTTCATGAAGAACTGTTCGGCGTGTACCTTCTCGATGATTTCCCGATCAGCCATCCAGACCTGTATAGCCAAGTCTGCCGGTGCGGCGTTCTCCCCAATTTCCACGTCGATGTCCGTTCCAGCGATCTCATCCTGAATGGAGTCGAATCCTTCAGGAGTCGAAACTTCATTCACATAGAACAAGGCCTCTGCAAGGTCGTCTGGGGTTGAGCCGTCCGGCGTCAGCAAAATGTGACCGAGCGCGTTGTAGTCCAGGCCATCTTCCTGCTGGACTGGTGGCAACTCTACGCCGCGAGCTGAAAAATAGGCGGCATGAGGTTCAAGAAAGCCAATGAGATGCTTCCTGTCGATGCGCCGGAGCATCTCCGGCTTTGAAAAGCGGCGTAGGTTAAATGTTGCCATCAATCACTCCTGTCGTTTTGGCCTTACTCTTTCATGTCAATCCAGGTCAATTCCGTTTCCACCCAACGACCTTTCCCAAAATGCGCAGGTCATCTTCCGGCCTGATCCGAATGTTTTGGAACTCCGGGTTCTCAGGCACCAATTCGATAAGATCGTCTTTGATTTTCAGCCTCTTGACCGTAGCTTCGCTGTTGAGCAGCGCGACCACGATGTTGCCATCCTCGGCAATCGGCTGCTGCCTCACGATGATCAAATCGCCATCGTGAATTCCGGCCCCTTTCATACTCTCGCCCACAGCCCGCAGGGCGAAATGTTTTCCCGAGCGAACGACCGAGGATTCCACCAATACCTCCCCGATGATGTTTTCCTCGGCCAGGAGGGGCAGACCTGCGGGTACGATACCAATCACCGGGATAGCAACCAGGGTCGCGGCAATTTCGTTGGTTCGCCGAACGACGGTCAAGCCACGGGATTTGCCTTCCTCCCTTTTCAGATAGCCTTTCTGAACCAATTGATTGATCCGATCATGAGCACTGGCGTGGCTGATCTCAAAGATCTCACTCAATTCCTTCATCGTAGGAGGAAAGCCTTTCGCATCGACAAGGCGACATATCGCTTCAAGCGTCTCCCGCTGTATCGGCGTTATTTCATCCGTCTTCGCTTTGCTCATGGCCGTCTCCGGTTCTGGTGAAGAAAACGTCGGCATTAGAACCGACAAACCGCAATAATATAAACCTGATGGATATCAGGTCAAGAAATAATCTCACACCTGATTTCCGACACGTCCAAAAGCCTCCCGGTAAGTAATGCCTGAATAAATCCGGTTTGAAACCGGACCACCAGTTAGAAACCAGATAACCGACCAGAGGCGGAGCTGAGGCGGTTGTGGGTGCCATCGAACGCGCATCCCGACCGCCACCGTTTTCTGGCATCCACACCATCCAGCCCCCCCGGTCCCACCGGAGGTGTTCGATGTTGGATGTGCAGGAAATGAATGATGTGCCGGGGACGGATGACCTTGGCGAGAACGGCAAACCCAGACGCCTTTCGGGTGAGGCGAGGCTCCAGTCAGCCGCCTCCATTCTGGCCACGGCGATCCTGCGCCGAAAGGCAAAAAACGCATGTGTGGGCAATGAGTTAGAGGTTTTCGAAGATTCTTCCCCTGTGCTCGGAGAAGGACTTGATTCATTGCCGGAACAGAGCGTTCATTCATGACAACTCGTCCGGAACCTAAAATAAGGAGTTGAAAATGAATGAGTTACAGAACGCCGCCACAAGCGGCAAGATCCAGGACCGAACCCGAAACTCGGTCCTTCGGCAGATGGCCCTGCTGCAATCCATGTCCCTGGAGCAGCTCCGGGAAAAGTGGCTCGACCTCTACGGTGGAGAGCCACCCCAGTACAAAAAGCAGTTCCTCATCAAGCGGCTGACCTATCGCATCCAGGAGCTCTTCTACGGAGGTCTGTCCGAGCAGGCCAAGGCCCATCTCCAGCAGGCTGCCAAGGAGGACCCTGTGGCCACCGTCAATCGGCGCATCTCAGAGGAGCGGAAATCGAACGAAACGATCCTGTCCGGAACCAGGCTGGTGCGGGTCTGGAACGATCAGCGCCATG
>JARGFR010000032.1 GCA_029210985.1 Spirochaetaceae bacterium | reverse complement strand
TCCCGAATACACCCATGATACTGATCGTGTTCATGCTGACCGTTTTCTTAAATGACTCGGCAGCCTGGCTCTTCGGTATCTTGTTCGGCAGACATCGAAACGTTGTTGCGGCCAGTCCGAATAAAAGCCTTGAAGGATTCATCGGGGGCTGGTTCGCCGCGGTTGTTGTTATATTGGCGGCATCATGGATACTTCCTGAAGTCCTCCCCCAGCCGCGATGGCAATTGGCTCTTTTCGGTCTTATTTCAGGATTCGCCACCACCCTCGGCGATCTGGTGGAGTCGGCTCTGAAAAGAGCGGTGGGTGTCAAGGATTCCGGGCATATCATTCTCGGCCGGGGAGGCATGCTTGATTCAATGGATTCGATTCTCACTACGGCTCCCATCTTCGTGATTTTTCTCACCGGGGCGTTCTGATGGGTTTCAGTGTTTTCTGGGAGATAGCCCTGGGGATAATCGGCCTTTCCATCGTTGTACTCGCTCATGAAAGCGGCCATTACATCGCAGCCCGTCTCGTCGGCGTCTATGTCGAGACATTTTCCGTGGGATTCGGCCGCCGTCTGTTCGGCTTTCGCCGCGGAAACACCGAATACAGGCTTTCGATGATTCCCTTGGGCGGGTACTGCCGCTTTGCTGGAGAACAGGCATTCCGAAGAGCTCTGGATGAAGGGCTGGATGCGATTCCCGATCAGCAAGGCGATTTCTACACGGCATCTCCTTGGAAGCGTATTCTGATCAGCATCTCGGGTCCCCTGGCGAACATTCTTTTTTCGATATTGCTGCTCATGTCCATATCCTGGGTCGGTTACCAGGAAAAATTCACCGAACCGAGAATCATCCTCGCGTCCGAGTGGTCGGAAGATGAATCTCTCTGGCCGGCGGACTTAGCCGGGCTGCAAAGCGGCGATCTGATTCTTGACGTCGATGGTAATTCGGTAGACAGGTTCAGCGAGCTGCGCCGAGAATTGGTCTTCCGACCGGGTGAAGAGGTTGAAATTACGGTTTTGAGGGACGGGAAACCGACCACCCTGATTCTTGTACCCGAACTGGACCGTAGCTCCGGTGTCGCGATAATCGGTGTGCTCAACTGGATTGATCCGGTTGTGTCCGAGATCCGGGAAGGAACGCCCGCGTTTAATGCGGGATTCCGTCCGGGAGATGAGATTCTGTCGGTTGATGGTAAGCCGGTCGATCATACCGTCGCTTTTTTTACGGCGATGAAAGACTCCGGTGCCGCCGGTCATAAGATTGAAGTGGTGAGGAATGGGAAGAGAACCATCTTATCCGCACTCTCTGTCGACAACGGCGATTTCGGTCTCTCATTCCGTGTCATTTCGGGCCGATCGGTATCGTTGAATCTCTTCCAATCCATCATTCGAGGTGTCACCGAAACTTTCAGCACCCTCGGCGCCACATTACGGGGCTTAAGAATGCTCTTCTTAGGGATAGAAATTCAGAATGCCGTCTCTGGACCTATTCGGTTGATATCTGATACGGGCGCCGTCGTCGCGGAGGGATTCCGCAGCGGCATCGGACCCGGATTGCTCTGGTCTTTTGAATTAATGGCACTGATTTCGGTCTCTCTGGCCGTTCTCAATCTGCTGCCCATCCCCGTGCTCGACGGCGGTCAGATCGTCCTCTTCTGCATTGAATCCTTCATGAATCGACCTATTCGGCCAAGGTCTGTTTACAGATACCAATTCGTCGGTACAATAATTGTGTTTATTATAGCCATACTGGCGACGACCGGCGATATTATCCACTTAAATGATCGCTGACGGGAGTATACATGCTGTTTCTTAAGAAATCGCTTCTCTTAATAGTTCTTTCGGCGTTGACGGTCGTCTCGGCATCGGCGTCCTACAGACTCGTTCTGCAATCCGGACATGACGGTCCTCCGGTGTCGATGGAATGGCACTCCTTGTCGTCATCCGTTATATCTGTAGGAGAGGACGGTCGTCTCATCGTCACCCGACCTCGGGATAACCGTGTTCTGCACCGCTTCAGAGTGACGGACGATCGAATCCATGACATGAAGTCGGATCCTTCCGGAAATCGGGCGGCCATCGTCACAACCGACGGAGAGGGATATACCTTGAGTGTCTGGGATTGGACCGAAGAAGAAATGGATTTCGATTATGAATTGGAATCCGAACCGTTATTTCTTTCATGGTCGGCTCGGGGCAGATACCTCATCATCGGGAACCTCGGAAGCCCCAGTGTCGTGATATTGGAGGGGAAAACCGGCCGGCGGCTTTCCTATCTACAGAGACTTCCGTCCCTTTACAACGCGGCATATATCGGTTCGACCGAAAACATCCTCATGACTTATGCCTCCTCCGGTGAACTCAGGTACTGGGATATTCGGAGTTCCGCTTTAAAACTTTCGGAGACTACAACCGGCGGCCTGGAAAGCATTTCCGTCCTTCAATCGGGATCCAAGTCCTCTATGATCGGTCATCGACTCGAATCGGTGTATTTGATCAACCGACTGACCGGAGAAGTTCTGGATCAAGTGGATATCCCCGGTCTATCCGATATTTCCGTTGATGAGGAACAAGGAGAGCTGGATGTGCTTTCTTACGGTATCGCCGGTTCAGCCATTTATCGATTCGACGTCGTGGATGATCGGTTCGTTCCCCGAGACGGAAATCTTTCTCCCAGGAGGGTGGACTCCGGCCTCAAACCGACAAAAATACTCCGCCGCAGCGGCACGACGTATTTCACCACCGAATCGGGCACGCTCTTCAGTGATGGAGGACTCGATTTCACACCCATAATCGACGACAACATCTGGCGTCCCGATGATTTGGCATTCCAAGGCAACTCACTCTATCTGGCCGGAGGCCGGACTATCCGAAAATTCACATCGGAGTTCTTCGCAGAGGACTCGAAAGGAAGTGTGAAGAGTCTCAATGAATTGACCCAGGAAGAGGAAGATTCCGAATCGGGAGCTCAGGATGTCGGTTTGGAAGCCATGTCGAACGGCGATATCGTCGTATGGGACAAATCCGACGGAGGAAACGCCAATGGTATCCATCGGCTCAGTTTCGGCCGTGCATCTCGAACAATGCAGATACCAATGGGCGGTCCTTTGCAGAAGGTCTCGGTGATTGACGGCCAAAGGCTCCTTGCCGTGGATAGAAGTGGAACCGTGTCGGTCGTCGATTCCACCGACGGTGAGATTCTATCGACATATTCGGCATTAGGCATCCTGGATGCCGCTTATTCGCCCGAGGGAGACTACCTTCTGACCGGACGATCCTCCGCCGGTCGGTCGGGAACACCTCTCGAGGTGGTTGATATCAGAACCAGGGAAGCCATTCCCATCGATGACGATCGATTTATGATTTATCAAGTCGTCCGCGGGACTCGCGGTCTCTATACCATCGGAGTATCAAGAAATAGTTCCGGCAGATCTGAGACGTCGCTGGTTCTTCACGAACCCGACAGACCGGGACAGGGGCGGACCGTGATAAAAGAACCGGGCGAGGATTTGAATGCCGTCGTCCTGCCCCACCCTGAATCGAATGCGGTCTATACCTCCCTTGGCGGGACGGTGCGAAAGATTTCCGGAAACAGACGGACGACATTTGAGTGGGATGAACCGATCAAAGAACTCGGAATACGGGGAGACGTACTCTACGGTATCGACGGCGACGGAGCCCTGGCGATCTGGAACGCCGACAGCGGCCGTCTTCTCCTGAACGTTTACCTGTTTGAGGACGAAGGGTGGATTGCAATGCCGCCGGAAGGTGAAATGATATGGGCGTCCCCCGGGGCTATCGACAACGTCATCATCTACCGCAACGGACAGCTTGTCGATCCGCGCCGCATCAGTCGGACAGTGGATAACCCGTCAACAGATGTGATGTAACCTATACGTTTCCGCAGAGAGGGTTCTGGCTGATTTTCTGAATGGCTTGGGCGACGTTCTTCTGCACACCGACATGCACCTCCCGGCTTTCCACTTTGGCGTAAAGGGACCCGATCAGTGAGGAACGATATTTTGGTGTCAAATTATTCAATGCGAAGCATGCCATATCGAGTATGCAGTCATTGCATTTGCAGATGTCCTCATCAGCGATGGCATTGAGTTGGGATTCAAGTTCCTGGAAGACAAAATCCTCCATCTGATTCGTTAAGTCACTTAGATCGTATCGTTCGGCCAATGACATATCACCCTCCCTATCGGTCGTCGTAGCTCAGATTCTCGAATCGTGTGAATTGAGGAATGAATGCCACATTCACCGTATCGGTCGGACCGTTACGCTGTTTGGCGACGATTAATTCCGTCTTCACCACGGGACTATTCTCATGCTGGTCATCATCCCTGTCAATAATTCGGTCTCGATGGAGGAACAGCACGAGATCCGCATCCTGTTCCAGAGCACCCGATTCTCTCAGATCAGCCAGAGACGGCGCCTTCCCCTCGGATTGTCGACCGACCTGCGAGAGGGCCACAATGGGAACATCCAGCTCCCGGGCAAGGGCCTTCAAAGATCGGCTGATCTGGGATATCTGTTCGTGCCGGGGCTGGGACGAGTCCTCAGGCGAAATCAGGCCGATATAATCGATGAAAATAATTCGGACTCCATGCTTGGTGACCATCTTCCGAGCCAGGGAACGCAAATCCAGCAGCGGTATATTCGGCGTATCCTGGAGAATCAGAGGAGATTCATAAATACGCCCCGCCGCTTCGGTTAATTTATTGAAATCGGTGGGACGAAGCAGACCGGTGCGAAGATTGTTCGAATTGATCTTGCTTTCGGCGGATACCACTCTCATCATCAGGGAAACTTCGGACATTTCCAGAGTGAAGAATCCGCAGGGGATTCGGTTCTTCACCGCGATATTGGTGGCCATGGAAAGGGCCAGAGCCGTCTTACCTATGGACGGCCGGGCTCCGAGTATCGTCATCTCCGAGTTCTGGAACCCGCTGGTGAGATTGTCCAAAGCGTCGAAGCCCGAGGGAATTCCGGTGAATCCTTCTTTGGTTCGGTATCGGCTTTCTATGGTCTCAATCGTCTTCTGGATAACTTCACGCGCCGGCTTCAGTTCTCCCCGGCTCTGACTGTCATTCAGCTCAAAGATGGATTTCTCGGCATCCTCAATGATGAGTCTGGTTTCTCGGGAGTCGTCATGAGCGTCGGAGATGATATGGCGTGCCGCATTCAGCAAAGAGCGACGGATACTGGTTTCCTGAACGATTTTGGCGTAGTAGGAAACATTGGCGGATGTGGGGACACGGGAGGTGAGGGATGCGACATAAGCCGCACCGCCCGATTTCTCCAGGAAACCCGTCGAGGTTAATTCTCCGGTGATGGTCAGAAGATCGACGCCTTCTCCCTTCTCATGGAGGCTGTTGATCGCCCGAAATATATTCTGATGAGCACCTTTGAAGAAATCTTGGGGGCGAACAAGCTGCTGAACCTCATCAAGGAGGTCCACAGAGAAGTTCAGCAGCAAGGCTCCTAAGGTGGCCATCTCCGCCTCTTCGTGATAAGGCGGGATGGAATCCTTCAATACGGTTTCTGCCAAAGGTGTTTATTCCTCAATTTCAGTTTCGGCGTCTTCCTCAGTATTGTCTTCGATACTATCGGACTCGGCATTTTCGCCGGCGTCATCAGCGGCTTCCTTCTCCACAACGGCTTTCGGCGTCTTTGGGGCCGCCACCACTTCAGCCTTCTCGCCGGAGGCGGATACGGTCACCTTCAGAAGGGCTTCTTCACCGCCGTAGAGTTTGATTTTGACGCTGTGATCGCCGACCATCTTGATGCCGCCTTCAGGCAGTTCCACCTTCTTGCGTTCCATATCGACTCCCTGGGAAGCCAGATAGTCGACGACGGCCGAAGATGTCACCGAACCGAAGAGCCGGCCTTTTTCGCCGGCCGCAACGGCAACTTCCATCGTCAAAGCCTCGATACGAGTCTTGGTGTCGGAAGCGGCCTTGGATTTTTCTTCCTTGCGCCGGGCTATGGACTTCTGCTTCTGAGCCAGTTCCATTTCAGTCGCCTTGGTATAGCGGACGGCGAACTTCTGAGGCAGCAGAAAATTCCGGGCGTAACCGTCGGCCACGACTTTGACATCGCCTTCTTCGCCCAAATTCGGGACTTCTTTATAAAGTATGATTTTCATGAATGTCGTCCTCCTTATTTGGATACGAAGGGCAGCAGGGCAAGAGCACGGGCTCTCTTGACCTCGCGAGCCACCAACCGCTGATGCTTCGCACAGGTGCCGGTAATTCGCCGAGGCAGAATTTTACCCCGGTCCGTCGTAAAACGGCGAAGACTGTTGGAATCCTTGTAGTCGACATTCGCTTTACCAATACAAACCTTGCAGACTTTTCGTCGATAAAATTTCCTTCCGCCTCCGGTACGGCTGGCCATACCGCCGCGGTCCCTGGAACCTGATGACCGACGATCGTCGCCGGAATCCCCTCTGTCTCTACCTTGATCAGACATGTCGCGTATCTCCTCGATATATCATCTAGAATGGGATGTCGTCCTCGAAATTCGTGGGCGGCGGGTCTTGTCGGGGCGGTGCGGGCTTCTGGGGAGCTGAAGATCCCTGGTTGTTCCATCCGCCGTCGGATTGGAAACCTCCCCCCTGACCGCCACCGGAAGAACCGCCGTCACGGCCTCCGAGGAGCTGGATGTTATTAGCGTCAATGGTGACTTTGGATCGCTTGCTGCCGTCTTGAGCTTCCCAGCGGTCCTGCCGGAGCTGCCCTTCCACAGCCACCTGCTTGCCTTTTGTCATGTAGTTCGCAATGGCTTCGCCCTGGCGTCCGAAAACAGTGACATCGAAGAAACTGACTTCCTCGACCCACTGGTCGCCCTGCTTGCGATTACGATTGACTGCAATGCTGAATTTCAGCAATGCAAAGCCGCTTTGGGTGTAGGATTGTTCGGCATCACGAGTTAATCGGCCTACCAGAACAACTTTGTTAATATCAGCCGCCATTGTCGCCTCCTGTGGGTACTATTCGCCCTTCACCACAAACAGATAACGCAGAATCTCACCCCGGAGCCTCAATGCGTCTTCTATCTTGGGCAACTTTTCCTGCTCTAAGTCGATGTTGAATAGACGGTAGCGGCCGCGACTTTCCTTGTCTATCTCGTAGGCAAGTTCACGGTCTCCCATGTCCTCTTCAGACTTGATGGAGGCCTGTGCATCGGTCAAGATCTTCTTGACTGCTTCGATACCGGCCACATCCTGACCTTCCTTCATTCGGAAGGCGCAGACCAATTCGTAGGGTCTCATTATGTGTCCTCCTTACGGACTATACTCGTCCCGCCTCGGGAGCGGGAAAGGAGTGCGAATACCTTACCCGGAAAGGGAATAACCGTCAAGCAATGGGCCCTCCACGCCGATAATCCGAAAGTAACATCAGGAAGGTCGCATGCCCGAGAAAATTCACTACGACGATAATATTTTCTTCATGACGGCACTCGTCCGTACACTTAACGATGCGGTGAAGCTCAATGTGGATGCCGAGTATTTCGCGGATAAAGTGCTTGAAGACACACTTTTCCTGGATTCGAGCATACAGAAAATCTATGGGTCAATCAAAGAGAACACTCATCTGATACGTCGGAACCCCTACCTCCATTCCATCATGAAGCTGAAAAAAGCCTATGGGAGGCTCCTGGATGACCTTCTGGCGATCGACGGCCCGTTCTCTGCACCATTTGAAACAATGAGACCGAAGCTTCGGCGTATTGCCGCATCGCATCTGAGCGACGTTAAAGAAATTCGAGAAGGATTGAAGGACGTTCAGGAGGTCAAAATCGACAGTGACATGATTTCCTATGATGAACTCCATTTCCTGATGAGTCCCATGGAAGAAAAAACAGATGGTTGATCGCTTGACATAACCGCCCCGGCGGTTCAAAGCTGGCTTACATGACACCCCAACCTGATTTCGAGAAAGAAGGCGGACTCGTACCCGCTATAGCTCAAGACTTTGAGACAGGTGAGGTGCTGATGCTCGCCTGGATGAATGAGGATGCCTGGAACGCCAGTCTGGAGGAAGGCGCGGCGGTTTACTGGTCCAGGAGTCGGAACAGACTCTGGCGAAAAGGAGAAACCTCAGGACGGATTCAAAAGATTCGCGAAATATATCTGGATTGCGATAGGGACAGCGTGCTCCTCAAGGTAGACCAGATCGGTGAGGCCGCATGTCATACGGGGCGTCGTACGTGCTTTCACAATAAGGTGGAGAACGGTTCCGTCGTCGTGACGGGAAAACCATTGTTCGATCCGTCCGAGGTATATAAGAATACGTGAGCAATCGGTACGAAGAGATAATGGAACGGGGCAGACGGAAACAGGCGGTCTATACGTCGTTTCTGAAAAGCTTAAAAAAGAAGAGGATTCCGCAGTTGGATGCGATGTTCATCAAAGCGAACGATTCTGCATTCCAACATATCAATTGTCTCTCATGCGGACGCTGCTGCTCCCACCTCGGTCCGAAATTGAATGATAAAGACATCAACCGTCTGTCGAAAACACAAAGGATGAAGCCGGTCCGCTTCATCGATTCCTACCTTCGCAGAGACGAGGACGGCGACATGGTGTTTCAATCCATGCCATGTGTCTTTCTGGGGGCCGACGGTTTATGCCTGGTTTACACCGACAGACCCACTGCATGCCGGGATTATCCCCATATGGACAGCGGCAGGCAGAAAAATCGTATTCCCGTACATATTGAGAATCTCCTCCACTGCCCCGCCGTCATTCTGGCGACGGAATACCTCTATTCGGCCGGTATGTAGGGATTCATCCTATCGAAATGTCCGGTTTTATTCACGAACTCACCCCCGGGTCTGTAGACCCGAACCTCAAAATGGAGATGAGGACCTGTCGCCCGACCCGTATCGCCGATTTTCCCCACCTTTTCATTCCGTTGAATTCGATCACCTTCTTTCCAGCCCGGGTCTTCGGCCAAATGAGAATAATAGGTGCTCAGAAGCTCCAAATTCCGATATCTGGATGTCCACTCCGGCTTGGAGCCGTGAGAAATCTCTGCGAACCAGCCGTACACCGAATTGTAACCCGACTCGATGACGACACCATCTGCCGCGGCTACGGCGCTTCCCGGTTCGCCGGGGAAACGAACGATGGAATTGTCCGCCGTCACGGTGAGAATGTTCCTGACATTGATGATATCCACCGCCATATGGGGCAAATAGCCGCCGGTACCGAGACTTGACGGCCGCAGCTCACCGAAACCGCTGGATATCATGAAATCACCGCCGTCCGCTTCTTTACCATCCAACCGAACCGGATAAGACAAACCTTCGACTGTGGCGACATAGGACGATAGGGGCACAATGTTCGCCCGGTCCACCGCCATAATGGTTTCGGCCTGGGCATTGTCTTCGGGAATTCGGGAAATCTGATGGATAATCTCACCGTAACTGCCCGCCGATTCAATTCTATCGGCCAGATAGTTATAGGCCCGTTTCCGAGAGTAGTCCTCCCAGGGGAGTTCGTCCGCCTGGGATCTGATGGTCATAGCGGTGTTCTTTCGGCTGAACTCGAATGCGGCGCGCTCTCTCTGAACATCGTCCCGGAGCTTTTCCAATTCACCGTCCAGAGCGGCCAATCTGTCGCTCAGCGTCGTCACTGCCTGTATCTGTTTCGTCGAGGAGATGCCGATGGCGGAATTCAAATCCCCCACCAGCCGTATCATCCTGTGATATTGAAGCGAGCTGTATGCCATGAGAATAAAAAAGGCGCAGACGAAGAAGGCCAGTCCCGCAATAGCACGGAAACGCCGGGGCCAGAGCCCGGAGATGGGTGAGGGAACAACCGGAGCCAGGGTTCTGGCCTTGGGAACCTCGAGGAAAGAACGGGCGGTCTGCGGATCTTCCAGTCGTCCGATCGCTTCTTCCAACTCATCGTTAATCCAGTCGTTGTCCAACGCCTCATGATTTTTTTCGGCAGCCTCTAGGTGCCAGGAACCTTCCGGATCAGGTGCGAGCAGCCAGTAGCGAACGACACGGGAGGATTGGTCCGGTACGGTGACGGTTTCCAGCAGGGTGATGCGGCTGCCGGCTCTTTGGGCGGTCAGGAACCACGCCACCGGACGTCCATCGATACTCGTACCGGAATCTGTTCCACCCGACCATGAACCTCGATCTCCCAGGAGACCCAATAGCAGACGGGCCAGGCGTGTACTGAGTCTTTTACGTCGGGTCATGATCAACCTCCGAAGGATCGATCAGTTTCGGGCGCCCTGATATGCGGCTCGACTGATCAGATCCTCGGTCTCATCCCATCCAATACAAGCATCTGTGATGGATTGGCCGTATTTCAACGTCGAGAGATTACCGGTGAGATCCTGCCGGCCTTCCATCAGGTTACTTTCCAGCATGACTCCCCGGAGAGAATTCCTTCCATGATTCCGAAGGTCCAGAACCGAACGGAAGACCCTGGACTGCCGGGAATGTTTTTTGCCTGAATTGGCATGGGAACAATCGACAATGACAGACGGTTTGACACCGATATCCGAGAGAAGATCCTCTGCTTTTTCGATGTCTTCTTCATAATAATTTGGGCCGCCGCTTCCGCCCCTCATAATGATGTGGCCGGTTCGATTCCCGCGAGAGTTGAAAATGCAGGTTCGCCCATCTTGATCGATTCCGATGAAGCTATGTCCGTGCTGTGCGGATTGTACGGCGTTCGCGGCTTTGGTCAGATTTCCGTCCGTACCGTTCTTGAATCCGACTGCCATGGACAGTCCGCTGGAAATTTCTCTGTGGGTCTGGGATTCTGTTGTTCGGGCGCCTATGGCCGACCAGGAAATAAGATCCGCGATGTATTGAGGAATAATGGGATCGAGAACTTCCGTACCCGCCGGTAGGCCAAGACGATTGATTTCTATGAGAAGCCGCCTGGCCTCCCTCAAACCTTCATGGATGTTGTATGTCCCGTCCATATAAGGATCGATAATCAGACCCCGCCATCCGAGGCTTGTACGGGGCTTCTCAAAATAGACTCTCATCACTATGCATAACGATTCCGCATATCTGTCCCGTAGTTTTGACAGCCGGCGGGCATACTCCATGGCCGCATCCGGATCGTGAATGGAGCATGGCCCGACGATAATCAGAAAACGATCGTCGTCGTGATTGAGAATTTTTATCACCTCATCTCGGTAAGACACGATGGACAGGGCCAGTTCATCATCCACGGGTAAAGCGTTCTTCAACACAGAAGGACTGAGGAGAGGCAGCTGACTTTCTATATTGACGTTGTAGATATCGCGAGGCATGAAAAACTCCGTAGACTTAATATACTCAACTCATTCAGGACTGTTAAGGGCAGATATCACACTTCAGCCGCTGCCGCATTCAATACGAATACCCGTCACCGTCCGATAGCTTTTTTTACCCACTATTTTGATATATTTCCCGATTACAGACCTGTGGTTGGAAATTATTGACGATATTTCAGTCGTTAATTGAGCATAATCTTGACTAATACTCATATCGGAACTAATATTTCCACATTATTTGGAGGAGACATGGCTACTGATATGAAAACAGCCGCCGAAGTGATGCTCGATGAGCTCTACAACAGCGGAGTCAGGCACGTATTCGGAATTCCCGGCGGGAATTCCATACCGATTTATGATGCGCTGACTCACCACCCCTTGAATCTCATACTCACAAGGCATGAGCAGGGTGCAACGCATATGGCCGACGGCTATGCCCGGGCCAGCGGTAAACCCGGTGTGGTATGCGTCACTTCCGGTCCCGGCGCAACGAACACGCTCACCGGGGTTTTGACGGCAATGATGGATTCCATACCTCTGGTGGTGATTACCGGACAGTCCGTCACACCGAATATCGGACTCGACGCATTCCAGGAAGCAGATGTCCTCGGCATGTCTTTTCCCGCCGTCAAGCATTCTTATATGGTCACCGATCCCCAGGATATTTCCAGGATTATCAAAGAAGCTCTGCATATTGCGACCACCGGACGCCCCGGACCGGTTCTTGTCGATGTGCCTAAGGACGTTTCGGCGGCGCTGATAGACCCCACCATCAACCGACCGATGAATATTCCCGGTTTCAAAGATCTGCCGGTTGCCGATCCTGAAGACCTCAAAGTGGCCGCCGAACTGATGAGCAGAGCTCAGAATCCGGTCATCATGGCCGGCCACGGCGTCATCCTTTCCAACGCCGAAGAAGTATTGCTGAGGTTGGCCGAGAAGATGAACATACCCGTCACCACCACTCTCCTGGGTAAAGGCGGTTTTCCCGACACTCATGAATTGAGCCTGGGTATGCCCGGAATGCACGGCACGGCCTACGCCAATAAAGCCCTCTCCGGCGCCGATCTGATCGTATCCATCGGTGCCAGATGGGACGACCGCATTACAGGGGTCCCCGAGAAGTTCTGCCCTCATGCGCGCAAAATCCATTTTGACGTCGACCCGGTGGAAATCGGCAAGATTATACAGGTGGACTGTTCCGTCGTCGGCGACGCCAAAGCATCGCTGGAATCCTTGATCCCTCTTGTGGAACCGGGAGACACAAATCGATGGAACAAACAGATTGCCCGCTGGAAAAAGGATTTCCCTCTCAAGTACCGCAAAGAAGGGAAGCTCAGGGCGCAGCATATCATCGAGGAATTGGCCGACATGGCCGGAACCGAAGCGGTGGCGTGTACCGACGTCGGCCAGCATCAGATGTGGGCCGCACAGTTCGTCAAATCCACTTCAGGAAAGAATTGGCTCACTTCCGGCGGCGCCGGAACAATGGGTTTCGGTCTTCCTTCGGCAATCGGCGCTCAGCTGGCCAGACCGGAAGCGACGGTTTACACGGTCGTGGGCGACGGTTCGTTCCAGATGACTCTATGCGAATTGTCGACGGCGGTCGTCAACAAGCTTCCCATCAAGATCCTGGTGGTCAACAATCGTTACCTGGGTATGGTGAGGCAGTGGCAGCATCTGTTCTATGAAGACAGACTGACCGGTGTTGATCTCGAAGGCAATCCCGATTTCATGAAGCTGGCCGCAGCGTATGGGATGAAGGGTTTCCGGGTGAAGCGGTCCTCTGATGTCCGCAAGACCTTGAAGGCGGCCATGGATTGGAACGAAGGCCCCTGCATCATCGAAGCGGTCGTGGAGCAGCATGACAATGTGTTCCCGATGGTTCCTGCAGGCGCCACCCTGGATGAAATGATCATCGAAGCGCCTCGTAAGAAAAAATCCGCCGAAATGGAGGTGGTCTAATGGATCAGTCCAACAAACACACCATCAGCCTCTTGGTGAGCAACAAACCCGGCGTACTCACGCGAGTCGCTCTCGTCTTCGCCCGTCGAGGATTCAACATTGACAGTCTGGTGGTTTCCCAGAGCCAGGATCAGGAGTTTTCCAGAATGAATATTGAAGCCACCGGGGACGAACGGACACTGCACCTCATGTTGAATCAGCTGAATCGCCTCATCGATGTCATTCATGCCGTCGACCATGCCAGCGACGACGTCATCCAGCGGGAACTGGCGCTGTTCAAGATCAACTGTTCTCCTGAAGCGAGAACCGAAGTCCTGCAGATTGCCGATACCTTCCGCGGGCAGACCGTTGATATCAGCGATGAAACCATTACACTCCAGGTGACCGGCAAATCGACCAAAGTCGACGCTTTCAAGCAGATGATGTCACCATTCGGCATCATGGAACTGGTCAGGACCGGAAAAGTTCTGATGAGCCGCGGTTTGGAATCCACCGCCTAAGGCCAGAATTATCCGGCAATGCCGGGAAGGCCCCATATCTGGGGTTTCCCGGCATTGAAGCCGGCCGTCATTAAACCCTTGATCCGGCTCATATTCGTCGGGTTTCGGCCGATATCTATAGTGAGGTATTCGGTATGAAACTCCATAGATATATGCTGCTGGTGATGATAGTGCCGGCGTTCATCTCCACGGCCCTGCTCAAGGCGGAATCAACGGGTCATCTTTCCGGAAGGATTGTGCTCTTCGGGGATTCCTCATCTCCCCCGGTTCTCCTGGACAGCGAACGGGGATGGGTTCCCATTACGGCCATAGACTGGTCGGACAACGGCATCCCGAAACCACTGGAGAACGAAAGCCGTCGATGGCGTCTCCAAACCTCCTATGAGCATGGACCCTCCAGCGGTCCGGCGACGGTTCAGATCCGATTACGGGGTCCGCAGCAGGTACCGACTTTTACTCATCCATGGTCCGAAGGCGCCGATCGACGCGCCGACGCATACAGCAACTGGTATGAAGATGAGGGTTCCTTAACCGCGTCGGTGAATCGGGGATATATCGAAGCCAGGTTGATCGCACCGCCGCGCTCACCCCTGAAAGGCAAGCTGTATTCGGTGGCCTTGGAAGCTTGGGACATCGGCAGCGGCCCTCAAGATTTTGGCGGTCCCGCCGGTCCTGAGGTGGAGCTGGCCTACACTCGCCCCCTTCCTACACTGATGAGGGGGCAGTCACCGTCTGATGATTCAACACCGGACATGGAAGCCGCCACGAATTTCGCACTGGCTTTCGTCGAATCCTGCATCACCGGTTCACTTCCGGACTATTACAGAGCTCAGGCCGATCCTGTTCGTTCTCTGGATGACGGCAAGGCCATACCCAGGTATCGTCTCAACCCACCTGTTGGCATACCCGGCATCGCGGATCTGGATGACTACAAACGCCGTTTCGATTACAGACTCTACGATTCGGAAACGATCCGGGAACTCTTCCCCGAATGGTTTTCTTCCCAACGGCCGTGGAATCCGAGTGAAGCTTCCCTTCTGTTTATGGGCCATAAAGACCGATTATCAGGCGCCTTCCCCAGCGGCGTGGACTATCTGGTTTTTCTGATGGAACAAAACGAATCAGGAGAGTGGGAAATCGTGGCACGTCCCGGCTCTTGAATTATGCCAGGAGACTGTCGGACTTGGGATTGCGAGGCGGTTTTTGATAATTTTCTCATTGCTGCAAGGTGCCGAAAGCGGAGTTTAGCTGGGCCAAATGAGACCCAGGGTCGTACCGCAAGCGAAGCGAGGAACGATCCCGACGCATTTCGGTAACACAGCAGCAGGAGAAAAGGGCAAAAACCGAGCCGGGAGAAGCAAGTCCGACAGTCTCCTAGTGCCAGCCTTTCCCGTCGGGCCATTCCAAACTGATTGGCCCGAACCGCCCTTCCCTGAGGTCTTTCAACACCATCTGAGTGGTTCTCGGCCAATCCACTCCGCCTCCGGCAGCCAGACAGCCCCGCTTCCTGCCGACCGCTTCCACCAGACCGTGCGGAGTTTCGGGAATCTCTTCAAGTTTGTATCGTGCTTTCAGCAGATCCGGATATCGAATCGATAAGTAAAAAAGCACCTCACCGGTGACTTCCTCGTCCGGCAGTATTGTTTCCTTTATCGCTCCCAGTGCCGCCAGAATGAGTCCGGTGAGAGGGTCCTCGAATTTATGCCAGAGCAGTCCCGGAGTATCGAACAGCTCGAACTTGTCGCTCACGGGGATTCGCCTCAGATCCCGAGTCAGACCCGGAGTCGCTCCCGCTTCAGCTTTCCGCCTTTTGGCCATGGTATTAATCAGCGTCGATTTCCCGACATTGGGGATTCCGGCGATGAGGGCCCTCACCGGCCGACGGTTCAGCCAGGAGGCCCCTCTGCAAAGCTCGCGACAGAGGATCGGAATCTGACCGACGCCCTGTTTCGACGATGATGACACCCGTACCGGTATTGTGTGACCCTGGTCTGAGAATCGTTTTGTCCACAGTTCACTCGCCGTCGGATCCGCCAGATCGTCTTTATTCAATACAACCAATCTGGGCTTGGCTTCTGTGATTTGTCCCAGAAGCGGATTCCTGCTGGACAAGGGTGCCCTGGCGTCCAGCACCTCGATTACCACATCAACCCTTTTCAGGTTCTCTTTGATGAGTCTTTTTGTTTTGGCCATATGGCCGGGAAACCACTGTACTTGAGCCACATCTATACCGAAATTCGGCAGCCGGCCGCCAAATCCTCGAATGCTTCCCGGGCACGGACTGCGGATGAATCGTTTCGGGCCATCGAGCCTTCAAGTCCGTCCAGGGCATCATAGAAGGCATTCCAAGCCCTGTGTTCTCTCCGCCACGTATCTTCCAGACCCCGGGACATTTTTTCCGGATTCTCGAGCCAGGGAGACAGACGTCTGGCGGCTAGTGACATCATCTCGGTTCTTTCGTCCGTGCTTCCTCCGTCCAGGGTCAGCAGGTGCAGTGTCAGCCGCAGCATGGCCAGGGTTGCCGGCAGCTTGCTGATAAAACAACCGGTGAACGGATCCACATCGTCCTTGACGGCTTGGCCTCCCCCCGGGAGGAATCCGGCATAGGCGCTGAAAACGAACATTCTCACCAGATCCCCGACATAGGAACCCAGCTTTCCGGCCTTCACAGCCGCCCCGGCGAACGCTTCCTTGTCATGCCTCATCAGCAGACCGGAAGCATGAATGTATCGGAGCATCCGGCCATGGCGATTGTCGTTCAGTACCGAAAGGATATATGCCTGATCCTCGGCACGGCCGACAAACGAGGGCGTGAACGGTCGGTGTTTTCTGAGGGAGTCCAGAAGTATGCCGTTGGTGCCGCCGGTGACATGGATACGCTGAAGAGCTTCCGACACACCGTCAGGCGACCCTGGTGTACCGTAACGGGTCATGATTTCAGCCCGGGTGGAGACAGCCATCGGCCGCTGCTTGAAGAAGATCAGATCCTCTCCTTCCGGTATTCCTGTCGGCCATGGTATATCCGGTGTGAACAGACCCGCGCCGATATCCTTCTCGTTGACCAGTCCGCCGGCAATCATGCCAAGTTCTATCGGACGTCCCTGCTCGTCCCGGCCAAGTGCTCCCCACAAAGGGGTCTGGAAATGCTCGAATGCGCTCTTGCCTGTTTCCGCCGTTAATTCTTCCTGGGGAAAAACCTGATCCAGATCGATTTTGAATGTGGCTCGCTTCTCCTGATCCATCAGCACAGACCAAAGAGCGGGCATGGCTTTAAGGAAGGAATAATGTCGTCCGTATTCGCCGTCGACGCCGAAGGTCTGTTTCACTTCGTTGAGGGCACTATCGCCGTTGAACCAGGGCCGGAGTATTTCCAGTACCGAAGCCGCATCATCTTCTGTGAAGGCATAAATATCCAAATCGGAGACGGCCTCTTCCCCGGCCTTGGTCAACTGCCTTTTCAGCCAAGGACCCGCCAGATCCCGCAGCCCTTCGTGAGTCACCGAAACAGACAGCAGAACCGTCATGCGGGAGTCGGCCGAAGATGTTCCCCGACTCTTTTCGAAACGCATGGTATCGGACAAGCCTTTCAGACCGTAAACCGCTTCGTCGTTTTCCAAGGGCGTGCCGACGGGAATGGGATGATCGTACCAATACAATTGCTGTTCGTTCGAAACCCGCTGTGCCGATGCCACAATATCCTCATCCCCGGCGTCGCCGGTGCTGTCCATGGGAGGTGAGAGCAAAACATTTGAAGTGAAGATGACTTGTTTGACGGTGTCCGTCAGAGGCTCGGCGGCAGGTTGATCCACCGTGATGGTGCGCTTCCGCCTG
The DNA here is from genome assembly GCA_029210985.1 of Spirochaetaceae bacterium. Lineage (GTDB taxonomy): Bacteria > Spirochaetota > Spirochaetia > DSM-2461 > DSM-2461 > UBA2779. The sequence continues at coordinate 5,629 of JARGFR010000032.1, read as the reverse complement.
AGCAAAGGAATCTGATGCTCCGGATCGTCATTCAAATGCAGTGCTTCGGGAAATAACACCATCCATAGCGTTCTAACAAAGGTATCTTCGACGGGTTTCCCGGATTCCAGGAGCTGTTCAATCTCCAGAAAGCGCTCACTGCCGTATTCTTCGAACTCGGAATGCAGCAGACCGACCGCTTCTTTGAACGGCGACGGCAGGGGTACTGTGGGTTCTTCCCCGGACAGAGCGTCCAGGAAAGCATCCGCAATCGCCGCAGGTTCGTCACCGGCTCGATCCAGGTCTTTCCAGATTCCACGAAAAAGCGAGTAGAATTTCTTAGCTCGGTCGCTCATTTATTCAGAATCTCCCATTCCTCAGGTTTATATCCGATAACCGCCGCTTTCCCTTCTCTGACAATCGGCGTCTTGAGCAGAAGCGGTTCTTCATTCAATTCTTCTTCGGCGTCAAATTCCTTCCATTCGAGCTGACGAGACTTCCAGACCTTGCCGTCCTTATCCAGCATCGCATCCCAGGAATTGATTGAGGCGATGGATTTCAATTCCCCCGAACTCAGTGGCCGTTTGGTCAGATCGACGAAATGATATCCGATTCCTCTCTGATCGAACCATAGACGGCACTTCTTCGTATCCCTGCACTTGGCTGTCCCGATAATCTGCATTTATCTATCCTTGTGGAGACTCATCTTCCGGTCAAGGTCTTGGTATGAGTTGCCCCTGATGTTTCTGAGGGGAGCCGTTTCATGATACCGAGGGAAACTATCGGTGACTGCTGATTATCCTGTTGAGTGCGTCGGCGAAAGATTTCTTATCGCCGCCGTCATAACTCCGTCCGCCTTCCCGGGCAATTCCACCGGCTCTGGCGGCATTCATTATTTCCGCTTCTCTGATTCTCCGACTCAACGACCTCACATCCCATATCCTTCCACGGTCGTTCATCACCCGAACATCTTTTTCCAAGAGGCGAATTCCCAGTGAGAAGTCTCGTGTAATCACCAGATCGCCTGCATCGGTTTCGTTCACAAGAATCTCGTCGACATCTCCGGAACCGTGGGAGACAACCCGGAGCACCCCTCCATCAGAAGATACGTCGGGAATATCCCGATCTGCGAGGACAATCAGCTCAAATGATTCCTTCCGACGAATTTTTAAGACGACGTCCATAGCCGGTTTCGGGAATGAGTCGCCGTCGATCCAGACCCTCATCGCTTCACCGAGGCCAGAGAGACCCGACCCACTCCACGGACGAACAAATCAGGCGTTTTCCAGGGAATAAAGGCGCTCTCACCGCGGTTTAGCTCCAAGCGGTTCGTCTCATCGTCGAGGACAATCTTCCCTTCCAGAACCAGAATCACCGATGGGCCGGTACCTGAAGGAATACGGGTACTCGATTTTTCCGACAGATTCGAAACTGCCAATGCGAACTCCCTTGCCGGGGTATCGTATCGAACCCAGCCGTTCTCATCGGCATCTCCCGGTGTGATAATGCCGGGAACTGTCGGCTCAAAATCCAATACGCGAACCAGCTCCGGCACATCGATATTCTTGGGGGTCAGGCCTCCCCGCAGCACGTTGTCCGAGTTTGCCATGAGTTCAACGCCGAATCCCTCCAGATAGGCGTGAAGCGCGCGTGCGGGCTGATAAAGGGCCTCCCCAGGCTTCAGCTCCAAAACATTCAGAAAGAGGGGCGCAAGCACACCGACATCTCCGGGAAATTGATTCGACAGGCGCCGAACCCACTTGCACTGCAGAGGCCCCCATGGTATGTCGGCATCCTCGGTCCGACGGACCGCCGCATCCAGAATGCGGGATGTCACGTCCTCTTCAGACGTGAGAAGTCGACTGAGAAACTCTTTCATTGCCCGAGGTGTCCCCCGGGAAAGGTTTTCCATCATTTTCTTCGGCAGTTCCTTTTCCGGTATCCCGAGTTCTTTGAAATTCCCAAGAATGTCCTGAGGATGACGGAAACCGATCATGGCGGTGAATGTCGTAAGAGCCATGATGATTTCAGGTTTGTGGTTGTCGTCCCTGTAATTTCGATTTCCGGCGTCCCTGGGGATACCCGATTCATCCTCCCGTTGAAATCCTTCTTCGGCGGTTTTCTTATCCGGATGAGCTTGAATGGAAAGAGAGGAGCCGGCCGCGAGGAGCTTGAATAAAAACGGCAGACCGCCGAAGTCCCGATAGACGTCCGCTCCAAGGGTATTCACCGGATCGGAGTCCAGCCAATCGTCCAATCCGACAGTTCGGCCGTCCACGCGAATAGCGGACGGTGCCGAAGGATGCGCCCCCATCCAAAGTTCTGCCATCGGCTTCTTCCCGGGGTTTTCCATGCCCAAAAACTCAGGCAGATGGGATTTATGGCCCCAGGCATATTCCCGAATTGTATTCTCAAGTCGATAAAATGAATCCATCTGTTCATCATATCGGGACAATATTTTCGACGCCAGTCCAAGATGACATGATATGATTCGCAGCAGAGGCGGACATGATATGAGCCACATGACCGGACGGGATAAATTCACATTGGTGCTGCTGGTCCTGATGTCGATCTTTCTTTTTGCCGATCAGCGCATCATGAGCGCCATACTTCCAGAACTTGGTGCTGAATACGGCCTGGGCCGACAGCAGCTGGGATTCATCGGATCCGCATTCACTCTGGTCGGTGCGTTCATGAGTATCGGATTCGGATGGTTCACCGACAGGATTTCACGAAAATGGCTTCTGGTTCTCGTGGTCGCGGTGGGCGAGATTCCCTGTTTTATGACCGGTTTAGAAATCTTCACTCCGAATGCGGCATCGTTCATCATCCTGCGAATTCTCACCGGAATCGGCGTCGGCGGAATCTATCCGCTCACCTTCAGCCTGATCGGTGATTATTTTCCCGAAGAACATAGAGCGACGGCGTCGGCATTTATGGGCCTGGCATGGGCCGTCGGTATGATAGGCGGACCGGCCATCGCCGGTTTTCTATCCCCTACCCTGGGATGGCGGGCTCCGTTCATGATTGCGGCGGCGCCGAATTTTCCACTGGTGATTCTCTTCGCCTTTACGGCATCAGAACCCCGTAGAGGACGTGCTGAAGCGGCGTTGGAAGATTTGGAGGAATACAACCCGCGAATCACATGGAAGGATTTTAAGAAGATTTTTACCAACAGGACAAACCTGTACACCTTTTTGCAGGGCATTCCGGGGACGATTCCATGGGGAGTTCTGGGCTACTGGCTCATATTCTTCCTGGAGACCGAGCGCCACTTGCCGAAAGCCGCGGCGACTTTGGTGTTCACGCTGATGGGAGCAGGAACCACCATCGGAGCCGTCCTGTTCGCGTTCTGGGGAGAAAGACTCTACAAGGCCAAACCGTCCCGAATGCCCATCATGGTGGGAATCGGTATCCTGGCCGGCACCATACCGGTGATGTTCGCCATCAATCTTCCCATATCAAACCCGGTGGTGTATTACGCTCTGGCTTTCATCGCGGGCCTTCTGGTGTCCACCGCCTCGGCAAACGTCAAAGCCATATTGATGAATGTCAATCATCCTGAGCGGCGAGGCAGCGTATTTGCCGTCTTCAACATCACCGACAATCTGGGTCAGGGATTCGGTCCGGCCATCGGCGGCGTCATGATGGCCATGACATCGACTGTTTTCGCCCTCAATTTCGCCGCACTGTGGTGGATACCATGCGGCCTGCTGTTTCTTCTGATCGCAAAGACTCTGGGAGCCGACCGGGATGCGCTGTTGAAGGATCTGGAAGCACGGGCACAACACATCCTTGAGACGACCTAAGACCCTTATTGTGCGTCAGCCGCAGCCGCAGCTGCCGGAGTGAGGACAGCTGCCGGTGGTTTCGCAGGCACATGGGACTTCCGTCCGGGACGGAGATCCGGCGGAAGAAGAAACGGCAAAAACACTCAGTTTTCGTCTAAGATCCACGCTCCCGCAGGAGACACATGTGGGTGAATCTGATTCGCTTCTAATCAAATTTTCCTGTTCATGTCCGCATTCCGAACATCGATATTCATAAATCGGCATTGAATAAAGCTCCGTGGTGTTTCATGGCAGATCGTTGTCTCGAGTACTACACTTAATAGTAGAAAAACCCCGGCGTTTGGGGAAGAGGAGGGACAATTGAGCATTATCACCTTATCTCGTGTGGCGGGAAGCCTTGGTGACGAGACCGCCCGCCTCTTGGCCGAATCCATGCAATACCGCCTTATGGATCGATCCGCGATGGAAAAGACCATCGACGGGGAGGGATTTCCGGATATCCCCCTGGATCGATTCGACGAACACAGCCCGTCTTTCTGGGAAAATTTCACCACAGGCAAGGATGTGTATCTCGATCGGTTGAGGACATCAATGTTGGAATCCGCAACCGGAGGGAAGGCCGTATTTCTGGGTCGCGGCAGTCAGTTCATCATGAACGGGATTCCCGGCACTTTTCGAGTCAGGCTGATAGCGAGTCATGACGTCCGGGTGGCGCGACTCACCGAGATTCTGGGGTGTGACGTCAAAACCGCCGAACGGTACTGCAGGAAGTCCGATCATGACCGTCACGGTTTCAGCCGATTCTTTTTCGGAGGACATTGGACGGATCCCGCTACTTATGACATGACTCTCTGCACAGACAATCTGGACTCCCGAACCGCAGCCGATATTGTCCGGGACGCGTATAAGGCATCTCCGGCCAGTAAAACGGACGGCGGAAAGATTCTCCGGAATCGTCTGACCGCGCAAATTGTGAGAAATCGGATTCTCTATGTGGAACGCGTACCGGTGGATCTTCTGGAAGTGGAGGCTGAAGACGGCCATGTCACAATTCGAGGTACGGTGACGGTCAGAGAGAATGCCGACCGCTGCGAGACGGCGGCGCGGAATATCGAGGCCGTGACATCGGTGGATGCCGAGGTGTACTTCGTCAATCCGGTGATGACCTACTGACGTCGCCGAAGAGGAATTCCCAGCATCATCCGCCCCTGGTTGTCACGGAACGGTGTTAAGTCGCGTCCATACACTTCGGCGAGTCTTTCGGGATACAGCACATTATGGGGATTTCCGGAATCCATCAGCTGACCCGAGTTTAGAAGCCACACCTCATCGGCAAAGAGCAGTGCATCGTTGACGTCGTGCAGTACGGCGATAACGCAGCGTCCCGCAAAGGCCTCGGAGCTCAAACGCTCCAGAATATCCATGCGGCTTGTTAAATCAAGGTGATTGCCCGGCTCATCCAGGAGGAGGATCGCAGGTTCCTGGGCCAGCGCCCGGGCCAGACGAACCCGCTGGAACTCACCGCCGCTCAGCGTGGCCACAGACCGTTCTTCCAGGCCCTCCAGCCCCCAGGCGGATATTTCCCGCTTCACGATATCCAAATCCTCGGTTCCCGGTCGTCGGAAAGGTCCGTTGTGGGGATAACGGCCCAACAGAACATACTCTCGTACGGGGAAACCGAAGGGACGCTCGGGATCCTGGGACAGATATGACAATATTCTGCCCCGTTCCCTGGGCGATCTCAGCCGGAGGGATTTTCCTTCAATCTCGATGGAACCGGCGGAGGGAGACATCAGTCCTCCGATCAGATTCAGCAGACTCGTCTTACCGGCGCCGTTGGGTCCCACCAGAGCGATGAA
>JARGFR010000329.1 GCA_029210985.1 Spirochaetaceae bacterium | reverse complement strand
AAAACCTCGCCGACAACGGCTGCCGTGTTGTTCGCTACAATCAGTTCGGTCGCGGTCTCTCCGACAGGCCCAGGGGAGTCTACGGCCTGGATCGCTATGTGATGCAGCTCCACGAACTCTTGGAATCTCAGGGATGGGACAAAGCCAATATCATCGGACATTCCATGGGCGGCGTCGTTGCCGCAGGATTTGCCGAAGCCTTTCCCGAGTCGGTGAACCGTGTCGTGCTGATCTCCCCCGGACTCCATATGGCCCTGGACAATTCGGGAATTACTCTGATTCGGTTACCTGTTCTCGGTGATATTGCCGCCAAGACGGTACTGCCGAGTATCCTCTCAAATCGGGCCGAGGATCTTTTTATCAATGCGGGAACGGCTGAAGCGGATCGGTACTCTCAAGCGTTCAGGCGACAGGTCCGATACGCGGGATTCTCCAGATCCGTGAAATCACTGTTCCGGCATGATGTGGTGGAAGAACGCTCCGACACATATTCGGCTCTTGGCGCCTTCGAGACGCTGCTGATCCACGGGACCGAAGACGAATCGGTCCCCCAGACTCATTTCAATATCATCGCGAATCAAACCTCGGCGGAACGGATCGTTCTGCCGGGAATCGGGCACATGCCCAACATGGAAGTCCCGGATGAGGTGAACAGTCTGATCGTCGGGTTTCTTCAAGAGAGATGACCCCCCGATTTTCTATCCGCCGGCGGCGTCGTTCCCGTCGTGAATGCCCCATAAGGGCTGAAATTCATCACCGAGCAGAGAGGCGGAAATCAGAACATCTTCATAATCGATCCTGCCCGTCTCCGGCCTGTAGACATTCTCCGCTTCATGGATACGGATCACGTAACCGCTGCGATAGGACCGGGAGACCTCCTGGGCAACTTCCGGGTTTGAAGGATAAGTTCGGTCTATCTCCTCATAAAGATCGTCGGGAGCCCGTTCCAGGGAGAAGACCACTCGGGTGCCCGCGTTATCGAACACATATAGGGATGCAAGTTCGTCATCGGCCGGCGAAGCGACGACAGTGGAGTAGCCCCTACCGGCCGCCAGATCCGCGGCCCTCTCTGCAGAGAGCAGATATGCGGTCAGACCGTCGAAATCTCTCACCGGCAGAGTGCGATAACGGGCAAAACTCTCCCGCCGTACCGAGAAGACTATACCTCTATAACGACTTCGGCCGAAAAGACCGTCATCGAAATCCCGATAGATGCTTACCACAGGCTCGCCATCCATCACCAGCGGACCGGACGCCCCGATTGGAGCGGTGATAACCACGGCCAGCACCCCGGAGGTCAGCAAATAACTAATCCACAAAAACGACTTCATCATATCCCGACGCCTCAAAAATCTCCGAAATAAATGCCAGACCGCTGGTCTCGGCCGCCTCAATCAAACCGCCGTCCATAGCCGCGTCCCTCAGCATAGGGGTGAGGGCTTCAACCAGAAACCGCCAACCCGCCGGAGAGAGGGGAACATCTGGAAAGCCTTCAGCTGCCGCATCCTGGTCCTCCACGATGAATGAAGTGACTGTGACGGGCGGCTTCATCAGGGTGAGACGGGAGAAGTCCTCATTCTCCTCCACACGAATTCCGACAACGTCCTGGTCGACGTTGGTGGTGTTAAAACCGGAGAGCCATGCCTCCAAGTCGATCCCGGCGCGAACACTCACCGAAATCACCACAAACCGGTAATCAGGCAGTCCCGGATCGAGTCCGGCCTGCCGGCACAACTGATAAATCTCGGCATATTTCCAGGCATCCGGAACTCGTCCACCGGGATGCCAGGACGGATTTCTTTTATCCAGGAAAATATCCGGATTCATGTCGTATTGGATTTTCAGATAAGCCCAATCGACAGGATCCTCACCGACAAAATCGTAGGGAAACACCAATTTCATTTCGTAGCTGGCGGTTTCCAATTCTTCCATTTCAATCATCTTTGCGTTTTCCCAATTGCGCATCCAGTATAAGTATCGCTCCCTGGGTGTTTCCTACAAATTCAAGCTTGTGCAAAATATCTCCCGTGCTCTTCTCCTCCTCAATCTGTTCCCCA
>JARGFR010000328.1 GCA_029210985.1 Spirochaetaceae bacterium | reverse complement strand
CAAAAGAGTGGATGAAGCGGGGTTCATCAAGGAAGACACCATCGAGCAGCTCTACTGCGAGAAGGATGATCGTTTCCTGGCCGACCGCTATGTTCACGGAACCTGTCCCCATTGCGGATACGAAGACGCCCGGGGCGATCAATGCGAGAATTGCGGCAAGTTGCTGGATCCCACCGATTTGGAATCTCCCCGATGCGGCACCTGCGGCAGCACACCAATCGTGAAAAGCACGAGTCACCTCTATCTCGATCTTCCCGGCATCAAACCCATGCTGGAAGAGTGGATCAACGAGACGAAAGTCAAAGGATTCTGGGCCAACAATGCGGTGCGGATGACCGAAAGCTGGATTCGAGACGGATTGAAGCAGCGTGCCATAACCCGAGACCTCAAATGGGGCATCCCCGTACCGAAACCGGGCTATGAGGATAAAGTTTTCTATGTCTGGTTTGATGCCCCCATCGGCTACATTTCCATCACCGCCGACCTCACCGATAACTGGGAATACTGGTGGCGGGATCCGGATAATACCGAACTCTTCCAATTTATCGGTAAAGATAATATTCCCTTCCATACGGTCATCTTCCCCTCCACCCAGCTGGCCTCGGGAGAAGTCTGGACCAAGCTCCACCATATGAGTTCCTCGGAGTATCTGAATTACGAAGACGGCAAGTTCTCCAAGAGCAAGGGTGTCGGAGTTTTCGGAAACGACTGCCGGGACACCGGTATACCCGCCGACGTCTGGCGATTCTACATCTACTACAACCGACCTGAGAATTCCGATTACCAATTCACCTGGGCCGACTTCCAGGAGAAAGTGAACGGTGAGCTCATCGGAAATTTCGCCAACCTGGTAAACCGCACCCTTTCATTCCTCGGTCGCTTCTACGACGGCCGGATACCCGAAGCCTCTCTGGACGAATCCATCTGGTCCGAAGTCAAGGAGCGGGAAGCGGCCATCACCGCCAAGCTCGACAGAGCCGAACTCCGGGGTGCGTTCCGGGACATCTTCGCCCTATCCGATTTCGGCAACAAACGATTCCAGGCCGGAGAACCCTGGCGGACTCGCAAAGAATCACCCGAGGACGCGGCCATTCTGCTGAAAACTCTGGCTTTCCTGGTCCGGGATCTCTCTGTGCTTATCAAACCCTTCATGCCCGCCACATCCCGGCGAATCGCCGGTTGGTTCGGCCTGGAAAGCGATGCATGGGATCAGCTCGGTGCCGAAACCGGCCCCGAAACCATCGGCACTTCCGAAATCCTCTTTGAGAAACTGGACGACGATCGAATTACCGCCCTTCGCGACCGTTTCAGCGGCTCCCAGGCCGATCGGAAAGCCGCCGATGAGGCCGCCGCGGCTGAGTCTGCGGCCGCCGGGTCCGATGCCGATAGTCAGCCCATCACCCCGGAAGCGTCCTTCGCCGCCCTGGACCTGCGTGCAGCCCGCATCACCTCGGTGGAACAGCATCCCAACGCCGATAAACTCTATGTCATCACCTTGGACGACGGCAGCGAAGAGCCCCGTACGATCTGTTCGGGACTGGTGGGCGACTACGCTCCCGAAGAGCTGGATGGACAAACCATCGTTCTGGCCTACAACCTCAAACCCGCAAAGCTGCGCGGCATCAAGAGTCACGGTATGCTGCTGGCGGCCGAGGATGAAGAGAAGCATCTTGAAGTCATCATGCCCGTTGCCGAGCCAGGTGAGAGGGTGAGTCTTCACGGTTCGGATCCTGCCGATCCGCCGACGAAGCGAATCACCATCGACCGTTTCTTTGAAACCGCCATCCATGTCCGGGACGGTTCGGTGATGGTGGGCGAGACTCCCCTGGAGCTTGCCGGATCGGCTCTCAAAACTTCGAAGGTTCTCAAAGGTAAGGTGGGGTGACCTCCGAAGGCTCTCAGCATTCCTTCCTGTCCCTGACCCCCATCCCCCTGGATACCATGAGCGGAGAGGGGAACCTCCTCCAGAGCGGATTCTGGGGAACCTTCAAATCCTCCTTTGGCTGGAGGCCTCAGGGTTTCCGCTGGAAATGGGAAACCCGGGAGACGGCGGCTGAAGGCGAAGTCCTGGTTCTGGAGCGTCGATTTCCCGGCGGCTTTCGGATGGCCTACGTGCCCTACGGTCCCGGGTTTCCCGCGAACACT
>JARGFR010000327.1 GCA_029210985.1 Spirochaetaceae bacterium | reverse complement strand
TCGCAGTCTTCCAGAATGTCCCATGGCACCGGATTGACACAGGCACCGTCCACCAGAACCTGATTCTGATAAACCACCGGTGAGAACACTCCGGGTACGCTCATACTGGCCTTGATGGCCGGAATCAAGGGGCCGTTCTGAAAAACAACCTGAGAGGATTCCCAATAATTGGTGGCCACGACTTTCAAAGGAATTTTCAATTCATCGAAATTGTCCAAATCCAGCATCTCGTAAAGGAAATGAGAGAAACGCTCACCTTTGATGAGTCCGGTGCCCCGAAAGTCAATATCCAGCAGCCGCACCATTTCCATCATCTTACGCCCGTCTTCTTTCCATTTTTTGGTATCGCCGCTGATTTTAATATGACGATCCACGTAATCGCGTATGACTTTTCCGCTGTGCCCGGATGCATACAGAGCCCCCAGTATGGCCCCGATGCTTGCACCGCTGATCATCTTCGGCTTTATATTAAATTCGTCCAGTACTTCCAGAACCAGAATATGAACAATACCCCGGGCTCCGCCGCCGCCGAGCGCCAGTCCGACCGATTTCTCGCTACTGCCCATTTACGGCTCCCTTGTAAAATGGAATTTGGTTTGAATGTACCCGTCTTCCATCTCGATATTCAAGAATGGGATACCCTGTCTACACCGGCTCGAGATCAGGCAATTCCGAGTAGACCGCGGGCTTCCGTATTTCCGGACTATTCTTATCGACCCCCGGCTTTGAAACATCTTTCGATACAGGCCAGGCCACAAGGTTTCGATAGAGTGGCACAAGATTGGGTGCGATCGCCGCGAATGCGGCATCTTTATCCAGCCATACTTCACCGACGTTCTTTGACAGAATAAAAGGCATACGGCGCTTCACATTATGAATTTGAGCCGGTAAACCGGCCGCCTCGGTGGTAACGACAGAGAACGTCTCCGCCGTCGTATCACTGCCCGGATCTTTCCAGGAGCTCCAGATGCCGGCCAGAAGGAAAGGCCGTCTCTCCGGCATCGCAATATAATATGGATATTTCTTTCCGTTATATGCCCGCCACTCCACAAATCCGTCCACCAGCACGCCGCAGCGTTGGTGATTCACGGATCCTCTGAATGAAGGCTTGGACGACAGAGTTTCAAGGCGGGCATTGAGAGTCTTGTCCCGTATGCCTTCGGCGTCCGAGACGGATTTTATCCAGGAAGGAACCAATCCCCAGAGAGCCGGTACGAAGGATTCGGTATCTCCCTGTTTGAGGATGGGCCAGGATGGATGTTCGAAAGCAGACATGAAGAATGCGGGAAAGTCGAAACGTTCCTCGGGAAATTCGGCACCAAAAAGGTCCTCAATGATTTCGGCGGTCTGCACCAATGAGGCGTTAAAACACATGATATCAGTTTCGCTTGCCAGCTGAATTGAATCAATATTGATTGCCCGAAACCTTATGTCGCATTCCGGAGAAACTGCGCTGTCTCCCGGGTGTGAGAGGCCATACCCATAAAAGCGGGTTCTTCTGATCCCGCCCATGCTTGGAGTTGATCGCAGTAGAGGCAGGCCGACGGAATGGTGGTGATGGAAAGTGAGGATAGGGACACCTCTCTTAACACACCGAATTGGATTTTCGCTTCAATTTGCAATAAAGTTCTGGTCATTCCAGGAGGGCAAAATGACGTTACACAGCACCGATACACTTTGGCTTGAAGGCATGGCATTCGAAAACACCACCGATGGACATCAATTCACCGTGGACGCCGATTCAAAGTTCGGAGGTCAGGATAAGGGTCCGCGGCCCAAACCCCTGCTCCTGAATTCCTTGGCCGGATGCTCCGGAATGGATGTGGTGTCCATACTCCAAAAAATGAAGCAGGAATTCAGCTGGTTCAATATCCGGGTAGAGGGACAATTGGGTGATGAGCATCCGAAAACCTATGAATCCATCAAGCTTATATACCAATTCAAATCCGCCGACGGCCTGGACGATGCAAAGGTGAGAAAAGCCGTCAATCTCTCTCAAGACCAGTACTGCGGAGTATCGGCCATGCTCAAGAAGGCCTGCGAATTGACTTGGGATATCGAATACCTGGAATAAGGAGCTAGTGTCGTGTCCCGGTAATACGCTCACACAGGCGGCTAATCCTTTCCAGTATTGAATCAGCCGACGCGGTCCACACAAAAGG
>JARGFR010000326.1 GCA_029210985.1 Spirochaetaceae bacterium | reverse complement strand
GAACCTTACCGGCTTCAAGTTTGGAGAAGTCGAGCATCTGATTGATAAGATCCAAGAGACGTATGGCGTTCCGATGCATCTGATCAAGTAAATCCGTTTGATCTTCCGTCACCGAACCGACATCACCCTGTCTCAAGCTTTGAAGGGGGGCGATAATGGAAGTGAGGGGCGTCCTGACTTCGTGGCTGACGTTGGCAAAGAACTCGGTTTTCATCCGATCGAGTTTCTTCAATTCATTATTCGCCGATGCCAGATTGTATCGAGCGGCGAACTCTTTGATGTGTATTCTGCTTGATAGATAGGAACTGGCAATGGCCAGAATCATTGTTGTAAGGAGGAAGAAATTGTTGTTGAGGAACACTTCCTGATTGACGATATCCTGTGATACGAGGATTGGCGCCAGATAACCGGCGTAAATCAAGATGCAGACGATGATGGTCCGTATTCCGTCCAAGGGCAGAAGGAACATGAAACCGATTAGAACGATGTTCAGTCCTGCGTAGTACGGACTTGAGTAGCCGCCGGTCATATGCACCATGATGATGATGGATGCCGCATATACCAGATAGGCCGACATCTTTAAAAAACGCGACATTTTGTATGACGACGGAATGAGAGTGAACAGCATGATGGCGGCGTTTCCCGCCAGAACCATCAGTCTCAGCTTGAGAAAGAAGAACGCCAGATCCGGGTAGAGAATGTAATCAAGAACGTTAAATAAGAGGAATGCAATACTGGAGATCGCTGCGGAGATGCGGATATCCCGAATACCTTTGTGCTGCACTTCTTCGTGGAAGGCTTTGAGCATTTTTTTCGGGTATTTTCGGGAATTGAGCATCATACCGATTCGCGATCCCTGACCAGGCGCCGGCAAATTTCCTGGAAATAGGCGGCTCTTTTTTGATTGCTCTCCTGGCTGTAAACGGTTCTGAACAATTTCATGACACCGTCCTCCAATTCCTTGGAGCTCATCTTCGGATGACGTATCACCGAGTTCCATAGGGTGTATTCATCCCAGTAATCATGAAGAACCCGACCCTCGGATTCGAATCGATCCCTGAGGCGGCATCCGGGGTAGGGGGTCATGATCGTGGCATGACCTCCGATGAGGCTGTTGTCGACGATGAAATCGATTGTGTCGTCCACGATACCCGGATCATCCTCGTCCATGCCAAAGATGAAGGAACCATAGACTCCGATACCCTGGCCCTGGATCTCCTCTATATATTTCTCATAAAGAGCGTGTTTTTTTTCTTTCCAGCGGCTTTCATGAAGGTTCGTCAGGTTGGCCTTGCGGACACTCTCAAAGCCGATCAGCAAGGTTCGGCAGCCGCTGTCATGGAGGTCCTTCAGGAATTCCCTGTCGTCACCGATGGATATGTCGCATACGGCGAACCAGGAAAAAAAGATTTCACTGAAACGCTTTACCAATGATTTTGAAAACCGACGATTGACGAACATATTGTCGTCGGCAAAACCCACCTGGGCATGTTTCCAATATTTCTTTACTTCCAGGATTTCTTGTATCACCTGGTCTTCGGTTTTACGTCTGAAGGCCTTGCCGTATACATTAGACGCAACACAGAACTCACAGTCATGCGGGCATCCGCGGGTCGTTTGAACGAAGACCACAGGATACTTATATTTGGCCAGTAAATCGTACCGCGGTATCGGCAGTTCCTGAAGTTCCACGGCCGGGTAATCGGCTTGAGCGTAGACCTTCTTAGGTTGACCTCCCAGAAAATCCTGAAGGAAATGAGGCCATGACGACTCCGCCTCTCCGGTAAACACCGTATCGGCATGCTCGGCGGCTTCATCGGGCATCACCGTCGCGTGAATACCGCCGATTACCGTGTGGACACCCCGCCCGCGGAAGCGCTTGGATATACGATAGGCACGGGGAGCCTGCTGAGTCATGGCCGTTATTCCTACCAGATCCCAATCCTCATCGAAGGGAATCGGCTCCATGTTCTCATCGACCATGGTGATTTCGTGTTCATCCGGGGTTAACCCGGCGAGGATGAGCAAGCCGATTCCAACACCGTTCCAGAAATGCCGTATGGTCTGGAGCTCCCTTGATTCGGATGCAAATTTTGAGAATTCCGCGTTATTGCTGAAGAACCCGCCCTTGGGCGAGACAAACAAAATGCGAAGAGGTCGGTGCTTATCCATTA
>JARGFR010000325.1 GCA_029210985.1 Spirochaetaceae bacterium | reverse complement strand
AGTTCTGGCTCCGGCTTCACTTCGACACCCGGCGGACTATGAGCTCAAGCCATCGGACATCCCCGCCCTCGCTCAAGCCGATCTCATCGTTTTTGCCGGATATGAGGGCATGATGGAGAGGATTCGCGCCAATGTCGCCGGAAGAGATATCCGGATGGTTCAGATAGAAACGGTATATGCCCCGGGCATTATAGAGGCATCGGTTCGTAAGATCGCCGAAGCCGCCGGCACGCAGGATTTCGCCGAAAAGGAACTGGCCGCCATCGCCGAGGCTTGGGCTGACGCCGCCCGAATCGTCGAGGAAGCGGGATTTGCCGGAAAGAAGACCGCGGCTCATCGGTTTCAGGCGCCCTTCGCCGAGGCGGCGGGACTCGATGTCGTGGCCATATTCGGTCCGCCGCCACCGGGACCGCGTCTCATTGGGGAAATTGGCACATCCGGTGCCGAATTGATCCTGGACAATTGGCACAATCCGGTGTCCATGCCGCTCCGGGAAATTCTGAACGACGCAAATGCGGTTGAACTGTTTAATTTCCCGGGGCGTCACGGCACCGTGACTCTGAAGGATGTAATTCGCGACAACGCCGAAACCCTGGCGGCATCGGCTCGCTAGAGGGCCCCGTCCCTAAAGATGGGATTCGAATTCGCCTACAATAATCCTACCCTCACACCAAAGGAACCGGCAAATCGCGGCGTCGTACTGACATCCGAAGAGAAGAACCATAGCTGACCTTCCAGATAGGGCGCCACATAGGTGAAGAATCGACGATCAGGGAAATCGATGCGCGGGATTTCCGTCTGAACCACAACCGAGGACATCACTCCGCCGCCTGTCTCGGTGAACTGAGTGAAGTAGGTGAAGTTGGCGCCAATGGCGAGGGAAACCGAAAGCCGGTCCCAATTGGGTCCCCAAAGGTAACCCAGAGGCAGATAGGCCACATTGGCCAGCAGTGTGGCTCCCAAGGCGGTACCCGAAACCCGAGCGGGAACCATTTTCCCCAGATCTTTGTCCCAGACTTCTTCGGGTGCGCTGCCCACCTGGATTTGGAGTTTCACGTTGTCCTCGAAGAAGGTGACGCCCAGTCCCGCATCGAACCAGGTCGCACCGAGAACCGAGGCGTCGAAATACATACCCTGGATGAAGGAAGGAACCTCGTAACGGCCCTGACTGCCGGGACGGACTGAGACAGAGACTTCATCCAGGAGCCGGTCGTCGCCGGCGGTACCGGACAAAATAAACTCCCCGTTGAAGCGGCCGTCGGCCACCGATTCATTGAGCTTGAGATCCGGTAGAGTCTTATCCAGTCGCAGCAGTGTTCTTGCGTAGGTCCAGTCATCACCAGTTCGCGCGCGGACAAGGATGGGCAGGTCGCCTTCACCCATTTCTCCGGTTTCGATCCGGAACTCCCACTCCTCGACACCTTTGGCCTTCTCGAAGGTCAGACCGCCGTCGATACTCACTTCCACACGGTCGGGACTGTTGTCCTTCAGAAATGCCTTGTGGGCTTTCTGAGCGTCTTTATCATCTTCCGGCGGTTCTTCAGCTTCAAACCCTGTCCGGCCGATGAGGAGAGGGCGGCTGCCTACAGCCATGCCGGGAGGAAATCCCTCAATGACGATCCAGGCGCCTCCGGCTCTATAAGAGAAATCACGCGGCGATCCTTCGGTTCGCTCACCGCCTGAGGACAACACATCGATGCGGAACTCATGGTCCCCTTCCGAGAGTTGACCCGGAACGAACTCTCTGGCGAACCTGTTCCTTTCGTCCAGTATCAGTTCTTCGATATCCTCACCGTCCAGCACCAAGCGGACGGTATCCCCCTCCAGGGCATTTTCGACGGAACCGGCCAGCTTGAAGTACGGTCCTTCACGACCGCCCTGAACGGGAAGGTCTATCTCGCCGATAACAGTCCTTCGGCCCGGCTCGATGATGAAGCTGCGGCTCACTGCCGTGTCGTTCCCCGCAGAATCCACGGCTTCAATACGAAGTAAGGCTTTCCCGGCTTCCAAACCGGCGAAGTCGAAGGGAATGTGGAAGACTCCGTCGGGCGTTTCGGTATATTCCAGGAGAGCTACGCCGTCACGCTCGATAACGGCACTAAACCCGGCAAGGCCCCCGGTGTCCATCACTCGTCCTTCCAGCAGAACAGACCCGGTCTGAATGCTGCCTTCCTCGGGATCGCCCAGTGCCAGGAGCGGCG
>JARGFR010000324.1 GCA_029210985.1 Spirochaetaceae bacterium | reverse complement strand
CCTGCGCATTTAGGAATAGATTTGAGTTATGAGGCAACCATCATGGTTCGAGTAGATTTAGTATTGACGCAACGGGGGATACCGACGGCTTCAATCCCAGGGCCACCGGATGCACCGGTCGTGGGGTCCGAAGAGGGAGATGTCGGCGCTGCCTGAAATCACCATGGTGGTGACCTGTGCTCCTTCAAGTTCCATTGCCGCCCGTCTCAGTGTTGCTCCGGTGTTTCCCACATCATCGGCCAGCAGGATTTTCATGCCCCGGGCTTTGAATGTGACGCCTTTGAGAAGTGCGGGCTCTTCACTCAAGGGGCGGTGGGCATCGTCCCGGAAGCTGATGCGCAAAGTCTCCATGGGAACGTCCAGCCAACGAGAGGCCAGATAGGCGGGCAGCACCCCCCCTCGTTCGATTCCCACCACCAGATCGAAGTTGCCGCTCACTTTGATTCGAATGGCCTTCATCATCTCGTCGAGGGTGATAATCTGATCTTCTTTCTGCATATTTTTCATTCTCCCTCGGTGCTGGTTTTATGGCGTTTTGCGATTCTTTTGCGCCGAAATTCTCCGAAGGCTTCGAGGAAGTGTCCGGCCTTGCCTTCGTATTCCCGGGAGATGGTTTCCATCAGCGACGGTATAGGCAGGGATTGGGGACATTTCTTCAGACAGATTCCGCAGGATGTACACCGGGAGGCCAGACCGCTGTTTCCCGAGAGCACACCGCCGACGGTTGTCAGATAGAACATTCTCTGGCTGAGCTCGTGGCGGACGGTTTTCCATTCGTTGTACCAGTCGAAGACGTCGGGAATGGCCACGCCGAAGGGACAGGGCATGCAGTATCGACAGGACGTGCAGGCCACGGCTCCCGCGTTTTTATAGGCATCTCTCACCCGGGCAATCATCTCCAGATCCTCATCGGAAAGGGACAACGGCAATGCGGTCTCGGCGGCTTTCAGGGTCTCTTCCAAATGGGCTTCTTCGGACAATCCCGACAGAACGAGGGTCACCTCAGGCCTGTTCCACACCCAGCTGAGAGACCAGGCGGCGGGACTTCTCTCCGGCCGTTCCTTCCACACCCTCATCGCCGCCGAGGGAATCTTGGTCGCCAGCTTACCGCCTCTCAAGGGTTCCATCACAATCACGCCCAATCCTCTGGATGCCGCGTATTCCAATCCGGCCGTCCCGGCTTGCCGCCTTTCATCCAGCAGATTGTACTGGATCTGGCAAAAATCCCACCTCCGGGTGTCCACCACCCTCGGAAAATCCTCGGGCGTACCGTGCCATGAGAATCCGGACTTGAGGATTTTACCCGATGCGGCGGCTTCGTCCAGAAATCCCATGATGTCTCTCTCCATCAGATGGTCCCAGGAACCCCCGGTAATGTTGTGAACCAGGTAGAAATCGATTCGGTCCGTGCGGAGCCGTTTGAGCTGGTTCTCCAACATCTTGTGCATCTCCGCTTTCGTCGCGGTTTGCCAATGTGGGAGTTTCGTGGCGATGGCCATGTCGTTCCGCCGACCATTTTCATCCAGGAAACGCCCTATATAGGGTTCGGATTGACCGGCGAGATACGGGAAGGCCGTGTCGAGGTAGTTCACCCCCGCTTCAAGGGCTCGATTCAGCATCTGATCGGACTTCTTTTTATCGATGATGCCCGCCCTGGTGGGAAGGCGCATCATGCCGAAACCCAGAGCGGAGAGCCGACGGTTGTCGCCGGGCATAGTTCGGTATTGCATGGCGGGATGATAGCACACGACGACTTTTGTTTGCAGGCCGGACGGAGCTGGTCCATACTCAATGGAATCATGAGCGAACGTCCCCCATCGCCCGGTGCACTCATCGTCGGGCACGCCAACATGGACCTTGACTGTCTCGGCTCCCTTGCTCTGGCTTCGGTGCTGTTTCCCGATCACAAACCCGTCAGGAGCCGTTTGGCTCAACCCGCTGTCAGAGAGGCGCTGACTGTCTATCAGTATGAGATTCCCCTGCTTTCCCTCAAGGAGATCAAGGGGGCCGCGCCGACCAGTCTCATCGTCGTGGACACCAGGACCAAGGGCAGAATCCGGGAGTTCCTTGATGCGTTTTCGGACGTTCCCCGGACGACGACGATTTACGACCATCATCGGAATGAAGAAGCGGATATTGCAGGCGCCGAACTGGTGGAAGGTTCCTACGGTTCGGAATCCGCTTATCTGGCTTTGATGTGCCGGGATGG
>JARGFR010000323.1 GCA_029210985.1 Spirochaetaceae bacterium | reverse complement strand
ACCTGCGCATTTAGGAATAGATTTGAGTTATGAGGCAACCATCATGGTTCGAGTAGATTTAGTATTGACGCAACGGGCATATCCATCGAACGCGAACGAAATCGCGGCGAGGAATAAGAACAGCAGTGACGATGCGAAATATCGTTTGTTCAGAACCATAACCTCTTCATTTTAATCACAGAGTGAACCCAAACGGTTTTCAACAGTTTAATGCAAATTATTTGTTAAAACAGAGCAACCCGCCGACAGGCGTCCTTAAAAACATCTCCACGCTCGAACTCGTGACGGAACATGCCGAAGCTGGCGGCTCCGGGTGAGAGAAGCACGGCATCACCGGGTTCGGCGTGGCTGACCGCCGCTTCGACGGCATTTTCCATGGATTTATATGGTCCGGACAATTCGGCATTTCCATTTTCCAGAATGGTTCGTATGGCATTTGTGGCGCTGCCCTCAAGAAGCACGACAAACTTGGGAACCGATGCGATCGATTCGAAGGGCGCAAAGTCCAATTCCTTATCGGTCCCCCCGGCGATGAGAACGACAGGCCTGTTCATGGCGCGAACTGCGGCGGCGGCGGCATCCGGTGTTGTCGCCGCGGTATCGTCATAAAATTGGATGCCGCCGGCTTCCAGGAACATCTCCATCCTGTATGAAACCCCGACAAATTCCTCCTGAGCCTGCCGGATGGCGGCCGCATCGCAGCCCCAGAGACGAGCCATCACCGAAGCGAAGAGCATATTCTGTCTAAACACTTTTCCCGGGACTCTCAGTGTTTCGGGGAGTATGCATTCGACTTTTCCGTCGATATCGAGCCAACCCCGCCCGTCCTCTCCGAGTCTCGCCGTTCGATACCCGGTGGGTTGTCCCTCGGCCGCGGATTCCCCGTCGGCTACCAGAACCGGTTCGGCTTTGCAGTTCCCGGCCCATTTGCGTCCGTCGGCACCGTTCGGGAAGACAGCAAAATCACCGGTTCCAAGATTTTCGAGCAAAACGAGTTTGTCCGCTTCATAGTCTTCGAAATTTTCATAACGATCCTGATGGTCGCACATCAAATTGGTGATGCACGCGACTTTGGGTCGGAGAATGCCCAGTCCTCTGAGATCCGCCAGCTGCCAGGACGAGAGCTCAAGGACCACCGGATCGTTCGGTTTCAGTTGTTCCAGGAAGGATAGGGGACTGACGGTGATATTTCCGCCGAGACGCGCCCCGGGATGATGCTTTTTCACAATGTTGTGCAAAGCCGTGACAACCGTCGACTTCCCTTTGGTACCCGTCACTGCCAGGATGGGCGCGTCGGTGGATTTGAGGAAAAGACTGATGTCGGTTTCTATATTATCCCGTCCGGCAATCCATGGCGAGTCTGATGGAACGGCGGGATTCTTCACGATGATATCGGCCTCATCGAAGTCCTTCAGGCGATGCTCCCCCAGAACAAATCGAATATCCAACCCTCTCAAAGCTTCGATGGACTGCTTGAGGTGATTTTCATCCCGAAGATCCGTGCACGTCACATCGGCATCGGCACGAATGAGGAATCGAGCGGTTTCAAGTCCGCCTCCGTGGAGTCCTAAGCCCATAACGAGCGCCTTGCGCCCTTTGAAATCCGGTCGAAGCATAATTTCACACCACTATAGGTAGTGCAGCTTCCATTTGGCAAGCGTCGTGCAGAGGGATAGAATAGAGACATGAAGTCTTTGAATGTCCTGATCGCTCTTTTTTTCGCTATGGCGGTGATTACTCCAATCGCAGCCGAATCCGATGCTGCGGTGTCCTATGCCGAAGGTTCGGGATTTATCATCATTTCCGGCGGTGTCAGGAATTCCTATGATATTGCGGCCGATGATGTTCTTGGACTGCCGCTGAACGCCGGCGATACCATACTCACCGATGACGGGAGTTTCGTCGAAGTCCAGATGCTTACAGGCGACGGCGGTGTGATAAAGGTGGCGGAAAACACGACGCTCACCATCACATCGATGGACAGGGAAGGCGGCAGCGTTTTGCAGGTTGTGTACGGACGCATTCGAATCAAGGTGAATTCTATTATCTCCGGATCGAGCCTATGGGTGACCGGTCATGACACCGTCGCTGGTGTGAGGGGAACGGATTTCGGATACGATTTGTTCTACGATCGCGCCGATGTCGGCGGGGAACGCCAGACGTCGGTTTATGTGTTCGACGGCGAGGTGGACGTTTATCGATACGATTCGGAAGTGGAAAGTAAAATCGAATTGATCGATCAGGTCCCCTTGGTCTTGAAATCCGGGAAAATGGTGAAATCTAAATCCTCCGCACCGACTGAAAAGCTGAAAATCACGGCCATCAATGAT
>JARGFR010000322.1 GCA_029210985.1 Spirochaetaceae bacterium | reverse complement strand
CGTAAGTAATGATTCAAAAGTAAACTCCAGCGATGGAGGGTTTCTTCTGCTGGGCAAACTGGAACAACGATATCAAGCCATCAAATGGCTCTCCTCTCACCGCCTATCGCACCAAGCTGAAAGTCTCGTTCAAGTTCTACAATTGAGTTCAATAAGTCCGGCGTCGTGGTGAAGCTGTCTACGGGAACTTGACCAGAATCCTCACCCCGAGTACAAATACTCACTATGGAATGGAGAGCCAGTCACATCCTTGTGAAAGATCGGGCCTTAGCCCAGCAGCTGCTCAAACAGCTTAAGCAGAGCGGGGGACGTTTCGAGTCCCTTGCCCGGGAACACTCCACTTGCCCAAGCCGATCCAAAGGCGGAGATTTGGGTTGGTTCGGCCCCGGCAAGATGGTGGCCCAGTTCGAAGCGGCCTGCAAACGGCTGTCGCCGGGATCTATTTCCGATGTCGTCCAGACCCAGTTCGGATATCACATCATCAAGCTCACTGGACGAAAATAGGTCCTATAAAAACCCAACAAACGAACAGGGACGATTATTCGGCCGGCGGGTGGGGGAAGAGATACTGCCGGATGATGCGGTATCGGCCTCCGCGTTTCTCGAACTCGAAGATATCCATAAAAGCGAAGCGGCTGTTGGGATAAACGTAGGTCGGTCCGCCTTGATTCGGAAAGAACCGCACCGGTTCGTCGTAGATGAGGTTCATGGAACCGAAGTCGTATTCGTCCATACCTTTCTGTTCCTCTATGCGCATCGCTTCGATCCCGTCCATCAATGTCGGTTCCTGCCCGGGGAAGTACACCAGACGGACCGCGTCGTCCCAATAGCAGGAGAGGAAACCTTCGATATCTTCGGCGATTAAAGATTCGGTCCATTTCGACACCAGGGCATCCAATTCCTGTTGAGGATTGGCCGAATACACCGGGCTGACAATGGCGATCATAACGAGGATGGCGATAATTGTCGCGATGGTCTTGTTCATCTCTGTCTTTTTCAGAACCGTCTCACAAGACACGACGTCGTTTCGATGGAGGGATTTACAAGATAAGCGTCTCGGCGGGACTCCGTGAATAGATAATAACAGTTTATATTTGGACGCGTATCTGCGCAACACAATCGGATGATGATGACTCGATTCTGTTGATTGCCCGGCGGAAGAAGCCGCCGAGCGTCCGGCCGAAATGCTTGTCCGGTTTCAATGTGAAAACTGCCAACTCCATCACACTCGCCGCTTCTAAATCAAATACACACCAAACCCGACGATAAGAAGTATCAAAAAGAGCAAATGTATTTGAACCGTCGTTTTGGCGACGGTTTTCAGTTGATTCGGGTCGTCGTGGCATTTCGCAACAGACGCAGCGGTTTTCGGGAAAAACAGAACATACGGGAGAAGACTGATCAGCAGCAGCCAGGACCGACCGGGAAACAGCAGCGCCATAACCGCCACATCAACAATGACAAGAATCTGGAACGCAATATAGAGGAAGGCGATAAACAGGGTGCCCATTCGGGAAGCCACACCGTGTTTGCCTCCTTTGATGTCGGCGTCGAGGTCGATCAGCTGCCCCACCAGCAGAATCGTGAGTGTGCTGATGCCGGATACCGGCATCAGCAGGAATATTCGCCAGTCTGGAAAGATGTTCTGACTCACCGCAGCAATGGCGACAGCCATAGGGCCGAAGGCGAACCATACCGAGAATTCTCCCATCCCGCGGTAGGCGAGTTTAATCGGTGCTGCGGTGTAAAATTTGCTGAAAAAAAGCCGACAGCAGATATAATCCACCCAGGTAGACCCACAGGCTCCGATTCACGAAGACCAGTAATGCTGCCGTTGTGATCAGAGCAATAATGAGTCCGGAGCGTGCCAGGGCGTACACCTGATCCTCCGCTGTATTCATTTCTGTGGACGTTCACTTTATCGGTGCCTTGAATGGTATCGTAGATGTCATTGTAGACGTTTGTCGCGATGTGGAGGCCGACTCCGGTGATGAGTACCGGGATAAACGCAGGAACACCGAGGGAGCCGGTGATGGCCGCGGCCAATAGGCTGCCGGTGACTAAGGGAGCGATGATGGACGACAAAAAAGGCGCCCGAATCATCTGTGGAATGCTTGGATTGTCGTTGTTCATGGGTACCGCCTTGTTCATCATTTTATAGGTTACTGGAATGTACCGCCAAATGATTGAATCTATGAGTCCGCCGGTCGGTGTTGTTATTCTCATTTACATCACGGCTATGGCTTCTCTGGGGTTCCTTCCCATTCGACGAGGCACAATGCTCTTTCTTGTTCGGAAGATAGTGAATCTGGGAACGGGTATTGCTCTATTTCTCCTGACATATTGGATCGATCGTAACACTATCCTCGTCTTGCTCCTC
>JARGFR010000321.1 GCA_029210985.1 Spirochaetaceae bacterium | reverse complement strand
ACTCTTCCGGGATTCGGTGGTATGTTCACCCGGATGTATATGGAAAAATACGGACTGGAAGAACGGGATCTCGCCTTATTGGCCGTCAAGAACCATGACAATGGATTCAATAACAAATATGCCCACATCAGGTCCAAATGCACTATTGAAGCAATCGCAGATGGACCGGAGGCCGGCGTTGTCAATAACTACATCGCCGAACCCCTTCGAATGTATTCCACATGTCCCGTGTCCGACGGAGCCGCGGCCCTTCTTCTGGTGAACATGGATGCGCCGATCGCTGCTGAGTTTGCCAAGAAACCCGTCCGCATCGCCGGTGTTGCCAGTGCAACAGACACCCACTGCGTCCACAACCGCAAAGATCCGTTGGAACTGAATGCCGTCCGCATCGCTGCGGAAAAGGCCTACAAGATGGCCGACATCGGTCCGGAGGATATTTCTTTCGCCGAACTGCATGACGCATTCTCCATACTGGAGCTTGCTATCAGCGAGGAAGTCGGTTTTTTCGAACGCGGAACCTCTTTTCACGCGGTGAGGAAAGGGGAAACTCAGATCGACGGCAAAATCCCCATCAACACTTCCGGGGGCCTGAAGTCCAAAGGTCATCCGGTGGGAGCCACCGGAGTTTCCCAGGTGGTGGAGCTGGTCCGACAGCTTCGGGGCGAAGCCGAAGAAGGCCGTCAGGTGAAGGATCCGAAGTACGGCATGTCGGTGAATTTCGGCGGATTCGGCAACAACGTCGCAGCAGTCATCTGCGCAAAAGACTAATAGGAGCACGCCATGATCGATTTCAGTATGTATGACGTCAAAGAGCCGACGATTGAAGCCTGGAAATGTGAAAGCTGCGGAGAGATTTTCTATCCGGCTCCGATGATCTGCTCCAAGTGCGGTGTCCGGCGAGATCCGGTGACGAACAAAGGCTGGTCGACGTTTGAGATGGAAGGCCCGTGCACGCTGCTGACCTGGACCCGGGTCTGGAACCTCCCGGAAGGCTATAACAAGAAGTTTCTCCAATTCGGCATTGTTGAATTTGAAAATGGGTTGAGGGCATCGGGAAGAGTCGAGGTGGAGAAACCGGAAACCGGCATGAAGCTCACCACGACTGTGGAAGAATCGGATGAGAGGCCGGGAGATCCGGTGAACGTGTTCGTCTTCAAATGAGGTGACGGAATTGAAAGTGGTGGGCGGGATGAACCTCTCGGAAGATATCTGCACACGACTCAGCGAGCGTATCCTGAAATGGGATTATCCGCCGGGTTACCGCTTCACCGAAGAAAAGCTCTGTGAGCAATTCAAGGTCTCCCGAAGTCCGGTTCGGGAAGCCCTTGGAATGCTCGTTGAACGAGGTCTTGTCGATAAAAAGGCCAGGCAGGGATACAGTGTTCGTCGTCTCGATCTGGAGGAAATCAACGAGCTATATGATGTCCGCCTGGTTCTGGAACTGTCGGTGGTGGAACGGCTTTGCCGAAACGGAATCAATCCGGATCTGATCGGTCAATTGGAAAGCCAGTGGCGTAAGTATCGCGACAATCTCCCGGAGGTGTCGGAGCAGGCCGTTCTGGCCGACGAAGAGTTCCATGAAATCCTCGCCAGAGAAACCGGGAACAGCGTTCTGAGGAGAATCCTGGCCGAGGTGGATCAGAAGATCCATTTCGTTCGATCGGCCGATATCGTCAATCCCAAACGCCTGATGCAAACCTGCATCGATCACCTGGAACTTCTGGAAGCACTGAAGCGCAGGGACAGGGAGTTGGCTTCGGAGATACTCATACGGAATATCAATTGGGGAAGAAGAAATGTCGAGTCGGCGATCAAGGACGCCTTGATACGTGCACACATGTCTGTCTGATCGAACCGCCGTATCCGGCATGGGATCGCAGTTCCCTTCTGCACCATTCGAGTGCAAAGTCCACAGCGTATTCCGATCTGCCTTGAATATGACAGTCGCAGACCAACCCATCCTTTATTCTCTTGTGGCATCCGAATCTCAGAACCATCCGGCCGCCGCCGTTATCCATTTTCAAAACCCGCGAGACGTCGATTTTACCAATTGGCCGATTAAGATCGGTTCGACGGGGCGATTCACCGGTCGGTCTTTGATTTTCGAGGGAAGCCCGGACATCTCGATTGATTTTTCCCTGGCAAAGAAGAATTCTCCTGAAAGGATGCCTCAATTCAATTCGACCAATCCGGACGTCTTGTCTCGAATTGAATTGGCCGAATCGATCCTGCAGGCTATGCAGAGTAACCGCAAAACCGGTCTGCATTATTCAATATTATGGGATCGGAATGCCGCAGAGACAACCTTCGCAGGCCGTATCGGAGCTGCGGCACGGGAACTCTCGGCGGCATTGTCAGAAACTCGGAGCAGCCGGGGCAGTCGGGAAGGTGTCGGAAAAGCGATTGGGAAGCTCATCGGCCTTGGAGAG
>JARGFR010000320.1 GCA_029210985.1 Spirochaetaceae bacterium | reverse complement strand
AGGGGGTCGCCGAGTTCCGACGAGCCTGTGTTGTATTCGGCCATGGTCGGTACCACCTGACGCCGCAGCGGATCGTCAGGTGAGCCGTCCAGCAGAGTCAGCCAGTGAGGAGTCACGAGGAACGGCGGCCTGGGACCGGCATCGACGGCCTGTTTCTCGTCGTTGGTCAAATCAAAGCCGCTATGGTGAAATCGCCGGTGAGGGCCTTTGGAGGTCATGTTATGAAGAATAGCCGGAGCACACCCCGAGAGAAAAGTGGATAGAATCGCAGCGACAGGCTGGGATGAAAGAGCATGAACGCACGAACCAATAAAAAGACACTCAATCTGTCCAGTGAGATACTCCTGAGAAAATTCGCGAAAACAACAACTAAATGCGATCCTTTCCATTTCCGTCACAGCGGATTGGATCTTCAGAGTTCCCATATCAACCTGGGCGGTCAATTTCTGTCCTTCGTGCCCTGCAGCATGTCCCTGTCGATGATACGCGCGCTGGTTTCCATAAGCGAAAGAGAAATCGCCTTTTCCGGGAGTATCAAGGTGCGGTACAAACGATGAAACTCACATTCAGCAGTCATATCTACGGACGTAAAGTCGATTTCCAGATATGGGGCAAGATTGTCGATCTTCGGCAGGTGAATCCGGACCTGAATATGGTGCTGATAGATTTTGTCGTCCGGCGGATCGCCAACACCTATCGGGAGATTTTTGTCGACATGGCCATGAAGGACGATAGTCTGCGGGCCCTCTACAACGATGAGGAGTTGGGGCAAAGACGATTCGACGGAGATTGTGTCAGCGAGATTTTCGGAGACAATCAAACTACACTTATTCCCGGACCGCAAACTCCCGGTATGTTCAGAATCACCAGTCTCTCTCTGAAACGACTGCGCATCTGCGGACCGGTTCCATCGGAACTCGAAGCGATCGGCCTTCTGCTTAAGATTCCCTTTGTGAGTGAATATCCCCCCTTGGTTTTCAACCGAACCGTGGTGGAAGAGGAACGTTCCACAGAGTCCGACGATTACAGACACCTGGAAATTGAAATCGACTTTCATCCCTATCTGTCTGAAATCATGCAGCCCTTTCTTTCCGGGAGTTGATGTTTTCCGATGATTGACTCCCCCACCCCCTCTCATTAGGTTTAGGAGTATGAGCGACATTGTCGAACCGCGAATCACCGGAATCAACAAGTCCATCATCGATTCCTACCAGAATCTTGGCGGCATCAACCATATCACCGGTCCCAATCTCCCGTCCCGTCGGGGCGTCATTGCCATTCTCGAGACTTTCGAATCACTGATTTTTCCGGGGTTCCAGGCCGAGGAGAAGCTGGAAGACGACTTGATTTCCTACACCATCGGTGCAAAAACCAGACGTCTGGTGAGGGAACTCACCGTGGAAATCTCCCGAAGTCTGGAATATGAGGTTCGTTCGGAAGGTCGGGAGAGTGTGCCGGGAACCTGCCGTAAGGAAGCCGAAAAAATCGCTTTGAATTTATTGGAACTCATCCCATCTCTGAGGGAACGCGCCATGAGGGACGTGGAGGCGGCATACACAGGGGATCCGGCGGCAAAAAGCCGGGATGAAGTTATTCTGTCCTATCCGGGATTGGAAGCGGTGGCCTGTTACAGGGTGGCGCATGAGCTCTACATCCGGGACGTTCCGCTGATACCCAGAATGATGAGCGAACATGTCCACAAAAACACCGGCATCGATATCCATCCCGGGGCGCAAATCGATGACGGATTCTTCATCGACCATGCCACCGGAGTCGTTGTGGGAGAAACCTCCGTCATCGGTAAGAACGTCAAACTCTATCAAGGGGTGACGATCGGAGCTCTGAGCGTGGCCAAGGAATTGGCGGACAAGAAGCGTCATCCCACAATTGAAGACAACGTCACCATCTACGCCGGTGCGACGATCCTGGGAGGAAAAACCGTCATCGGCAAGGGTTCTGTCATCGGGGGCAATGTCTGGATTACCAGTTCGGTGCCGGCTTTCTCGGTGGTATATAACCGGCCGGCGGACTACCGAGTGAAAAATCGGTACGCCGAGGGAAACTCCGCCGATCACTGGTCGATTTAACCGGAGTTGATTCGGCTCTGAGCTTCGGCGATGGCATCCGCGATAATTTTCAGCGAATTCTTGCTTTTCCAGTAATTCATGTGGCTCACCAGAGGCAAGCCCGCATCGATAACCCGGTCTTCAATCCAATCATTCATCCCGAATCCGCCGCCCAAGGGACGCAGCGGCCATCCGAGAATATCGTCTTTATCATAGATGTTGATCCACCGGAAATCCTTGTTGGGACGTGTGAATGGTTCGGCATGCTCCAAACCTGCGACAATCACGGGAATGTTGCAGCCTGTGGTGATAAACAAACGAAATTCCCCGGGCAAACCCTTGAGTCTCCGGGGTTTCACAAGCCTTTTGGTGTAG
>JARGFR010000031.1 GCA_029210985.1 Spirochaetaceae bacterium | reverse complement strand
TGGAGGATCTGCCCGAAGCGGTTTTTTTTATCACCAGCGGTACAGACGCCGCTCTTATGACTCAGATTCTGCGTCGATCGGGGTTTCGTGGATCGGTCTACGGTTCTCAGTGGACCCAGACCAAAGAACTCCTCGCCCATGGCGGAGGGTCGGTGGAAGGGATGAAAGCCGTCGGCACCTACGTACCGGCGGAATCTTCAGTTGAAATGAACCGTTTCATCGAAAACTATCGCAGACGGTTCACCAATGATCCGGATTTCGCATCCGTCAGTTCGTATGAAGCGGTCAAGGCGCTGCTTCTTATTATAAGAGAAACCGGAGAAGATGATCCGATTCGTATTAAGAATGCGATGGCGGATCGTCACTATTCGGGACTGCAGGGAGATTTCTACCTCGATTCTTTCGGTGATGCTCATCGCAGCCAAGGGTATGCCGTCGTTGTCGACGGACAATTCGAGTTCTATTCCTATGACGAGTCGTAGGCCGCGCCGGATTTGGCGGACAATGTTTGCCGTCATTTCGGGAATGATGATGACCGCGATTCTCGTCATCGGTGTATTAGTTTTTTCCATGAACACTCGGATTATCAGGAACAGGATCGGGTCGAGGAATCGGACCATCCTGATGATTGTCCAGGAATATATCAGTTATACCATCAACGATGTGACAAGAGACCTCGAGATGCTGCTGCACGTTATCGACGAATCGTCACGGTCTCTCTCGAGTGAATATATTCGGAATTTCTTGAATCGGCATGAACTGGTCGTCGGTATCCACGTCCTGGATACCGAGGGACGCATCCGCTACAGCCTGCCGGACCAACCGAGTCTGGACGGGAACGACATTTCGGGAATGGAATACTACCGGCAATGGCAGCGCAGCGGCGGGATCGTCTTCCACGGCCAGGAGCTCACCATGCTCTCGGCCGAACCCTACTCCTCAATCATCTCATCCTACGGCGATACGGTTCTGGCCGCACATCTCGATTTTCGCCCTGTCGGGGAGCGAATCCAGCAGCTGGTTGGAATGGATGAACTGGTGGTGAGTCTGCACGATGAGAGCGGTATCTATATTATCCATCCGGATTCGGACTATGTTCTCAATCGGGCGAGGATTCCCTATGCCGAACTTCTGGAAGAACGGTATTCGGGGGGTATTCTTGATACCCAAATCGTCGACGATGGAACGTCAATCCATGCCCAGGTGACGAAAATGCCCCAGCTGCACTGGTATCTGGGCGTCTATGAAAACGAGTCGGACATGTCACGCGAAACGGCCCGAAGTCTGACAATTCTGATTCCCTGGCTGCTGCCCATCATTCTTCTGTCTCTGGCGGGATCGTTTCTTGTCAGCCGGATGACGACAAATCCCTATCGGAAATTGTTCCATCAACTCCAGCAGTCCGGACCCGACACCGTCAATTTCCGCTTTATGACGACCGGATACCTTGAACCCGACAGCCTTGTCGGTGCGATGAATGGTGTTCTTCGCTCTCTCGAGGAGCAAGCGGAGGATCTGATACGGACAAGAAATGAGGCCCGGTCCGCCAACAGGGCCAAAGATCAATTTTTGGCCAATATGAGTCATGAACTTCTGACGCCGCTTAACGGAGTTCTCGGCATCGCTTCATTGATCAGGGAAACACATCCGGGTCAGGAAACCCTCAATCTCTTGAACCTTCAGAAGACGGCGGCGGATGAGCTTCATGGGATGATCCGAAACATTCTGGAGTTCTCCCGAGTCGGGGAGGGATCCCTAATCCTGGAAAAAAGGCCCTTTCGGATCGTTCCAGTTATGGAGGACTGCATTGCCCGCCATGTCGATGCGGCCGCTGATAAAGGACTGCTTCTGGAATCCCGGATAAAGATAGATCCGTCCGAAACAATGATAGGCGATCCGGCGCGTATCAGTCAGGTTCTGGGACAATTCATCGGCAATGCGCTGAAATACACAGAGAGAGGATCCATTCAAGTCACGGCCGAGTTCGAAAAGGATGATTGTCCGGAAAATCATCTTGCTCTCATTGTCCGTGACACAGGAATGGGTATGAATCAGGATCTGATTGACCACATCGAGAGCGGTTTCACTCAAGGCGAGGATGTGTATGTGAAATCAAGTCGGGGTGTGGGAATCGGGTTGTTCCTTTGCCGCGCCTTCATTGAACTCATGGGCGGCGAAATGTCCATCGAATCGGAAGTCGGGACCGGGACAAGCATCCTAGTCTGTATCCCCCGTCATTGATGTCTCTGAGACACAGCTTTATACATTCCATCGATGATGGGCGAAAGATTGAACGGGTCTGAATAGAGAAATTTTCCACCCTTGTCCTTGGGACTCCCGTCATCCAGATCCCCGTCTCCGAGACAGTCAAACGGATCGCCTTCCATAACGGATTTCATGGCGATGACGGCATCTCCCAGGACGGATTCATAGAGTTCGACAAAGGATTCCCGCCGTTTCTCACCGCCGAATCGAGGGTCGATCCATCCCGAGCCGTCTTCGTTCATAAAGTCCCCGGGAGGAATCTCCGGCGGATAAAACAGACCAAGCACCCGTTGAGGCAATTCTCCCCTTTGCTCCATTTCCACAGCCTTGGCCATGCCGTCGGAGTGACTCGGAGAAATCAAGGCGCTGAATTCGGCATCATCTCTTAACGCGTTGGCGACTTTCTCTTCAAGAGTTTCATCGGTCGCGGCGTCATTGTAGGAGGTCTTGAGGGCCGAAGACAGAAGCGGCGGTAAAAGACGCAGCTGCTCATCCCTTGGCGGTATGCGGGAATTGCAGTCATATACGCCAATGTCCAGTCCCCTTCTGTCGGCCAGCATCATCATATCGATTATGCGTTCGAGAAAGGGGTGCGTGAACCGATATATCTCGGACTCCGAAGAGCTCGGATCCACCCAGCCGGAGAAGTAGTTCACATAGGGATGGGCGGTTCTGTCCAGAATGGCGTGGGTGGCGAATCCCAATGCGTAAGCCGTCATCGCGGCGGCATCGGCCGAACTTTCCCGCCTCAACTTTCGGGCCTTTCCGGCCAGCGCGGAAGCGACGCGGCCGAAGCCTCCACGGTGTATGCGATACCCCCATTCCGCTCCGGCCGGCTGCCTTTTTATGCCGCTGAAGAGCGGATCGGGCCCCTGGGCACCCAGGATGAGCCAAGGAAGGTCTCTGTTCGAGAACGGACGAGCGGAACCGAATGTTTTTTCGCACGAGTCCTCGGCGAACAGGGCATGTGTGACGAAAGACGGCATATCGAACGGTCAGGTCAGACGAATCGTCAGAATCGGACTCCATCTCCCGCTTCCGTGGCGATTCGACGCCCGGATTCGGTAGGCAATGTCGCCCTTTGGAGCATGAAGATCGAGGTAGAGAGGATTTCGAAGCGTCGCGCTCAGTCGTTTCCATTTCTCCTCGCCGGATGCCCGGCGGATAATCTCGTACCCCTCGGCGCCGGTGACGGCCAGCCAGCTGATGCGGACCACATCGTCTTCAAGGAGCTGATGATTGGGAGTTTCCGGCGCATCGGGTACCGGACCGGACGGAGAGGATTCGCCTTCGTCGACGATTTCGACATATTCCTCAGTTTCCTTTTCCAGTCCAAGCTCTTTACGCCGTTCTTCCGCCAGGTCCTCGACGTTCTTGGCAAAGGAGGGATACCGCTGAAGGATGTTGTCGAAGGTCTCCTTGTCCAGAACGTAAAGATCGCAATACACCCGGGATTTGACGGTGGCGGTTCTCGGGGTACTGAGCAGCAGGGCAATCTCCCCGAAAAACTGACCCGAAGCCAGAGTGGCATAGGTGATGGATCCGTCCTTGTTTGTGACATCCACTTCGCCCCGGCTGATAAAATACATTTCGTATCCGATCTCGCCGAACGTGACGATGGCATCCCCCGGGGTGTAGATAACCGGTTTGAGATTGAGAATGATGTCCCGGATAAACTCCCGGGAGGCGTTCTTGAATATCGGAACTTTTTCGATGATGTCCTGGTTTAAAAAGAAGGACACCTGGGTTTTCAATGAGGTGGGGAGGTCTCTCAGGAGCTTGGATTCCTCGTATCCCCGCCGGCTTTCCCATAGATAGTCGTAATAGCCGTGGATGCGCTTCTGGAGATCGGTGGGGATGTTCCGGTACTTCAGGAACGTATCGACATTCTCCACTTTTTCCCGGAACTGGCTCTTGGCGACATCGATATTGGCGATGATGTTGGCGATATTACCGATGATGAAGCCGTATATGGCCGCTCCCATAAGCATGATGATGATGACATAGATGAACTGAATGGGTTCAGCGGGCGTGATATCGCCATAACCGATGGTGGTGAGGGTGGTGACGGTCCAGTAGAACGCTTCCAGATACACCGCCCCGTCCGACGAAAATTCTGTCGAGAGATATTCACCGGGCCCACCGATGAAAATCCAGCCGCAGGCGATGAGGTGAGCCGCAACAAGAATCCAGAACACCAGCAGGAACAGACGCATGAAAGCGGGGTTGATGAAGTTGAGCTTCCGTGCCCTATTGAGAGTCTTGGAACTGGCGAACAGTTTAAAGAGTCGCGCGAGCCGGAAAAAGCGGAAAACTCTGTTCAAAGCGGCAAATTGGCTGGATGAGAATACCCAGGTGAAGGGCAGGGTGGCGAGAAGATCGAGAAAGAACCAGCCTTTAAGATAGCGCTTGGCGATGACCTTACGGTCTGTGACCATCTCCTGCCGCACCATGAATCCGGTGTTGAATTGAACTACGATATCCAGGGCGAAAGTGATGGTGACAAGGATATCGAACGCCAGCAGCAGCGGCGTCATGGCTAATCGAAACACCACCATCAGCGGCGCCACAAGCGTCACCGCCACAGTCATGATGAGCAAGTAGACTTCCCAGTAGATTTTGAAACGACTCTCGGGATGTATCAACGGAATCTGCATCGGCGCACCTACCCACATTCATCTTCGGCAGGGCCTCGCTAAAACTCCAAGGTCTTCGTCGAAATTTTATCACAGAAATAATTGACCTTTCTTCAAAATGTTCTATAATTCTAATGTACTAAAGTAATGGTACAATAGGAGTATATTACAAGCGATGGCCGCACAACGACGGACCGAATCCATGGACTTCCTCATCGATCAGACTAGCGGGGTTCCCTACTACCGTCAGATTATTAAACAGGTGGAGATGGCCGTTGCCGACGGGCGTCTTGGGCCGGGATCTAAGCTTCCGACTGTCAGAAGTCTGGCCGTTGAGCTTCAGATCAACCCGAATACGGTAGGAAGAGCATATAACGAGATGGAAATCCGAGGAATTGTGAACACACAGCAGGGAACCGGTACTTTCGTCAGCGAAAAAACCATCGAGCTCACCGATGAAGAGAGAGGCGACATTCTGGGTTCGATGGTAAGAACTTTCCTGGCCAACGCATCGTCCTACGGATTCACCGCCGTTGAAATCATCGAATATCTTCGAGAAATGCAGGAGGAACAGCACAAATGAAAATGCTGAAAGAATTCCCGATAAAGACTCACGATTCACCCGTACTTCGCCCCAGGGGTCATTTTCGATTCAATACCATCTCGGCTCTGGTTGTCCTGCTGTTCGTCTCGGCAGGAATGGTTGTCCAGGGCTTTGTCACATCGATTACGGATCCCGAAGCCATCGGAACGTTGGCCGCCGGTGCACTGGCCGCAGCAGGTCTGCTCTTCGTATTGCCCTACTGGCCGACCGTCCTTGCCGTTCTGGCCGCGATCTGGGCGGTGCCTCCGGTTGTATTCGATGTCGACTTTACCGTTGCCTTAATGTTCCTGACGGTCGGTTTTCTTATCGCACCGGGATATGAGGTGATATCCCAGTGGGACAAAGTGGTGATTCTTCGCCTGGGAAAATTCCACCGGGTGAAAGGACCGGGAGTCATCTTCCTCCTTCCCCTCCTGGATTCGGTGGCCGGCTATGTGGATACCCGTATCCGTGTGTCCGACTTCTCCGCCGAGAAAAGCCTCACTAAGGATACGGTGCCGGTGCATGTCGACGCCCTGGCATTCTGGATGATCTGGGATGCCCAAAAGGCCGTCCTCGAGGTGCAAGATTTCCAGCAAGCCGTGGTTCTCAGTGCTCAGACGGCTCTGCGATCCAGCATCGGTTCGAACAACCTTTCGACGCTTCTGAGTGAACGGGAAAGCATGGGGGAAGAAATCCAGCATATCGTCGATGCCAAGACCAACCCTTGGGGCATCACCATCATTTCGGTGGAATTCAAAGAAATCCTGGTGCCCAAGGAGCTGGAAGATGCCCTGAGCCGGGAGGCCCAGGCCGAACGAGAACGGAATTCCCGCATCATCCTGGGCACCACCGAAGCGGATATCGCCGAAACATACGCCAGAGCGGCTGATACCTATAAGGACAATCCCACGGCGCTGAACCTCCGGGGCATGATGATGGTGTATGAAAGCATCAGGAACAAGGGCGGATTGGTCCTTGCTCCGTCGTCCGCGCTGGAATCGATGAACATGGGCGGTGTGGCGGGAACGGCGGCCTTGAGCAAGATAATGGGCTACGCGAATCTCGGTGACCCGAGTCCCGATGAAGGAGAAAGCAAATGATTGCCGTGAAAAACCTCCACAAGACATATACCGCCGGAGACACGAAGGTGAAGGCCCTTCGCGGAGTGTCTTTGGATATCCAAGAGGGCGAATTCATGTCCATCGCCGGACCGTCGGGGTCCGGTAAAACCACCCTGCTCAATATCGTCGGCTGCATCGACGGTGCGGACGAAGGCGAGGTGATTATCGCCGGTGAGTCCGTGATGACTCTGGACAGGAACGAACAGGCCGCATTCAGACGTGACAACCTGGGATTCATTTTCCAGAGCTTCAACCTCATTCCCGTCCTTACGGCGTTTGAGAACGTGGCTTTAAGCCTGAACCTGATAGGTGTAAACGATAAGGAAACCGAGGAACGCACCATGGCGATCCTGAAGGAAGTGGGTCTTGAGGGTATGGAGGACAGACGCCCCTCCCGGCTTTCGGGTGGTCAGCAGCAGAGAGTCGCCATCGCCAGAGCCCTGGTGAAGGATCCCAAAATCATCCTGGCCGACGAACCCACCGCCAACCTGGATTCCCACACCGGTCAGGAAGTGCTGGACCTAATGAAAGAAATGAACGAGAAGCACAACAGCACTTTCGTTTTCTCGACTCATGATTCTATGGTGATGGGTTTTGCCAACCGGCTTGTGAGACTCCACGACGGTAAAATCCAGAGTGACGAGCGGAGGTAGTCGGATGAACTATCTGCCGAAAATGGCATTTAAGAATCTGGCGCGGTACCGGAAGCGGACCATGATTACCGCCGGTGCCATCGCCTACGGCCTGATGATGTTCATCGTCATACGATCCATGCTGATCGGTATCGATCAGGAATCGGAGATGAACCTAAGACTCTACGAGACGGCCAGCGGACGGATCATGGCGCCGGGTTACTGGGAAGACAGAGAAACCTTTCCCTTGGAAAAATCCTTCGATCCGGCTGTTGTTGAGCCCCTGCTGGAAACCTCGGGTGCCGGATACGCACCTCGGATCAGCTTTGGAGGGGACCTGATTTTCTATAAGGACCCATTTCCCGAGGACGGGAATATTCCCGGCCGTTTCACCGCAGTCGATCCTATCCGGGACAAAGAGGCTTTCGCTCTGGAAGACAGCTTGACCGAAGGCTCTTGGCTGACGGAAGGGGAGCCGGGCCTCGTTCTCGGATATTGGCTTGCCGAGGATATCGGTGCCGAAGTCGGTTATACCGTGCTGGTGGAAACCCAGACCCGAGACGGCTACGCTCAGGTGTTTGATTTGGAAATCGTGGGTATTATCAACTGCCCGAATCCTGAGATTACACGTTCCGGGATGTTCCTGCCTCTCTCTTTGGCCGACGAGTATTTGGAAATGAACGGTAATGTGACCGAGATGAACGTCAATTTCGGCCGGGATAGGGCCGCCGATGCCGCTTTCAACCGGTTGGTTCCCAAGGTGGAAGCGTTGGGACTCGAGGCGGTGAACTGGCGTGTCCTGGGCGAGGATTTTATTGCCATTTCCCAAGCCAAGGCGGGGGGGACCGGCACAATCATCTTCCTGATTCTCATTATCGCCGCCGTGGGCATTTCCAACACAATGCTGATGGCCGTGTATGAGCGGGTACGTGAGCTGGGTATGATGCGGGCCCTGGGCATGAAGGATAGAAGCATTCGTGCTCTCTTTCTGTGGGAGTCCGCGGGTATCGGATTTCTTGGCGGTGTCTACGGTGTCGGACTGGGAGCTCTGGTCACCTGGCCCATCGTCCGGTGGGGTATTGACTACTCTTCCTTGATGAGGGAATCCAGTTTCGGTTATCGCATACAGGGACATCTGTTTGCGGTCTGGGATGTGCCGAGCATGATTTATGCATTCCTAATGGGGGTGGGGATGGCGGTTCTGGTCGCCGCGTTATCCACTCATCGCATCCTTCGTCTGGATATACCTTCCAGCCTTCGATACCAATAGAGGGGCTTGATGATGAAACTCTATAAAATTGCCGTCCGGA
This sequence comes from Spirochaetaceae bacterium, assembly GCA_029210985.1. Taxonomy (GTDB): domain Bacteria; phylum Spirochaetota; class Spirochaetia; order DSM-2461; family DSM-2461; genus UBA2779. The sequence continues at coordinate 14,947 of JARGFR010000031.1, read as the reverse complement.
ACATATTCCGAAACAAACGGCGGAGTCTGCTTTCAGGCAGCGCCATCGCCATCGCCGGAGCGGCCATTGTTTTTCTTTTTGGCTTCTTCGGCGGCATGCTCAACGACATGCAGGACAACCTTTGGACTTATATGACCGGCGCCGTCCGTGTCCGTCATGCCGACTTCGACAAGTATGAACGGCTGAACCCCATGCATTTGGCCATTGATGAATATGCGAATGTCGTTGCAGCCATAGAAGCCGATCCGGCGGTGATTGCGGTGAGTCCCAGGATCAAGTTCCCGGGTCGTGTTCCCATCGGCGGTATCGGCAGCGACGAGAAAGTGAATGTCCTGGGTATGGGTGTCGACTTCACCAGAGAAGTCGACTATCAGGATTTCTCCGCCACGCTGGTCGAAGGCCGTCTCCCCGAGTCGGGGAGTGCCGAGGCTTTGGTGGGATACTCTTTAGCCGAGAAGCTTGGTGTCGGGCTGGGGGGTAAGTTTACCGTGCTCTCTCAGTCGGGGTCCCGGGGCAGCAACGCCTTCACCTTCACGGTGGTGGGTTTGATGAGTTACCCCATACCGGGTCTGGAGCGAACGACGGTACAGATTCCTCTGGATACGGCCCAGCGGTTTCTCTGGCTGCCCGATCAGGCCCAGGAAATTGTGATGAAAGTTGATGAGGCGGTTGCCTCACCCGTCGAGGTTGCCGAACGTTTGGCCGGGACTCTGAAGTCCGGTGTTCCGCTGAGTGTGAAGGATTATAAAGAGAGCAACGGAATGGCCACCTACATCGAGCTGGCCGGAACTATATACGACATCATCGCTATTATATTCTTCATATTAGCGAGCACCGTGGTGATCAACACGACAATCATGGTGATATTCGAGCGCATGCGGGAAATCGGCACCCTCGGAGCCATGGGTATGACGGGCAAACAGCTGGTGAAGCTCTTTTTTTACGAGGCTCTGTTCATCAGTATCACCGGGGCGCTGGCCGGCATTCTTGTCGGTATCGGCATTACCGCCTATCTCGGAGCGGTGGGCTTCTCCGCCATGGCCAAGGCCCTTGACGGCATGGGTTCCATCGGAATCGGCAAAGTCATTTATCCGGTACTGAACTTCAGATCCACCGTCCTGGTTTTCATTTATTCGGTGGCGGTGTGTGCGGCAGCAACTTGGTGGCCGTCACGCCGAGCGGCGAAAATTACACCGGTGGAAGCCCTGAGACATATTTAGGAGCAATTAAAATGAAATCAATATTAATGACCGTACTCTGCTTATCGGCTGTCGGTGTGACTTCCTTCGCCCAAAGCGCGGAGGGGGTCATCAACAAGATGGATGAACTCCAAACCTTTGATACGATGTACGCCGAAGGCACGATGATTACCGTGGACCGCTTCGGTGAAAAGCGGAGCACCTACAAATCCTGGTCTCGGGGATCCGAGGATTTCCTTATCGAGTTCACCAACATCGAAGAGAAAGGGCAGAAGGTGCTTCGAGTCGACGAAGAACTCTACCTCTTTTATCCGGATGCCGAGGACATCATCCCCATGCACGGTGCGGCACTGAAGCAGTCGATGTTCGGTGACATATCCTATGAGGACATCACCGAAGGATCGAACACCCTGGACAAGTACGATGTGGAGATGATGGGAAGCGAATTCGTGAAAGGAGTGGATTGCTGGGTGATTGAGATGATCGCCACGAGTCGAAATGTGCCTTATCCGAAACAGGTTGTGAAGGTGGGCAAAGACGATTATGTGCTCCGTGAGGCTGAATACTATGCCAGATCCGGCAGACTGCTGAAGACCGTGGATGTTGTGGAATCACGTGTATTCGACGACGGACGCATCATTCTCACCGAGATGGTGATGGAAGACCAGCTCCGAAGAGGTTCGAGCACCACCATGCGAATTGATACGCTGGAAATCGATCCGGATCTTGACGACGATCTGTTTTCTTTGAGATCTCTTTACTGATCTCCGAGGGACGTCAGGAGCATACCGCCATGAATATTCGGATTTTAGCCATTCTCTTCGTAGTCTCCATGCCCGTCTTCGCCGAGACTGAGCTGCGGACCAATATGGAGTTCTTCAACACAACCTATCGAGGCAGGGACAACACCTGGTTCTACATCGGCAGCGGCACGGCCGACATCCGAATCGCTTCGGTGGGCAACGATAACATGCGGGCCGAAGCGGCGGTGGAATTCTATCCGCTGGACCTCAGCGGCGGCTCATCGGTAACGGGAGTTCCGGCCGTAAGTCTCAAGCGACTTTGGATTAAAGCCAATTTCCCTTCCTGGCGCCTTACCGCCGGTAAAACCAAAGTGGCATGGGGCAACGGCATCGTCTTCAACTCCGGGGATATCCTTTTCGGTTCTTTGAGCCCTTACCTGGACTTCACCAGTTCGACGCTGAGGGATGATACGGCTTGGCTGACCGCCTTTAATGTTCCTACCGGCCGGTTCAGCTTCATCGAAGGCGTCCTGCTGCCGCCCAGCCTGGTTTATGATGGGACAGAAGAAACATACAAGCTTCAGTCCATTGCCGGTACGTCCGGCGGTCTGCGGTACTTCACTCGGCTTGGAGGTTGGCGGTTTGAAGGCGGCTATCTCTACAAAGGGGACATCAAGACAGACAACGATCTACTGGGTCATCGGCCTTATCTTGCTTTTCACGGTCATGCCGGTGTCGATCTATACGGAGCCGTCTCTCTGGCCGCCGAGAACTGGGACGCATGGGAAGATGTGAAGGAAACTGTGAATTTCAGTTTGGGAGCTTTCCATCAGATTCGAGCGGGTTACGGCAGTACACTCTCCCTGCGTATGGAGACTCTGGTGATGCCTCTGCAGAACTGGACCGCCCTGACATACCAGGAGGTTCTCGATGGAACATCGGGTTTCTACGGCATCCTCCTCTATCCTGAAATCACTTTGGATGTCCGTTCGGTGTGGTTTACCGGTGTACGGTCTGTCATCTCGCCTGTTGATGCCTCGGCTCAGATGACAGCCAGTCTGGGCTGGCATGTTTTTCAGGGATTCACCCTGATGGGTTATCTGGTGACAAATCTTGGCGACGAGCAGTCCCTGTTCGCCTGGGACAGAAGCGGTGCATGGCCCGCCTCCTGGAGTGATGCCGAGTTCAACGGCGTCAGTTTATCCCTGGGTGCCGAATACAGTTACTGACCCCGGCTTGGAGAGGAATCCCATTCCCGCTAGACTGATGTGGTGAGCAGCCCCAGATTCCACATCTCCGCCATCAACAGTGCGTTAAAAGATTTTCAAGCCGAGTTTCTGACGATAAATGAAAATCTGGCCATGAAGCGTGAAGACGTTTCAGATGATATGGTCAACCAAATCGTCGAGGCATATGTTTTCTTGAACGGGCTGCTGCAAAAGGGGATGGATCTATTTACTCCCGCCGGCATGCATTCCCTTTTGGAGATGAATCACATTGTCCTTTGCGGGAGCGATCCCGATCAGCGCATGAACTACTATCACCACATCGCCGAGACCAGGGCGAGATTCATGAAGAGAATCAAGCCGATCCGGGCGTGGGTGGAAAAGAACGAAAAGAAATCGAACCCCTATAAACTGGCAGCGGGCTTCTATCTGCAGAACCTGAGTCAGCCGCAGCTCTTCATTGAAGGAAACCACCGAACGGGGAATATCCTTGTGAACTACCTTTTGGTCAGCAAAGGACTGCCTCCATACATCATCACACCGGATACAGCCAAGGAGTACTTGGATATTTCCGGTGATATCAAGTTCACCGACAAGGACAACTCCATCGAAAACACCATCAAAATGCCCGGCCAGAAGAAAAGGTTTATCTCTTTACTGCAGGAACATTCGGAGACACGATTCCTCGAGGAGTGATTTATGCTGCGCCATGTTCAGATCCTTCTCAGTTTTGCCGGCAGTCTGGGGCTGATGGTCTTTGGATTGCGGATGCTCAACGATCGAATCCTCTACAGTTTCGGTTCACGGATCAGATCGAGAATCATCACCGCATCGGGTCAACCCTTCGGTTCCCTGATTGCCGGATCGTCCCTCAACTCCATGTTTCAATCTTCCTCCGGTCTTTCGGTGATATTGATGAGCATGATCAACGAGTCCCTCATCACTCAAGAAGCGGCGTTCACCACGGTGCTGGGGGCCGCCCTGGGACATATCGTCCCCATAGCCATCTTCTCTGGGATGGGGTTTCTCGCCGATATGAGCACTTGGGCCCTGCCTCTGTTGGCCTTGGCCGTGCCGATGTCCATGCTCCGAAGAAGAAACATGGCCCGATTCGGTGTAGCCATCCTGGGTTTCCTCATTCTTCTGCTGGGTTTGGAACTCCTCAAACAAACCCTGCCGTCGACTTCCGAAGAATTGGCTCTCCTCCTGTTTGTCCGCAGTCTTGGAGCCCGCCCGTTTTTCTTTGCCGTTTTTGGTTTGGGGGTGGGGATGTTGCTGTCCATCATGACCCAATCCTCGGACACGGTGATTCTCACGGCTTTGGCTCTTGGGTGGAGCGGATGGTTTCCGTTCTCACCGGTTCTCGCCATGATATTCGGAGCCAATGTGGGAACGATTCTGACGCTGCGCCGTGGCTCAGGGGTTTACGGTTCGGATGTCAGAGTGTTTTCAGCGGCAGTGGTCATCTTTCTCGTATTATCGGGCGCCGTGGGTTTGGCTCTGGTACTGCCGCTGGAGGCTGCGGTCATTCGATATCTTCCGGGCATATACTTTAAATCTTCCATACTGCCGCCCATCGTTTATGGGCTCTACGCCGGTTTCACCGTCCTGGTGATTCTCTTGATGTTTGTCCTTCGCCGGTGGGTAATGTTTTTTGCCGTGCAATGGCACCGCCGCCCGACTCCGGCTGTCAATGAAGAAGATACGGACGGTTTGTCGGTCCTTCCAAGAGGTGTGCCGGACTCTCTGGAGGCGAACCTCATCACCACACGAGGGGAGTTGGGGCGAATGGCGGACACGGCTCATGGTATGCTGTTGGAAACCCTGAATGCTTCCCAGAATGAACTCGAAGCTAAGCCGGCGATGAAAAGGGTGAAGGAGCTTCACTCCCGCCTTGAAGAATCCGGTGGTCGGGTGGAGAAACTTCTTAAGGTGAGCATCAGAGAGCCGTCGGGAGCCGACCAGGCTCGGGATATTGCGGCACAAACCCGGGTTTCTCAGGAACTCATCATTATCGGCTCGGCTTGTGTTCATGCCGTGAGGGTTGTCGAGCGGATAGCCCGAAAAAACTATCGAATCCATGAAGAAGCTATGGATGAGCTCTACGGCTATATATCCCAGGTGCTCGATTTCCTGAAATACGACGGCGACTATCTGGCCAGGAAACTGTCGAGTTACGATAGAAAACTGGCATATCTCATGGAAGAAGACATCAATTCTGTTCGAGACAAGCTGCAGAAAAGGGTGCGTCGAACGTTGGAAAGAGACGATGAGGCCGATATTCGCGGTGAGTTTCAATTTATGGACATTGTCCGCTATCTTGAGTTGATTGGTGACGGGTGCTTGGCAATAGGACGGGAGCTTCCGAAATTACGATGATCGGAAGAGGGCAATGGCCAGGAGTATGGAGTTGTATTTCTCTTCCGAGGTATCACTGCGGGAGAGGAGAATGATCGGCCGTCCGGCGCCGATGACAATGCCGCCGCCCTTCCATCCCCCCAGATGTACCATGGATTTGGCCAGTATGTTTCCCGCTGATATATCAGGTGCGAGCAGAATATCGGCGTCGCCCATCACTTTGCCTTGAAATCCTTTCAGCCTGCAGGCCTCGGGACTCACCGCCAGATCCAGAGCCATGGGACCTTCGACGAGACATCCGACGATCTTTCCGCTGTCCTGAAGACGGCTGAGATGCCCTGCATCGATTGATTCGGGAATCTTCGGGTTTTCTTTTTCCATTGCGGCCAGAACCGCCACTTTCGGAAGCTCCACTCCGAGTCTGCGGAACGCCTCTGAAGCGGAATCCAGTATCTCCCGCTTCTGTTCCAGGTCCGGACTGATATTCATCCCGCCGTCGGTAATACCCAATACCCGGCCGTTCAAGGACTCAAGCACGGCCAGATGGGAAAGCAGCCGACCGGTGGACAGGATCGTTTTTTCGCCAAGAGCGGCCTTGAGCAGAACGGCCGTGGACACTTTACCTTTCATCAGGAGATCGGCTCGGCCGTCGCGAATGGCGTCTACCGCAGTCTGGGCGGCCGATATCTCGTCGTCGGCCGCCATTACCATAAACCGCTCCATCCCCGCTTTTTCCGCCCCAGCCCTGGCCTCGGCTCCCTTGCCCACCAGGAGGGCTTCACTGATGCCCAAACGCTCGGATAGCCTCAAGGAAGAGAATATTTCTTCCCCTTCGGCACCTGCCACAGCGATCCGAACGCGAGGACCATGTCTGAGATCCGATTCCAGCTTTCTGAAGAACACTTATAATCACCCCTGGTGCCGTTATGCCATAGCAATTATCGGGGGTGAACCAACTTCTGTCCAACTCAAACATCAATTCAACCCTCGTCACCGCAGAAAAAGTATGTTAAAAAACTAACGGTTTCCTCACAAAAACAAGAGTTTCAAATCGATATTCAAACAGGAAGTGTTCCATGAAGGGTTTCTTGCAAGTACTGAACCTCATCGGCGGACTGGGTGTATTCCTCATCGGAATGAGGATTATGAGCGACGGAATCCAGAAGCGATCCGGGAATAAGCTGAAGACGATCCTCCACACGATGACGGAGAATCGGTTTGCCGGTGTGCTGACCGGCGTGGGAGTTACATCCATCATCCAATCCTCATCCGCCACCACCGTGCTCCTGGTGAGCTTGGTGAACGCGGGACTGGTGACTCTCAAACAGTCCATCGGTGTCATAATGGGCGCCAACATCGGAACAACTCTCACAGCTTGGATCGTTTCCATTGTGGGTTTCAAATTCAAAATTGCTTCGGTGGCGCTTCCGGCGGTTGCCATCGCCATCCCGTTTTATTTCAGCAGCCGGACTAAGAGGCGTGAAATTGCCGACATCCTCATTGGATTCGGTCTTCTTTTCCTCGGCTTAAGCTTCATGAAAGATTCGGTACCGGACATCAAGAATAATCCGGAAATTCTGTCATTCCTGTCGAACTGGTCTCAATGGGGCTACGGCTCCATTCTTCTTTTTGTCCTGATCGGAACTCTTCTCACCGTTATCGTCCAATCTTCCTCGGCCGCCATGACCATCACCATCACAATGGCGTTCAAGGGCTGGATCAGCTTTCCTGTGGCTGCGGCCATCGTTCTGGGAGAGAACATCGGCACTACGATTACGGCGTTCCTGGCGTCTCTGCCGATGAACGCAACGGCGAAACGGGCTGCAAGAGCTCATATGCTGTTCAATCTGATTGGCGTAGCCTGGATGTTAGCCGTCTTCTTGCCGTTCACCCGATTGGTGGATGCTATCGTCCCGGGAGATGTCGGCGATCCCCACAACATCCCTATTCACCTGTCGATGTTCCATACTCTGTTCAACATCACCAATACGGCGCTCCTTATTGGATTTGTTGGATATCTGGCTTACTTTGTTGAAAAAATCGTCAAGGATGATGCCAAGGTCTCCAAGAAAGCGCCCTATCAACTCAAACTTGTTCCTGACAACATTGACGACTCGGTGGATGCCAATCTCATCACCATACGCCGGGATCTGGCATCCATGGCTGGCGAGGCTTATGACATGCTTATGTCCGTGATGAACGGCGCCAGGGACCCGAAGACCTTCGCCAAGATCAAGGATCGGCTGGTCATACGGGAGCAGCGTGTGGATGATATGCAGGAGCAGATTATCGGCTACCTGACCAAATGCACCCGGTGGCCCCTCGGACACGATCAATCCAATATCGTTGCCGCCCAGCAGCGCATCGCCAATGAATTGGAATCGGTGGCCGACAGCACCTTCGGCATCGGCCTGCTTCTGGACAAACTTCACAATAAAGGCTGGGAGTTTCATAAGGACGCCGATGAGGAACTTCTCACGTACACTTCCCAGGTCCTGGATTTCCTTAAGTACAATCAGGATTTTCTCGATCGAAGGCTTGAGGACTACGATCTCAACGTCGCCCGTGACATGGAGAATGGAATTGACAAGATGCGGAACAAACTCCGCAAGCGATCGCGCCGTACCATCGAGAAAGACGAAGATGTGGATGTGAAGGGCGAGCTTATCTTCATGGACATCGTCCGACATCTGGAGCATATCGGGGACAATTCGCTGAACGTATCCGAGGCCATTTTTACCATGCCCAAGAGCTGAGAAGCTGTTGACTTCCCGGTACCTGAGTCTCATGCTGAAAGGTATGAGACTGACTTTGTCGATTATTATTCTGGCCATTTCCGTGGTCACATTCGCACCGGCTCAAGAAGCCGTTGAAGCCGAGACCGGTTCGGTATACGTGATTCCACTGAGGGAAGATGTGGACCGATATCTCGGTGTCTTTCTCGGACGATCTCTAGAGACCGCCGAAAGTGCAGGTGCCGAGCTTATCATCATCGAAATCGACACCTTCGGCGGTCGGGTGGATACCGCTCTGGAAATCGCCAGCAAGATCGGTGCGGCTTCAGCCCGGACCGTCGCTTATGTGCCTGCCGACAGCGGGGGCCGGGGCGTGAGCTGGTCGGCCGGAGCTCTTATGGCCTTCTCGTGCTCAGAACTTTGGATGGCTCCGGGAACCTCTATGGGGGCTGCCGCACCGGTCTATCAGACAACGGAGGGTATGCAGGCCGCCGAAGAGAAGACCGTCAGCGCCGTTCGCGGCCAGATGTCGGCATTGGCGGAAAAGAACGGATATCCGGTGGAAGTGGCTCTGGCCATGGTCGATGCCGATGTGGTGCTCAAGGAAATCATTGTGGACGGCGAGGTTTCGTTGGCCACAGCCGAGGAAATTGACCTGATGGAGCGTCAGGGCGAAATATTTGAGATCGGTATAACGGTCAGTGATATCGGGAAGCTCCTGACGCTTACCGCCGGGCAAATGGAACGTTACGGAGTATCCTCAGGAACCGTTGCCTCCCGGGACGATCTGATCTTGTCATTAGGATTCTCTCCGGCCGACGCCGTCGTACTGGAAAAGAGTCAGGCTGATTCGGTGCTCACCGTTCTCACCAGCGGTGTTGTCACCAGTCTTCTTCTCGTCGTGGGTTTGGTTGCTTTGTATATGGAAGTCACCAGTCCCGGTTTCGGAGTGATGGGAACCATCTCGCTGATCGCGTTTGCCGTTGTTTTCGGAGCCAGCGGCCTGATGGGTAATCTTGGTCCCATGGAAATACTGATGTTCCTGGTTGGAATCGCTTTACTTCTTCTGGAAATATTCATCATTCCCGGATTTGGAATAGCCGGAATTTCGGGGATTGTCTTGATTCTCTCTTCCCTCGTATTCAGTCTGCAGGATTTCTATTGGCCGCAGTTCGACTGGCAATGGACAATTGCCCGACGAAATGTCGGCGTCGTCGGCGGCGGGGTGATAGGCGGTCTGATTCTCATTGCCGTCATCATGGCCTCAATGCCCAGGATCAGCCTGTTAAACAGGCTGATACTCAAACAGCCGGGAGATCCGGACTATGGAGGCAAAGGCCGCCCGGATATGGACACCGCGGTGGATTCCGCGGAAAAAAAATCCGGCCCGGCAGCTCCTGCGGCAGTCGAATCCTCCGAAAAGCCCTCGTTTGTCGGTATGGAAGGCACAGCCATTACGGATCTCAGACCCGTCGGGAAGATACGCATCGGAGTAAATACGGTCGTCGCCGAGACCGATGGCGAGTATTATGACAAAGACACGCAAGTTGTTGTGCTGCGGACCGACGGAGTCAAGGTCGTCGTCGCCGCCAAGGAGGATTCATGAGTATTCTAGTTTTTGCGGCATGGGCGGTCGCAGCCGTCTTTGCGCTGATTTTCCTGATCGTACTGATTAAGTTCTTCGGCCTGTGGCTTCGTGCTCTGGTATCCGGAGCTAAAGTTGGGCTCGGCCGTTTGGTGGGGATGTGGATTAGGAAGGTGAACACAAAAATCATCGTGGACAGCCGCATCATGTTGGTCAAAGGCGGATTGCCTATCCATACGGATTTGCTGGAAACTCACTTACTCACCGGAGGTGATGTAGTCAGAGTCTCCCGGGCCTTGGTGGCGGCGTCGAAAGCGGGGATCGATCTGCCCTTCGAACGTGCGGCGGCCATAGATTTGGCCGGCCGGGATGTCCTGGATGCCGTAAAAACCAGCGTGAATCCCAAAGTGATCGACTGTCCGAATCCGGAAACCGGCAAGATTACCATAGACGCGGTGGCCAAGGACGGAATACAGCTGAAGGCCAAGGCTCGGGTTACCGTCCGGGTGAATATCGACGCCCTCATCGGCGGCGCCTCGGAAGAAACCATCATCGCCAGGGTGGGAGAGGGTATCGTCACCACCATCGGCTCGGCGAGCACGTATAAGGATGTTCTGGAGAACCCGGATCAGATTTCCAAGCGCGTCCTGGAGAAGGGACTCGATGCCGGTACCGCTTTTGAAATCCTGTCCATCGATATCGCGGATGTGGATGTCGGGTCCAACATCGGAGCGAAACTGCAGGCAGACCAGGCGGAAGCCGATACCCGGCGATTCCAGGCAGAGGCCGAACAGCGCCGTGCCGCAGCCAGGGCCAGGGAGCAGGAAATGGTGGCCCAGGTACAGGAAAATCGCGCCAAAGTGGTCTTGGCCGAGGTCGAAATACCCCAAGCCATTGCCCAGTCGTTCCGGGACGGAAACCTGGGAATTATGGACTACTACCGGCTTAGGAATATCCAGGCCGACACCGATATGCGTAAGAGCCTGGGTGACCAGACTCAGCCGCGAAACCCGGATAATTAAACCGTGGGCGACATTTTTGATTCACTGTTCAGTGTTCTTCCCATCGTTCTGGCCATACTCTGGCTGGTACGGAGGACCACAAAAAGCACGGAAAAACGTCAACGGACGGCGAAGTCGGTCAGGGAGAATAAGAACCCTTACGCGCCCGGCTTACGGGATCGGGTGGAAGAAAAAATCAGACCCGAACCTGCGGAGAGGGCTGAGAAAAAATTCGGTTTTTTTGCAGCCAAAGCCATCGAAAATATCTTCGGGGAATCGGCCTCCAGGTCGGAAGCGGAGACTCCCTATCAAAAGATGGAGAACCAAAAGACTGAAGGCCCGAAGCCTGTTAAGGTCATGAAGACGGTCGCAGCAAGTACGCATCGTACACTCGCCGACAGCACGGGATTGTACGATGCGTCGCTGTATAATCAGCGATCCGAATCATCCATGGAACGCATCTCCCGTCTCAGTCCGCTGGCCCAGGGAATGATCTGGTCTTTCATCCTGGACGAACCGCCAGGAATGAGAGACCGCTAACCAGATTAGCGGGACTATGCAGCGGGATCTTCGAGCGGAAGGGCTCCTGGTTTTAACCGCCCTTATCTGGGGGGGCACTTTCGCGGCCATCAAGTGGGCGCTGATCGATATCTCCCCGATGCTTCTGGTGGGTATTCGTTTTCTTCTTGCGGCATTTCTGGCGTGGCCCCTGCTGCTCCGTCGAGAAGTCTCTGCCGACCAAGTCGAGTCAATGACCGACTCTCAGAAAACCCATTCCCTCTTCTCTCGTACAACCTGGCTGTGGGGTTCGCTCATCGGCTTGGGTATGCTGGCGGGATATGCCGGGCAGACGATCGGTTTGAAATATACCACTGTGGCCCGATCCGGTTTTATTACCTATTCCTTTGCCCTCTATGTACCCTTCCTGCAGTTTCTCATCATCGGGAAACGACCGGGGGTGGGAAACCTATTGGGTCTGTTTGTCGTGATTCTGGGGTTGTCGTTCATTACGGATCCACAAGTCGGGGCGATAAGAGCAGGTGATTTTTCACCTCTTCGGGTATGGAGGGTTGCGGCCGAACTCTCCCGAGGCGGATGGAATAAAGGTGATCTATTCACTTTCGGGGGCGCCGTCGGTTATGCCTTCTACGTCGTTCTTCTGGACCGTGCGACACGCATATGTCATCCCGGAGAGGTGACTCTTGTTCAGATGTTCGTCTGCGGCATTTTGGCCCTGGCTCTTTCCCCTTTGGTGGAATCACCCGTTCTGGTGGTGTCTTGGCGCCTCGCCGGTGCGCTGTTTTATCTGGTGGTGCTGGGAAGCATCGTTGCTTTGGCCCTCATGAACTGGTTCCAAAGACGTCTTTCGCCTCTTCGGGCGGTCCTGATCTATTCGCTGGAGCCGGTGTTTGCCGCATTCATCGGCTGGACGATGTTCGGCACCGGCATGTCGGTGCGGGAGAGTATCGGTGCGTTCTTCATACTCTCAGGCATACTGGTTTCCGATCTTTGGGACTTTATTCGTCGATCTCACAGAACCTGAGCCGGGAATGCCGTTCCTTCCATTCAATGCGAATCTTCATCAGGCCGATATACGAAGTGATGAAGCCGTCCCGTCTGCCCGATCATCCGGTATTTCTCCGCCTTTCCCCTGAGGAGGGGTCTCGTCTCATCGCTCTTGGTGAATTATGGGAAGCGCCCCAGGGCAGTCTGGTCTATCATCCCGGAGATTCGGGTGAAGATCTTCTCCTGGTCCTTGAAGGCCGGTTGGAGTGGGAGCACAGTTCGGGAACGACTTATCAATGTCTCCCCGGGGATTTATGGGGCGAGGACAGGCTTGCAACGCCCCGGCCGCTGGAATTTGCGGTTAGAGCCGTATCTAAGACCCGATGGCTGAAATGGTCCAGGCAAACACTGATCGGCATCATCAGCACCGATTCCTCCATGAGAAAGGGCTTATCACCCCTGCGGGACAAGACAGGCCGTCTGATTTCAGGTCTTCCGGAAGCATGGCCACAGAATCACGGCGACTCCCCGGCGGCCAGGAGACTCCGACCGTCGCTCCGTCCGGCGATTGCGGCCCTGGCACCCGCGGGAGGGGCGGCGTTTGTGCTCCATCTGGCTGCCGCTGCTCAGGACGCCCTTCCTGCTGTCATGCCTTTTGCCGCATTGGCCGCCTATTTGGGTTGGTTTATTGTCTTCGTCATAAAGCGCTGGATGACCGATTATGGATATGATGCGGATTCTTTAACCTCCCGTGTCTTTGACTGGACTAATTTTTCCATAGAGAGCCGGCATGTTCCCATGGACAGGGTGCAGGGAGTTGCCGTTGAGCAGACCGGACTTTTTCGCCGGATTCTGGGCATCGGAACAATCATCGTGAAAACTTCCGCTCTGGACGGTGAGTTGGTTTTTCGTAATGTTGACCGATTCAAGGCGATCCGGAGTGACATTCAGAGTCTGACGGAATCCGTGTCGCTGAGGGCACTGGGGCGGGACAGGGAAAGCATTCGACGGTCTTTGGAGAAGACCGATGTTTCTTCCAATGCGCCAAAGCTGATTGAATCCGCTGAAGACTTAATGAAAACCTCGTCCCGGAATATGAATCGGGGAGACTTGCGATTTCGAAAAAGCCCCATGGTTCTGGTCGGCCGGCTGCTGCTGCCGATATCGGCTGCCGCCGCCGTGGCCGCCGGTGCCGGAATCACCGCTTCCTTGGCAGCCATACCCACGTATTGGATTCGCCTTGCGGCAGTACTGCCTCTCCTTTGGGCACTCTATCGCCTGGAAGACTGGAGAAACGACAGTTTCGGCATTATCGACGGATACGCCGTGGACCTGTATCGCAAACCTTTGGGACTGAAAGAAAGCCGCCGCCAGGTGGCGTTGTCTTCAATACAGAACATTCGGACCGAGCAAAACGGTTTTCTGCCCTTCCTTTTCCGCTACGGGAACGTCATTCTGGTGACCACCGGCGGGGCCGCCGATACGGTGTTCGAAAACGTCGCCAGACCATGGCGAATTCAAGGGGCTTTGTTTCGTCGTCGTGAAGAGGACAGGCGTCGGCGTGAGGAAATGGAAAGGGACTCCCGGAAAGATGACTTGATACGTTTTGCCGAAGCCCTGGACCAGATTCATCGAACCGAATTCTGATTGATTTCGTTTCTCAGCTCCTCTTGGACACATGCCGATTATCGTAATGATGAGAACCACGATGCGAAAGTTCCTGCGACTCGGCCTGATGGCGGCCCTGATTCTGTGCTCACTTTCCGTTTATGCCGCGGAATCCTGGTACCGGAAAATCGATATTGACGCCTATGAGCGCCTGGTGGGTCTCTCGCCTATGACTCCCGCTGAAGCCGCCGTGTCAAACGCCTACCGATTTTCCTACGATGCGGCCGGGCGCTTGGTTGAGGTGGTGTATCGCCGTTCGGGCCGATCCTTGTCTGACCCCCGCTTCGGGGTGCCCCGCATAGAGATCAGTTATGAATCCGTCGGATATATACACCGACGATATACCGATGAAAGGGGCGTTCCTGTCGCCGATGAGCGAGGTGTGTGGTCGCGGCGTGTGAGATTGGATGAGTCCGGGCATGCCGTCGGTGTTTTTCACTACGATCGATTCGGCAACATCATTGCGGACAAAGACGGTGTCGCTTTACGTCTCTGGGAATCGGACAAGGCGGGTAGGAAGTCCCGGGAACGGTTCTTCGACGTCTCGGGTGCGAGAATATCCGATACTCGGAGCGTCTCCGAAGTTCGATACCAATGGACCCCCAACGACGACATGGCCGGCATGCGCTATTACGATCTGGACAGTCGTCCGGTCAGCGCCATGGGCGAAGGTGTCCACGGATATGAGTGGGCATACGATGAATCGGGACTGCCCTCCAAAGAACTTCGTTTTGATGACTCGGGCAAGCCTGTGGTCGCAGCGGACGGATCGGCCGCTGTGGAATGGACGCGGGACACAAGGGGTCTGCCGATGGAGGAAAGGCGTCTTGGAAGCGACGGTTCCCTGCTGGCGGATGCCGATGGAGTTGCCATCTACCGACGAAACTACGACGAAGCCGGCAATCTGGTCAGAGAGTCCCATTTTG
>JARGFR010000319.1 GCA_029210985.1 Spirochaetaceae bacterium | reverse complement strand
TTTCCGTGGCGGTAGGCAGTATTCACGGCGCAGTCAGCGGTGCGGCCGCATCCCAGAAGAAGGTGACGGCGAGAATCCATCAGGAACACCTCGCTTCGTTGGACAATGCGCTGGGAATCCCTCTTGTTCTCCATGGAGGATCCGGGATCGACCTCACCCATGTCCGGGAGGCTGTCACTCACGGTATCAGTAAGATGAATATCGGGACGGAACTGCGGCAGCTCTGGGAGCGGGTACTGGCCGGTGACGGTGAGGACGCCGCAGCCGAGGCTTTATACACCAGAGTCCGCGGAATTCTAAAGGACGATCTTCAGATTGCCGGAAGTGCTTCCCGTCTTCTGGGTTAGGCGGCGGTTATGTCTCTATTAGGAATTGACCTCGGAACAATCGGCTGCAAGGCTTTACTATTCGACAATGCCGGAAATCGGCTGGCGAAATCTTATCGGGAGTATTCCATGGTCACCGGCCATGGCGGTATTGCGGAACTGGATTCGGTTTCCGTCATGAATGATGTCAGAGCCGTCATCCGCGAGGCGTCGGCATCGGCCGGCGGTGACGCGATTGAAGCCATTTCGGTGAGTTCCATGGGTGAAGCGTTTGTTCCGGTCACCAAGAACCGTGAGATTCTGGGAAACTCCATACTGGGTTTTGATATCCGGGGTAATGAATATCTTGGAGAGATCGGGAACGTGATATCCGACAAAAATCTCTATGCGATAAACGGCAACCCTGTCGGTTCGAATTACGCTCTGACAAAACTGATCTGGACGGCCAGAGAAAACTCCGAAGTGTATGAGAAAGCCGATCATTTCATGTTGTGGAGTGGTTTTGTCCTTTACATGCTCGGTGGCCGGCCGACCTGCGATTATGCACTGGCGAATAGAACACTGCTGTTCGATCTGGAAAATCTGATATGGAACAGAGATTTCGGGAATTCTGTGGGTTTTGATACGGCGAAAATGCCGGAGCTTGTGGCCACAGGTACCGTTGTCGGAGAAATGGACCCGGCGGTCGCGACTGAGTTGGGAATCAACGGCAGGCCCAAGCTGGTGGCCGGCAGTCACGATCAGTGTGCCAACGCCCTGGGCTGCGGTGTTCTGGACGAAGGGACCGCCATGTACGGGATGGGAACCTTCCACTGCATTGTCGTCCCATTTGCCAGACGTCCGGGCGCGGAAGTCATGCTACCCAGGGGATTGAACACCGAACATCACGCCGTTCCAGGGAGGTATGTCACATTTATCTATAACCAGGGCGGCATTTTGCTCAAATGGTTTCGGGATACCTTTCTTGTTGAGAAACGGGACCTGAGAATCGTCAACGGCGGAATCAACATCTATGAGGATCTGATGGATGAAATGCCGGAAGGACCCAGTTCTGTTCTGGTCTCACCGAATTTTTCCGTCACCGGCCCGCCGGATTTTCTTGAGAAAGTCACCGGAATGATATCCGGTCTGACATTAGCTACTACCCGGGGCGATATCGCCAAAGGCATTCTGGAGGCCGTGGCGTACTACCTTAAAGAAAACGTCGATAATCTGCCCGCAGAGCTGCCTCTGGAGGGATTTCGCGTCGTCGGCGGCGGAAGCCGTTCCGAAGCGTGGGTGCAGCTGCTGGCCGATGTATTCGGACGTCCGTTCACCCGCACTGCGGAAAACGAAGCCGGTGCTCTGGGAGCCGCGATCATAGCCGGGGTCGGATCCGGCCGTTTCGCCGATTTCCGCGAAGGCGCCGAAGCTTTGGTGCGATTCACCGATACGTTTGAACCAGATTCGGAGCGGCATCTTGCCTACGACAGGAATTACAGACGATACAAGGAAATCCAACCCCGTTTTGGGGATTTCCTGGCGGCCCATTTAACAGACTGCCAATGATTCAAGGAGCAGATATGAAAGGTGCTATTACGCATTCGGTTTTCTTCCGACTCAAATATGAACCCGGGTCTTCAGAAGAAAAAGCCTTTATCGACACATGCCGTAAGGTGCTCAAGCCCATAGCGGGTGTCAGAGATTTCAGTGTATTGAAAGAAGTCAGCCCGAAAAACGAATTCACTTTCGGACTGACAATGAATTTTCCCGATCAGGCAGCCTACGACGCGTACAACAATCACCCGGACCATGTGAATTTCGTTCAGGGTACCTGGATACCCAATGTGGAAGAATTTCTGGAGATTGACTATATAGGGCTTGCACAGAAAGTCATAACTTCAAATTTACAATAGAATTATCACCTGATAGAATTTCTCCAGGTGCAAGGAAAATGTACTAAAGGTCGAAAAACCCTTGTACCAGGGAGGGGCCATGTACAAGGAAATGAATACCGATCAGCCGAGGCTGGAGGATTTTTATCTTCCTTTCGGAGGACATCTAAACGAAAGAAATCGCTGGATTATCTTCAGTCGCAAGATACCTTGGCATGAAATCGAAGAGGAATATGAGAAGAATTTTTCCCAGGATTTCGGAGCA
>JARGFR010000318.1 GCA_029210985.1 Spirochaetaceae bacterium | reverse complement strand
ATGGCGGCACGTCAGGCCGAAACCGCACTGAAACAGCGGATAATCAACATTCTTGCCGATCGGACACTCTCGGATGCGGTCGGCCATACTCTCGGCGATTCTGGATTACTCAAGGATCTCATACTTTCCACCGTGAAGGCGTGGGCCGACAGTGGAAGCGTTCCTGAAATTGCTTTGGTGATGTCCCGTGACAAAGAAGGCAGTTTCTCCAAGGGGCTGGAAAGTGAACTGGCGGCACGTTTAAAAGAGAAACCGGTGATTGAGTTCTCGGACCGGATGAAAAACGGATTCCGTATTGAATCAAAGGACGGCACCTACGCTCTGTCCTTTACCGAGAAAGACTTCGAAGAGTTCTTCCGATCCTTCTTACGGGACAAAACCAGGACCACTCTTTTCGGCGAGGCCTGATACCTTGTCCGAGTACTATTACCTGATATCCAGCCTTCCCGAGCTGACGGCCGGTGAGGAGTTCCAGAGTCATCCTTATGATGTCTTCCACACCTTTGTGAGGGAAGAGCTCTCGAGCTCGGACTATGATTCTTTTCGGCGCTGCTCCCTTCTGAATGATGTCGCCAACCTCGTGGCGATTCTTGAGAACCCAAACGGCATTGTTGAGAGGTCTTGGAACACGCCCAGCTGCTTCGATAGAACCGAATTGGAAGAAAGTCTTCAAGACACGGATAATATGCCGACCTTCATGGCCGACTTCATCTGGGATTTCCGGAATGAAAAACGGCTCTACCCTCAGCTGAAGGCGAAAGACGAACTGCTTCGACGCATGATGGACGCCGTCGACGCCGGAACGGCGGAGGGGATTACGGGCTTTACAAGAGACTATCTGATTTTCGAAGTACATCTGCGCAATTTGATTACCGCGTTGTCTTTTCGCGAAGCAGGCAGTCCCTATACTCAGCATGTCATCGATTTCGATCATTTTTCCAGACAAATCGCCGCCTCACCGGCCGTGGATTTCGGCTTGAAGGGCGAATTGGGTTTGATGTCGGCGCTTCCCGATGCCTTTGAAGGGCTGAGGAACCCCGTCGGTGCCGAAAAAGCCGTTGTGAAAGCCCGATGGGATTGGCTGGACGAACAGGTGGACTATCGGATGTTTTCGCCCGACGCCGTGTTCGCTTACGGCATCAAGATCGCGGATGTGGAGCGCTGGTTGAAACTGACCCCTGAAACCGGCCGCGATCGACTTGATTCACTGCTGGAACGACTCCATAACGACATTCGCAAGACAACACAGGAGACCGCCTCATGACTACCGGAAAAGTCACGGGAGTGACGGCTAATCTGATCACCGTAGAGGTGGACGGACCCGTCAGTCAAAATGAAATCGCATACGTCCAGATGGGCGAAGAACGGTTGATGTCGGAAGTCATTCGCATCACCGGGAACACCGCCTACATCCAATGTTTCGAAAGCACCCGGGGCGTACGCACCGGCCTTGATGTCCAGTTCGCCGGCGGAATGCTGGAGGTGGAACTGGGTCCCGGACTCCTTTCTCGAAACTATGACGGTCTTCAAAACGATTTGGACCGAAAGGAAGGACTTTTTCTCAAACGCGGGGAGTATACGGCTCCCTTGGACGAGGAGAAACAATATGACTTCGTGCCGTTGGTATCAATCGGTGAGACCGTCGGTCCCGGCCATTGGCTTGGTGAAGTGAAAGAGAACTGGGTTGACCACAAAATCATGGCCCCGTTCGGCCTCAAAGGCGAATGGCTCCTGGTGAGCGTCGTTCCCGCCGGTACCTACACAATCCGGGACACCATCGCCGTGATAAAGAATGCCGAAAATGAGACCAGAGAGCTCACCATGTCCCAGCGGTGGCCGGTGAAAGTGCCGATTCGGGCCTATAAAGAAAAACCCCGGCCCTTCCGCCTCATGGAAACCGGATACCGCATCATCGACACCTTCAACCCCCTGGCCGAAGGCGGCACAGGGTTCGTTCCGGGACCCTTCGGGTGCGGGAAAACGGTTGTCCAGCATACCGTGAGCAAGAACGCCTCCGCGGACATCATCATCGTGGCAGCCTGCGGTGAACGGGCCAATGAAGTGGTGGAAATCTTCACCGAGTTCCCCGAACTCGAGGACCCTCGAACCGGTCGAAAACTCTACGAGCGCACCACCATCATCTGCAACACTTCGAACATGCCCGTCGCGGCCCGGGAAGCCTCGGTGTACACGGCCATGACCATCGCCGAGTACTATCGGCAGATGGGACTGAGCGTTCTCCTCCTGGCCGACTCCACCTCCCGATGGGCCCAGGCTTTGCGCGAGATGTCGAACCGCCTGGAAGAGCTGCCCGGTCCCGATGCCTTCCCTATGGACCTCTCGGCCATCATTGCCAACTTCTACGCCAGGGCGGGAGTCGTGTACCTCAGCAACGGCCGGACCGGCGCGGTAACATTCCTGGGCACCGTGTCCCCGGCCGGCGGCAACCTGAAAGAACCGGTCACCGAATCCACCAAGAAGGCCGCCCAGTGTTTTTATGCCCTGTCCCAGAAACGGGCCGACTCCAAACGA
>JARGFR010000317.1 GCA_029210985.1 Spirochaetaceae bacterium | reverse complement strand
TTGAGCTCGAAGGCTACCGGTTTCACGGAGAGGTTCACGGAGCCATTGATTCGCCGGTCGTCATCGTGCTCCACGGCGGTCCCGGGGGCGATTATCGGTCACTTTTGCCGCTGACGGCTCTCGAGGATGACTATCGGATCGTTTTTTACGACCAAAGGGGTAGCGGACTCTCCCCCAGGGTGCCCGACGAGGAATTGACTCTCGATCGCTACATCGCCGACGTTGATTTATTTGTGGAGAGATTCTCACCGGACTCCCGGGTCCGTATCATCGGCCATAGCTGGGGCGCAATGCTGGCCTCGGCTTACATCGGACGACATCAGGACAAAGTTGCCGCCGCTGTCCTGGCAGAGCCCGGATTCCTGGACGAGGAGCATAGGCAGGTCTTTGAGGAGATGACGGGGTTGTCTGATCTTGAACCCTCGCCGCGAGTCATCGCCGCCTTGGCGGCCTACTATCCGGATGACGATCTGGAGAACGCCGTCGGGGATTCATGGCGATTCGGCGCGGCGGCATCCGCGGCAATCCCTGGGAGCGGCATCGATAAAAATGGCCGACTCATCGATTTGGCGGCCGGCGTCGAAACCTGGTCCGGTAAAGCCCTATTCGTCTCCGGATCCGAGAATTCCATCATCGGACCCGATTACCAGGCCGAACAAATGTCGCGTTTCCCCCATGCCCAACTGTCGGTTGTCGAAGGCGCCGGGCATACAATGATCGGGGAGAAACCAACTGAATCGCTGGCGATTATCCGCCGCTTCCTCGCGGACTGACATAGAGGCAACGGCTCATCGGAGGGCATATGACAGCCTATTTCAGGAACCCCGAACCATCAGCCGACGCCGTGCGTCAACGAGGGCATCGTCCAACGATTCGAAAATCAGGGGCCCGTCTTCCGGGGGGACCACATCTTCCAGGTGTTTCTTATGCAGCAAGGACTTGGAAACATATAGGTGTCCCACACAGTCCGCGGCGTCGCACCAACGGATAAACTCATTCAGATGAGATTCGGCTTCAGGGATGGTCAAATTGAAATCATACATGTCGATGATCCTGCACCACGGACCCGACGACCAGGACGAAACCACGGCCTTCACTTCCGAGGTGTAGATCCGTATGCCTTCAAAATTCCACGAGTCATGGACATAGCAGATGAGTATACGGTCCTGGACTTCCAGTTCGAATGAACCATGTGGCCGAAGCATTCTACAATTGTACGCCGCATCGGCTTCAATTTCGCAATTTCCAGGCCATTCATCGGGGTTCACCCGTCGAATGCGCTATAATCTCCATAATGGAGGTGCGTTCATGATTCAGCGGATCGAGATTTCCGGAAAACAGCTGGCCACCATCCGCCTTCGGCCGGATATTTACAAGAAGGCCGGAGCCCAACTCGACGGGAAAGCCATCGTCGGTGGGGCGCCCCAGCTGAAGAAGGTGAAGGAAGGCTTGGAGAAGTGGCTGGAGGATTCGGGGAAGGTGACTCTGGAGCAGGATATCCGACCCATCATCGACGATATCGATAAGGTAATTTGAGTACTCATACCTCTTGATTTGCATCCAGGTGCGGTATTGTCTATATATGAAATATGAGCACGCAATTACAACGATCGATTCTGGTTTTTTTCTGCTTTTTATCAACACTGACGATGATTCCGGCCGATGAGGGCGCTTTCAACGCCGATCCCGATTTTGCTCAGGTACGGAGTGTCCGTCTGGTGCATCGCGGCGGCGGATCCTGGGATGTTTCGGTCAGCGTCTTCCATAATGATGAGGGGTGGAGCCACTATGCCGATGCATGGCAAATCCTCGATGATTCCACCGGTGAGTTGCTGGGCGAACGCATTCTGGCCCATCCCCACGACACAGAACAGCCGTTCACGAGGAGCTTAGGCGGTGTGCAGATTCCTTCGGACTTGAGAACGGTGCGGATAAGAGCCAAATGCAATGTCCACGGTTTCGGCGGACGGGAATTGGTGGTGGAACTTCCGAGCGAAGGCCGAAGAGTCGGACTGGAAGTGACCGCCGAATAGCGATATAACCGCGCCGGGGTTCTTGTACCCGGCGCGGCGGTGTGTCAATTGGCGCTCTGAATATCCCGATCGTAGAGAACTTCAAAGAAGTGCTTGTGATTCTCTTCTTCGGTAACCAGCCGGCCGAATACTTCCTGGAGTTTTACGTCCTCTGTGTCGGCCTTCAGCCTCGCGTAAAGGGAAGCGGAGTTCTTCTCCCGGGCGATGGCCGCCAGGAGAATATCCTGGTACGTCATCTCGGCTGCGGGAGGAGTTGTCACAAGGAATTCATCCAGGTGCAGATCCTCGGGTACGGGCTTGGAGAGCCGCTCAGGTTCCTGATTGGATTTCACTCCCTCCAACAGGGTGACATGACCTTTTTCCATCGCCTCAAACTCTTCCAGGAGTTCTTTCTGACTGGCGAACTTGGCGATATCCTGGAGCTCCCGGTAGAACGCCACAGCGTCGTTCTCCCGGCCGATGGCGAAATCCAGTGCATCGTTAAAACTTGTCAAAGCCAAA
>JARGFR010000316.1 GCA_029210985.1 Spirochaetaceae bacterium | reverse complement strand
TCGATCCTGTGTCTGCTGGGTTTAAATTCTTCGGGGTCGATGCCGTATTTGCGGACCCGCCAGGACACCTGTCTCGGTGTCAGGCCCAGAGCGTGGGCGGTGCGGGTCATGTTGCCGCGCTGCCGGCTGAGTTCTTCTTTGAGAGCTTCATATTCCAGGGCGATGAGGTGCTCGGGAAAGGATGACTCAACCGGTTTGTGCAGGGCTCCTCGAACGGCCGGCGGAAGATCGCCGATGCCGATGCGTGTTTGGTCTTCGGAAAACCGATTCATGATAACGGCGATGGTGTCCTTGAGCTCTCTGGCGTTTCCCGGCCAGGAATAGGCGAGCATGGCTTCTACCGCTGTGGAGGACAGTCCCGGCGGGCATCGCCCTGACGCGGCAAGAACTTGATCCAGGAACCGGCCAGCGAGGGCGGGAATATCCTCTTTCCTGTCTTTGAGTGCCGGAACCGTGAGTATTTGTCCCATGCCGTCGGTGAGATTTTTCCACAGACGCCGAGGGCCATCCATATCTCCGTTCGGGGTGGCGCAGGCGATCAGCCGTCGAGAATCGGTCAGTATCACCCGAGCTTCTTTGATGGAAACGGCGTCCCAGTCTCTCACCAGGAGCGTGCCGCCGGATTGTTTTTCCTCCCTATATGAGATGGGCAGGGAAGGATCCGGACCGTACTGGTGGATGAGGACAGCCAAATGGCCCTTGCCCGATCCGGACGGACCGAGAATGAGTAGCGGGCTGCGGGAAAACCCCAGTCTGGGAATCTGGGTGGCGACAATTCTGGAGGGACGACTGACGGCGACCCAGGTGGTTGGCGCCGGTTCTTCCTGACTTACCGACTTGAGGAGCCGGGTACGATCGGGCCGAGTCTTGTCGGCCCTGTTCAGATGAAGCCACTGCCGGGCGAGAAGATCGAGTACCGGCCCGAATGCCTCTTCGTCCCCCTCTTCGCTTTCGAAGAACCAGACCGACGGACTGAATGGAAAGTCTCTTTGCCAGCGGTGTATTCCCTTTTTGCTGTGAACGGCGGCCGTGATGCGGCGAACCTGTTCTTTCCATTCGTATTCGGATTCCGCGTCACGAAAGACAATACCCGCCAAGTTCGCGTTCATTGTCTCGGCGAGCCGGCGAAGCAGACTGCGGGCATTCTCCCGGGCGCTTCCGGGGCGTGAGATGATTTTCCACCCATCGGCGGCCATTTTAAAGGGATCGGGAGGCATGAACTTTATTTAGCAAAGTTCGATCCAACTTTCGTTGGTGGAGTGGTCTGCAGCGTTTGACGACAGGTTAATTGTCTGCAGCGGATAAAAAATTAGACAAAACCGTGAAGGGAAGTACGAAAGTATTTTTTTGGCTATCAGTACAGGGCCCTACAAAGCTGTCGGAATCCCGGCATCCGGAGCACAGATTTGTAGAGACCAAGGTGGCGCCGCCTTGAATTTCTGCCTCTCTCCGGCGATGATGCAGCCGTGAAGATTGGTGTGCTTTTATCCGGAGGAGTGGACAGCTCCGCCGCCTTGGTTTCATTGAAGGAACGTATGCCCGAGGCGGACATCACCGCCTACTATCTCAAGATCTGGCTGGAGGATGAACTGGCGTTCCTGGGCTCCTGTCCCTGGGAGGAAGACCTTGAGTTCGCTCGGGGTGTCTGCGAAATGACGGGAGTTCCTCTTAAAGTGATCAGTCTGCAGAGGGAATACTGGGATCGTGTGGTGTCTTATACGGTCTCGGAGCTCAAGGCCGGCCGGACTCCCAGCCCGGACATCTTCTGCAATCGCCGCATTAAGTTCGGCGCGTTCCTGGACCGCGTCGGCGAAAGTTTGGATAAAGTGGCTTCGGGACACTATGCGGTGGTGAGGGAGGACGCCGATGGGCTCTTTCGCATCCGCCGGTCTCCCGATCCTGTTAAAGACCAGACCTACTTCCTTTCCCATCTGACTCAGGAACAGGCTTCCATCGCCCTGTTTCCCATTGGTGATCGGATGAAGGAGGATGTTCGTGATTTGGCCCGACGCTGGAATCTGCCGACCAAAGACAGGAAGGACAGTCAGGGCATCTGCTTTCTGGGTAAAATCAAGTATTCGGATTTCGTGAAGCATTATTTGGGCGAAAAAGAAGGACCCATTGTTGAGCGTGAAACCGGTCGGATTCTGGGCACTCACAAGGGTACTTGGTTTTACACAATCGGCCAGCGCAGCGGCCTCGGATTGTCCGGAGGGCCCTGGTACGTGGTGGACCGGAACAGAGAAGAGAATGTGGTGACGGTGGCCGGAACCCCTGCAGCCGCCGCGGCCGCCAAAAACGAATTCTATGCCCTGAACCCGAATTGGATTTCCGGCGAGCCGGAACTGCCGGCAAGGCTGACTCTGAAGCTGCGGCATGGGCCTAAGCTGATCGGGGCGGAAGTTGCCGCAGCGGGAACGGACCGTCTCTCTGTCGTGATGGACGAAGGTGACCGAGGCTTGGCACCCGGACAGTTCAGTGTGTTCTATGACGGCGATGTCTGCCTGGGCGGGGCGATGATAGAAGACTGACGGGCGATTTGAATCT
>JARGFR010000315.1 GCA_029210985.1 Spirochaetaceae bacterium | reverse complement strand
TAACGTCGGGTTTGATCTTCCGTTCAATTTCCTGATAGTACCGGCTGTACAGTTCTCCACCCGCCTTGAGTTGATCATAGACCGGATCCTGCCGGAGTATGTTCCTGGCCTGGACTGCTAGTTCATCCTGGGGCATGGGCTGATTCCAATCGTTGAGCACGGCGATCGGCGGGACAAAGGCCTTGGTAAATGCCGCTTCATAGGGATCGTTCTCATTAGTAAGGAACTTCGGACCGCTGCCGCTGTTAGACCAATGAAATCCTTCCACACCGTAAGTGAAAAGCTCCTGAACCTTGGCTCTGTCATATTGCCGATCGATGAAATTCTCAAAGATCCATAGCGGATCCTCCGATCCGGTGGTGATCACCAGCTGAGGTCCGATCCGCCGAATATACCGAGCATTTTGTATCGCAGGTATCGGCACAACTTCGGCATGGGCTCCCACCGTGGATCTGGTCCGCTCGGTTAAGTTCCGGGCCCAGTGATTGGCCCAGTATGTGATAACCCCGGCCTGACCGTTGAAGAAGCGGGTACGGGCGGAGAAAGTGGAATTAGTGAGAAAATCCGGATCGATGAGCCCTTGATCATACAAGCTCCTCAATCGTTCCAAAGCCTCTATTATGGACGGCTGGACAAACCCGTCCACCCATTGGCGCCCATCAAAATAAATTTCCGACCGCGCGTTTAGGAACACCGCTCGATTGTACCAGTCTTCGGATGCCGAGTTCACATCAGTGTAACCGTAGGTATCGTCCTTTCCGTTTCCATCAGGATCGTCGAACGTAAAGGATCTCAGGACTGCTTCAAACTGCTCCCAATTCCGGGGAACCTCCAAGCCGAGATTGTCCAGCCAATCCTTGCGGATATATGTCACACAGCCTCCCCCGTCACGAGCCGGAAATCCATATAGCCGCCCGTCGGGAAATTTCAAGCTGTTCAACAATTCAACGGAAATATCCTTTGCGTAGTCTGATTCGGAGACGAATATTTCCAACGGAACCGCAGTGCCGTTGTTGACCAACGACGGCAGATACTCCGGCAATACCTCGCATATATCAGGCATATCGCCGCTGGCGATCTGAATGAGCAGTTTGTCGTTGTAGAGCTGATGGGGAGGTTGGATGATCACCAGGCGTATTCCGGTGAGTTCCTCATACTTCCTTGAAAACTCTTCCTGCCCCTCCCATTCTTGAATGATTGTATCAAGAAAGGCTGTAATGGTTCGCGGCTCGGTCTCATTGTTCGCCGAATCTTCGCTTGGGGAACAGGAAACACCGAACAGAGCCAGAACCACCAGAAACATGACCGTAGAGCGTCTCATGGTTTTCATTATATCCGATCCATCAGTTGGCGCAGGAACGCCGAACTCATGGTGATATCCGCACCAGTGACCCCCTCAAGGATCATAGGAATATTCTCCATTCCCATATCGAGGAGTCGTCTGGCGAGGTATTCATAATTTAGAATTCCGGTTCCCGGAGCCACCTGTCTCAGGGTAAAACCGTCGGGAAGGAAGTCCTTGCAGTGTATCGCCGCCAAATCGGAGCCATAGAATTCCAGAGCGCGATCGATTATCTTTTCCTGTTGATTCCAATTCTCTCCGTTCAGAAAGTTGTAGAGGTCAAAGATGAACCGAATACGCCGGACATCTGAACGATCCTTCAATTCGCGGACCTTTTCCGGTGTGGACAACACATGAGCTGCAGCACCTTCGATGCCGATACAGACCTCCTCCGGCCTCACTGTCTGATCAAGGCGGCAGACCATATCGACAGCAGAAGAAAACGCCTCATCAGTGTCATTTTCTGGATTTGACCGCCATCGATGGCTGGTGATTCCCTGGACTTCCGTACCCACGAGATTGGTTCCACAGGCCGAGGCGTGTCTAAGGTGATCAGCAAAAATTTCCGGCCCCGGATCGTCGTTCCCAGCAAACCAATGGAAATAGGCACCCAAGAGACTGATACTCAGATTCTCTTCGGCAAACGACGTTCGAATCTCATCTGCCAGAAATTTATTGAAGATTCCGGGGCGGCGTTCGATGTGGGTGAAAGACTTGAATGGCACCAGCTGAACCGTATCGAAACCCATGCCCCTCGCCGTATGAGCGAGGTCAACAGGACGATTGAATACTCCCAGATCATGGGCCCTGATTCCGAGAATCATGTAACCTGTCCCAAATGGAACACACGATGGACTTCCAAGGCCGCCAGAATATATGCCCCGACTCCGTGCAAATCGTTGGTGCTGCGCGGCCGATCCAGATAGAACCGATAATCTCCGATACCCGTGCCGATACATATATCGTCGACAAGGAACCCTCCATCGGTACTTCGGCGGGTTTTGGTAGTCAGTGCCCGGTATGTTTCAGCAATGAGTTTATCGATGGAAGCGTCAATCAATCCCATAATACGGCCCTTGGCCATCGCGTAGAGAAAAAGGGATGAACATGATGTCTCAATCCAATTCCCTGGGTCATCACCTTTGTCGAGTACTTGGTACCAGAGGCCGGCGTCCGGATCGCGTACACCATCGCCCGCGCCACGTCCTTCGGGATGAACATCACCTTCGCCCGCCGGGCGTACCGGTATG
>JARGFR010000314.1 GCA_029210985.1 Spirochaetaceae bacterium | reverse complement strand
GGAAAAAATCTTTGAATTCCCTGTAGAGCTGAGCGGCGAGTGTCTTATTGTGGCTGACGACCAGCACCGGCATCTGAACCCGTTCGATGGTTTTGGCCATGGTGTAGGTTTTACCCGAACCGGTGACACCCAGAAGAGTCTGAGGAGAGACACCGTTTTCTATACCTCGAACAAGTGCATCGATGGCCTGGGGCTGATCGCCTGCCGGCTCGTAGGGGGAAACGACCTTGAATCTCCGATTCAACGGTTGCCTCCGGGTCTTGAAGCCAATGTCACATCCAGCGTCACTTTACGTCGGCCGCGAACCACCGTCACCTCCACAACATCGCCGGGACGGCTCTTCTCCAATGCGGCATACATATCCCCCAGGGATGCAATCGTTTCGCCGGCTATGTCGATGATGATATCCCCACCAAGATAAATCACAGTATTCCCGCTGCGTACGGCCTGATTGGGCTGACCTCCCTGGAGCCCCGCATCTTCGGCATTTCCACCGGCGGTCACCTGAGATATAAGCACACCCCGGGCCACAGGGAGATCGGCGTATCGCACCAAAGATGGAAAAAGCTGAACCGGATCGATATCAATCCATCCACGTTGAACGAAACCGTACTGAATCAAGTCCGGAACAACCCGTTGAGCCGTGGCGACAGGGACTGCGAAACCGATACCGACCGATCCACCCGAAGGAGTATAAATCATGGTATTCACCCCGATCAGTCGACCCTTGGCATCCAATAACGGACCGCCTGAATTGCCGGGATTGATGGAGGCATCGGTTTGAACCAGATCTCGAATAACAATGCCCTTATCGTTTCGGAGAGGACGACCCAATCCGGAAATGATTCCCGTAGTCAATGTACGCTCAAATGCAAAAGGATTGCCGATTGCCAGAACTTTCTGACCGACTCTGAGATTGTGAGATGATCCAAACGGAATTGTGACAAGGGGATGACCGTCAGGATCAAATTTTACGACAGCAAGATCATTCTCAGGATCTGACCCGATCACATCTCCTTCGAAAACTATGCCGTCCGCCAGGGTGACATTGACTTTATATGCGTTCTCTACGACGTGATTATTTGTGAGAATATATCCGCGGCTATCGATAATGGAGCCCGATCCGGAGGAGCCTTCCTTGGGAACAGGTTCAAGAAACCAATTGTATCCCACCACTTCGGTGGTGATGTTCACAACGGCTTCGTTGTATCGGTCGTATACGGTAATATTCTCCATTTCGTCGATGGTGTAATCCGCGGAATTCGGAGGATTTTCCACCGACTCTATGGTTCCACCCTGATAGACGAAATCGGCGGTACTCTCGGTCTCTCCCGAACTCATCACCTCGTCAATTTGACCTGTATCCCCTTTACCGACATGAAAGTCGATGATGCCGAAGCCCAGGAGGAAAATGATGATAAGAAGCGCCGCCGTCGTGGCGGAAAAAAGGACGTTCTTTCGATGCCTGCGTCTCATTCCATCAGTATAGTTTTCGTTCCGTTCAGGAGGAAGCGTTCGGAGCCGATTCGATCAAGTATAGAGCAGGGTCTTCGGTCCCATAATGCTAAAAACTTCAGAGTGTAGTCCAGAAAATATCTTTGTCACCGAATCTTCTGTGATGCAGGGCCTCCAGGATGTCGTCGGAGACGATGTTGTGACGTCCCGAAATATCCGCAAGGGTCCTGGAAACCCGGAGGACGCCGTGAGACGCCCGGGACGACAGTCCAAACTGTCGCACCGCTTCGGTGAAATACTTTGCAGACTCATGGTCGAGATGCACATAGCGGTTGATTTCCCCGGCAGGTATTTCGGCATTCAGCCGAATATTCCGTCCTTCAAATCGCCGATACTGGGCCTTCCTGGCTCTCTCCACGCGTTTCCTGACTTCTCGGCTGGATTCCCCGGGGGGTCCCAGAAGCGTATCGGCGCCAACGGGCGAAACAGGCACCCTCAAATCGATTCGGTCTAATATGGCGCCGCCCAGTCTCCTCCAATACCGACTGAGTTCCGGCGGAGTGCAGAGGCATCCCGCCTCCTCACGGCCGAGATTTCCGCAGGGACATGGGTTCATGGCCATCAACAGATGAAAACTCGCCGGATACCACCAAGCATGTCCGGCTCTGGCTATATCCACCCGTCCGGATTCAAGAGGCTCTCGAATGGATTGAATCACTCTAGTGCCGAACTCCGGTGCCTCGTCCAGGAATAGGACACCGCCATGGGCAAGAGACACTTCTCCGGGCCGACCGCCTTTCCCTCCTCCGATCAATCCTTCGAGAGACGCCGAATGATGCGGTTCTCGAAAAGGCGGACGTCTGATCAAACCGGCATTGTTTTCGAGTTTCCCCGCTTGAGACCAGATTCTGGACACCTCCAGGGATCGGGATGTGTCCAAATCCGGCATGATGCCGGCAACAGCCCTGGCGGCCATCGTCTTTCCGCTTCCCGGCGGGCCGAACATCAACAGATGATGCCCCCCGGCCGCGGCGGTTTCCAAGGCACGTCGCAGAACACCCTGGCCCCGAAGATCCGCCATATCCTGATAAGCCGGATTGGGGGTGTCCGCCGGAATTCGAATCTCAGATTGTCGGGAATCAGGCCATTCCCGGGACAGAAGAAGCGGAAGGTCCTTGAGCGCGCGA